>CAMRBQ010000066.1 GCA_947040495.1 uncultured Spirochaetia bacterium
AGATTTTAATTTGATAGTATATATAACAAAAGAATCTAACCATATCATAATAATTAGATTCTTTTGTTGGAGTGTAAAACAAAGTATTTGTTATTTTATTTTTTAATTATTCAAAGCTAATTTCAATACCACAGGAAGCACATTTAGTCATAGTTTCATTTATTTCAGCCCCACAATTTGGACATTCATATATTTCTACTTCTTCAAGAACTTCATCTTCCATATTTTGATAAGTATTGTCATCTTCAACAATCTCAATAGATTCTTTTAATATAAATAGTACTTTTGTAATTTCAGCATCATCCAAGCCAGATTTTTCAACAACTTCTTCTTTTGTCAATCTGTAAAGTGTTTCTATAGAATCGATGCCTTTTTCAATAAGTGTATTTATAGTTTCATCGGCTATGCCTTCAAGAGAGTGGAGATTGCTTTTTATTGTTGTATCAGCATTATCATTTTTTGATTTAAAAATACCATATTCAGTATTATTCTCTTGTTCATCATTAAATATTTGATTCGTTTGTATATAGTCTTTTATTAAGTCTGGATTATCTCTGACATCACTTTCTGTTTTCACATCGAGTTGATATCCACATAATTGAGAGGCTATCCTTATATTGTATCCACCTTTACCGAGTGTTAATGATAATTGTTCATCAGGTACTATAACCATAGCACGTCTATTTTCTACATCAGTTATGATAATTCTACTTGGTTTGGCAGGGGCTAGACTTCTTGATATAAACTCACGTACATCTTTTGACCATTTTACAATGTCTATTTTTTCACCCTCTATTTCTTTTATAATAGATTGTATTCTAATACCCTTCGCACCAACACATGCACCTTGTGGGTCGACTTCTGGCTTATTTGATGATACAGCAACCTTAGTTTTTAGCCCAGGTTGTCTTTCGATAGCCCTTATTTCGACTATACCATCAGCAATTTCGGGTATCTCTAATTCAAATAGTTTACTTATGAAATCTCTTTTTGTTCTAGTTAGAAATATTGATGGATGTCCTGACCTGTCATTTTTTACAGAATATATATATGCTCTAATTCTGTCACCCTGTGCATAATGTTCGCGTGGTGACTGGTCTTTTTTTGATAATATACCCTCGGCTCTACCAAGATTTACATATATTGTGCCATTGTATTCTCTTTGGAAGTATCCATTGACTAGTTGGTTTTCACGTCTTTTGAACTCTTCATAAATAATATTTCTTTCTAGTTCTGCTAATTTTTGACGAAATGTAGTTTTCGCTATTGTGCTTTCTATTCGAGCAAATTCTTCTACAGTATCTAATATAAGCCAAACTTCTTCACCAATAGATATATTTTCATCTATAGTTTTGGCCTCCTCTAATGATATTTCTTTTTTAGAATTTTCGACTTCTTCTACAACAAGAACGCCTCTATATATTAAAGGGTTATTTTTTTCATCAAACTCTATATGGAAATTACTATCGCCACCATATTTTTTTTTCAAAGCCTGTATCATAGAATGTTCTACGACTTCTTTTAATAAGTCTACACTTATATCTTTTTCTTCAGATAGTTGTTCTAGTATCATTCCCACATTTTCAAACATATTTATATTCTCCAAATATTTTTATAAAACCTAATAATTAAGGTATATTTTTTCTATAGCATCTCTTAAGATAGTTATATTTTCTCTTTCATTTTCTATTTCGATGCTGCTGTCATCAGAGCCTAATAGCAAACCCGTGACAGTTTTGGCATCTATGATTTCACTAGCCTTTTTATTATATATAACTTTGATAGGGGCATTTTTAAATATTTCAAACTCTTTTTCCCCTTTGAACAGCCATTTTAAGCCTGGGCTTGATACTGTTATTCCATATTCATCTGCCTCATCGTATTCATCATTTTTACTAGTATTATCACTATTTTCATTTATTATTGTTTTTATAATACGTGTAGTTTCTGAGCAATTTTGATGACTTATACCATCTTCTTTGTATATGGTAGCATCTATTTTTGCCCCGATGCTTTTTAAGAAATGTACATTTATGTGTAAAAGTGTAATGTTAATTTTTGTTAACTCTATCTCGAGTTTTTCAGATAAATAAGAACTGTCTATAATTTTAATATTTTCTGTTTCTTTTACTTCTTTTTTTACTCTGCGTTTGTCCATATTATTATTGTTTCCCATAAAAAAAGAGCCTTAAGTGATATCCTCACCCAAGACTCTATATATATTAATATCATATAGAAAATTCATTTCAACTACAATGTCAGTATATAAAATATATTTTTTTTGTCAAGTGTTTATATATTTTAATCTGTTTTGTTATTACTCAATTTAAAAAATATTTTATATCATTGACAATAAATCTAGTTAAGTTTATCATCTACACTTATTTATTTATAGTTATGGTGGAGAAAAAATTATGAATATTGCGTATTTTACGGATACATATTTGCCTATAAAAAATGGCGTGGTAACTATAGTTTCATCAGAAAAAAAATCATTAGAAGACTTAGGGCATAATGTTTATTTATTTACTATCAAATGTCCGGGTTATGTAGAAGAGCATAATGTTTATAGATTCCGTTCAATATCGGGTTCTTCTATAAGTACAGAAAATAGACTTGGGATTATAAATTATAGAAAACTTTATAAATTTATGGATAATCATAAAATAGATATCATACATAATCATACAGAGTTTTCTTTGGGGACAGCGGCATTTCATATTGCAAAAAAATATAGTATACCCATAGTTATGACTACTCATACAGATTGGGAACAATATTATAAGCATTATTTGAAAATTATAGGGCATTTAATGCCAAAAAAAATGGTTAGAAAAATTCTAAAAAATATAGTAAAAAGATCTGATTGTCTTATTTGTCCTTCTAAAAAAATTAAAGATTATTATAAAAAAGTGTCGCCAAAATCTAAGTCTGTATTAATAGTTAATGCTATAGAGGGTAGTAATTTTAAAAAAAATGATGAAAAATTAGATAGGGAACTTGTTAGAAAAAAGTTTAATATAAATAAAGATGATATTGTGGGGCTATTTGTTGGTAGGGTGTCTCATGAAAAACGTGTTGATATGCTTGTTAGTGAAGTTATAAAGGCATTTCAACAAACATCAGTAGGTAAATTTATAGTTGTAGGTGATGGTGCATTGCTCGAAAAATTAAAAGATATGGTTAAAAGTAGTGGCTTAGAAGATAGGTTTATATTTACTGGTTTTGTGCCATGGGGAGATATATATGAAATATACGTTATGTCAGATTATTTTTCTACAACTTCATTATCAGAAATAGGGCCTGTAACTGCTATAGAAGCATTATTTTCAGGTAAGCCAATAGTTGCCTCAAATGACTTGGCATTAGCTGATAAGTTATTTCATGAAGAAAATGGGTATTTAGTTAAAAATGATGATGATTTCTATAAATATATAATAAAAATATGTGAAGACACTATTGAAAAGAGACAGGGATTTTCTCAAAAAAGCTTAGAAATATCAAATAAATTTACGATGGATATACATGCAAGAAAACTCGTATTGTTTTATGAATATGTAGTAAATAATTATAAAAAATCTTATGATGAAAACGAATTAGATAATATTATATCGAGTGTGATGTAAAAATTTATGCGGTAGTATTGTTGAATTTGGCGCTTTATACAACTTGCATTATTTTTATAATTTTGATATAATTCGATATGTTGTTTAAACTTGTATATGAATTTTATACAAAAAAATGTGAGAGTCTATGATTATAGATTATATAAATCCATTTGTGGATGCCTCATATGAAATACTTAGCCAATATATAAAAGATGGTAGTTTAAAATCAAGTGATATATCGCTTAGTAGTAATATTTCTTCGGTATCAGGTATTGCAGCTATGATAGGCCTAACTAATGATATACGAGGTAATGTTGTAATTGAGTTAGATATGGAGACTGCAGATAAAATAGTCTTTATGATGAATGATAATAAAGAGGGTTTGTCTGAAGATATTTATTATTCTACAATGAAAGAGCTTGTGAACCTTATAGGTGGGTTGTCTGTTACAAAACTCGAGAAATATGGATTTAATGTTGGTCTTACTCCGCCTATGATAATAAAGGGTGAAAATGTGGAGTATATTATATCAGACAGTGAAGCTTTGCATGTTAGACTTGAAAGTTCTATGGGTGTTTTTGATGTTCTTGTTGCTATAGTGTCATATAAGGGGTAGGGGAATGGTTGATTTTGATAATAATGATGATCTGTATGATGTAGATGAATCTGGGAAGCCTTATCGTGTGTTAATTGTAGATGACTCGGTCTTTGTTGTGAAACAGCTTACACAGTTTTTTGTATCAGCTAGATATGATGTTATTGGCGTAGCGGGAAATGGAGAAGAAGCAATTGTCAAATTTAAAGAGCTTAAGCCTGATTTGGTGACATTGGATATAACAATGCCCAAGATGGATGGATTGACGGCTTTAAATAAAATAATAGAGTATGATAAGAATGCAAAGGTTATTATGGTTAGTGCCCTTGATAAGGAAGATATGGTGAAGAAAGCACTCTTTGCTGGGGCTAAGAATTATATTACGAAACCTTTGGATAGAAAGAAGGTGTTAGATAGGGTGAGGAATGTGCTTTCAAAAAAAATGTTGGAGTAAAAGGAATGTCAATAGATATGAATACACTTAATGCAAAAGAGCCCGATGGTATACAGTCATCAGGTAAGCCTTATAGAGTTTTAATAGTTGATGATTCTGCTTTTGTAATTAAACAGCTTACACAAATTTTTGTATCCGAAAAATATGATATTGTCGGTACAGCTGAAAATGGTGAAGAAGGTTTGATGAAATTTAAAGAATTAAAACCTGATTTAATTACATTAGACATAACAATGCCTAAGATGGACGGGTTGACAGCATTGAGTAAAATAATGGAGTATGATAAGACTACTAAGGTTGTTATGATTAGTGCACTTGGTAAAGAGGATATGGTTAAAAAAGCACTTTTGGCAGGGGCTAAGAATTATATTACTAAGCCTTTGGATAGAAAGAAAGTGTTAGATAGAGTAAGACAGGTTTTGGCGAAATAGATTGTTATGCCACCTTTTAATTTATCTGATTATGATTTTAAGATGTTCAAAGATCTTATCCACAAAGAATGTGGTATATGTTTTAATCTTATAAATAAGACTGTGTTAGAGACAAGATTGATGGACGCCCTTAAAAGTAACTCTATGGATAATTTACGAGATTTTTATTCTCTAATTTCTTTGGATAATCAGAAATTAATGGAATTTATAGATGATGTTACAACAAACTTAACAAAGTTTTTTAGAATAGAGAAGCATTTTGAAGTTCTAAAAAATGATATACTTCCGAGTATTATGGAAGATAAGTTGAAACATAAATTAAAGAATATATCTATATGGAGTGCCGGTTGTTCTACAGGCGAAGAACCTTATTCGATTGCTATAACATGTTTGGAAACCCCAAAGATAGAAAATTTTAATGTGCGTATATATGCAAGCGATATATCATTAAAATCTTTGGTAAAGGCAAAAGAAGGAACGTATGATGGGCCACGTGTTTTATCTATTCCTGATCATTATTTAGAAAAATATTTTGATAAATTTGATGATAAATATGTAGCGAAGAGAAAAATAAAAGCCCCAATAACATTTGACTATCATAATCTTATGTATAATGGTACGCAAAATAATATAGATATTATTTTTTGCAGGAATGTTTTAATATACTTTGATGAGCAGGGGCAATCTTCTACTATACAAAGATTTTATGATGTGTTGGGTGAAAAAGGCTATTTATTTATTGGGCATAGTGAATCTCTTTTTGGATTTAATACTAAGTTCAAATATGAATCTATAAAAAATACTGCTGTCTATATTAAAAAATAGAAATATAAAATTTGGAGAATAATAAATGTTTTCTCAAAAACAAACTATTGTAAATTCGATTATAGGGGAAGGCTCTTATTTTAGTGGCAAGCTATCTATACATGGGGCATTAAAAATAGATGGTTGTTATGAGGGTGAAGTATTAGATGTAGAGCAAATATTTGTTGGTAATAAGGGTAGAGTTAAATCTAATATAAAAACTACTTCTATTGTAGTAGAAGGCATTATTATTGGTAATATAGTAGCTACCGGTAGAGTTCATCTTTTGGCAACAAGCCGTGTTTTGGGTGAAATATCTACACCAGAACTTATAATACAAAATGGTGTCATTCTTGAAGGTCGATGTAAAATAACTAAAGACTTAGACCATAATGTAAAAGAAGATATCGAATCATTGTATAATGATCGACAAACTAATATTTTACCAAGTAAATAGATTTGATATAATATGTTACAAGAATATAGAGTAGAAAAAAAAATAAATCCAAGGATGTTTTTTGTCATTGTTTTTATTATTTGTCTTATAACATCTGTTTCTATATTTTTTATCTATGAGCATATACAAAGTGAAAAATTATCGGTTTTTTATGACTATGTTTCTTCTGGCGACTATGAAAATGCTTCTTTTGTTTTTCGTATACTATATGAAAAAGAGCCGTTTAATTATGCCATACTTCGGGCTGGAATAGATTTATATTATGAAATACTTGTGCGTAGTGATGAGTTTATTTTTTTAGCTTCCGAACGTGTTATAATATATTCTAAACAACTACTCCTTTCTAGTACAAGGGCAAAAAGGGATTATCGAATATATCAAAAACTTGGTTATGCTTATAAGTCTATGGGGAGTGGCTATTATAATGAAGCCTATAATGCTTATAAAAAAGCTATGGTTTATAGAGATAAAAGAGTGCAAACAAAAATAGAACTTGCTTCTATTTGTTATGATCTTGGTTTTTATGATGAGGCTATTGTTTATTATAATATTGCAAAAAAATCATCTAATTTAGATATTTCAGATGTTATATTTAGCAAAGAATTTGATTATCAGTTAGCTATATCATATTATGCAAATAATAATACAGTAGAGGCATTAGATATTCTTTTGGTTTTATTTGATGATGATGCAGATATTAATATACGCTATAAATCTTCATTATCTTTGGCAAATATTTATAGAGATAGTGGTCTCTATGATGAAAGTAAGTTTTATTATAATAAAGCGTTAGAAATTGATGCAAAAAATGCAGAAGTATATTATAATATAGGACTGTTTTATAATAAAATGAAGAAATCTTCTGATGCACGTAAAATGTTTAAAACAGCTTTGGATATAGATAAATCGCATAAGCCTTCAATAGAGGCTTTATATGGTAAAAAGTAGAGATACTTTTATTTGAATATTGAGATTGTGCTATTAAGCAAAAGAGAGGTTAATAACATGTTAGGTTGGGTTCATGGATTTTTTTCTAGCGATATGGGTATTGATTTGGGAACGGCGAATACGCTTGTATATGTAAAGGGTGAGGGTATTGTTCTTGCAGAGCCTTCTGTTGTTGCAGTCGAAAAAAGTACGGGGCATGTTATTGCTGTTGGTAATAAAGCAAAAAATATGCTTGGAAAAGTCCCTGGTACTATTGCTGCTATACGACCGATGAAAGATGGTGTTATAGCTGATTTTGAAACTGTCGAAAAAATGATACGTTATTTTATTTCATGTGTACATAATAGATTTACATTAGTGAAACCACGTATTGCGATAGGTGTTCCTACAGGTATTACAGAGGTTGAGCGACGTGCTGTAAGAGAGAGTTGTGAACAAGCAGGTGCTCGTGCTATATTCTTGGTTGAGCAGGCTCGTGCTGCTGCTATAGGGGCAGATATGCCTATTAGTGAGCCTAGAGGCAGTATGATTGTTGAAATAGGTGGAGGTACTACTGAAGTTGCTGTGCTTTCATTGGGCAGTATGGTTAGAACGGCTTCTATACGTGTTGGTGGCGATGAGCTTGACGAAGCTATTATTAGATATATACATAGAACGCATAACCTTATAATAGGTGAGGCTACAGCTGAAAATGTAAAGATACAAATTGGTCATGCTTTTAAAGGCAATTCTAGTGAGACTATGGATATTCGTGGTCGTGATTCTGTAGCGGGATTACCAAAAACATTGACTATAAATAGTTCTGAAATCAAAGAGGCTATAAGTGATATACTTATAGAAATAATTGATACTATAAAAAGTGTGTTAAGTCAGACACCACCTGAACTTGCATCAGATATTGTAGAGCGTGGTATTGTTATGAGTGGCGGTACATCTTTATTAAAAGGCTTTCCAGAATATGTATCATCTGAAACGGGTGTCCCTGTTATACTTGCCGAAAGCCCATTGACATGTGTTGCTATTGGGTGTGGTAAATTTATTGAAGAAATTAAAAATATAAAACGATATAGGTATTAAGACATATGCCATTCGCTGTACTTCTAAGATTTAAATCTCTTATAGCATACTGTTTATTAACTTTATTTTCGGTATCTTGTATCATTTTTTCTGGAACAAACTTTTCTTTGAGTTTGAAAAATATATATATGTTTAGTATATATCCACTTCAAACGGCAGGGCTAAGGATTACTCGTTCTCTTGGAAGAATTTATGAAAATATAAATGATATAAATAATTTACAAGAAGAGTTGAATCTAAGTCGTTCAAGATTGGTAAAGCTTGAGAATACTATGGTTAGTGTTGAAGAGCTTAAGCGTGATAATATTAGGCTTAGGAAAATACTTGGTGAACGCTTTGAGATGGATTATGTTGAATATGCCCAAGTCGTATCAAAAGACCCGCAAAACTTCTTTATGACTATTGTTGTTGACAAGGGTAGCGCTAATGGGATTGAAGTTGGTATGCCCGTTATAGGCTATGCCAAAGGGATAAAGGCAGTTGTTGGAAAGGTTATTGAAGTCAAACGTAATCATAGTAAAATTTTACCTTTAATTGACCAAAATTCTCAGATTGGTGCGATGCTTGATATTTCACGTAATGCTGGTGTTCTTAGAGGACAAAGTATAAAAAATACCCTATGCTATTTACAGTTTATCGATAAATCTATAGAGGTAGAAGAAGGTGAGCTTGTTGTAACAAGTGGTATGGGTGGTGTTTTTCCAAAAGGTTATGTTATTGGTAAGGTGTTTAATGTTGAAAAGAAAAATTATGGGCTTTTCCATGATATTTATGTAGAGCCTACTATTGATTTATCCTCTCTTGAAGAGGTTTATATTATTAAAAGAAGTGTTAATACAGAGATACTTGAATTAACCGATAATGAGGGTGCTTAAATAATGAAAAGACCAATAGTTGTTATTTTAATTTCGGTTGTACTTGTGTCTATTCAAGCATCTGTAGCATATGACCTTATTCGTTCATTTACAACATCAAAGCCAGATATGCTTCTTATATTCGTAGCTTTTTTGGCATTTAGATATGGCTTATTCGAAGGCATTGTATATGGATTTTTCATAGGATTTGCCCAAGATATTGTCAGTGGTGGTATACTAGGTATCAATTCATTAATATTTTTAAATATAGGATTATGTGTCGGCTACTTTTCAAATAAAATATATTCAAAAAGTCTTTCTGCTGGTATAATACTTACATCGATAGCCCTCATAATTAAAACCATACTTTTAATTTTTGTATCTATGATATACTTAGATTTTGATAATGTTGTTCATTTATTTAAGAGCGAACTTTTGATAGGCTTGCCTTTAACTATTCTTTTGGCTTCTCCTATGTTTATTATACTTGAAAAATTATCCCCTATAATATTTGATACAAATAGGGCTAATTTAGGAAAAAATATTTCAAACAGTCACAATGATGATTAAAAGTAGATTATTATTTTATGTTTTATGATGACAATGCTATAAATGAGATAGAAATAAAAGCCAAGGTTTATGATAAACAAGAATTATTATCTTTTTTGCATAAGAATGCCAAGGTTAAAAGAACATATTTCAAAAAAGATTTTTATTATATCAAAGATAAAGATAATTTTAATATAGATGAATGTATAAGAATGCGTATGGATAGAGGCAGTTATACATTTACATCAAAAAAGCGTATTATAGAGAGTGGTGTAGAGTTTAATATCGAAAGAAATTTTTCTTGCACGAAACATAAATCTAAGGTTATAATTGATTTTATCAAAAATGTTCTTAATATGAACTTATATGTAATGAAAGAAAAAAAGGGCAAGGCTTTTATATATAAAAATACGCTTATAGAACTGTCTAGTATAAAGGGACTTGGCGATTATGTAGAAATAGAATTGCTAAATAATGATGAAACAGATATTGTAAATAAGTCTCAATATCTAAAAAACATATTGTCTGAATTGTCGATAGATGAGGAATATATAGAGATAAAACCCTATATAGAACTCTTAAAAAATAAATAAAAATTTTAAAACTAATATTAATAAATTTAATTTTTGATATAAAAAAGCGATGTTTAATTTAATAAAATCATCGCTTTTTATGTCAAAAACTTTTCTAATAACTATTTAATATTCTAGTTAAGTAATTGTAAAACACCTTGAGTAGATGCATTAGCTTGTGCTAGTGCAGATATGTTTGCTTGCATCAAGATTTGATCTCTAGCATACTGTACAGAAGCTTCTGCCATATCAGTATCACGTATTCTACTTTCAGCATCAACAGTGTTTTCATAACCTATCATAAGACCTCTTGCTGTAATCTCTAGTCTATTCTGATAAGCACCCAAATCAGCCCTTTGCTTTGATATCTTTGTAAGTGCTTCATCGGCTTTTCCGATGGCTACATTAGCACTGTTTGGTGTAGATATAGATAAAGATGTACCATTTGCATCAATAACACCTAAGGCTAATGCTGTCATAGTACCAATATACATTCTTCTTCTTTCGTCCATATTAGCACCCATTTGTATCCACATACTAGCAGCAGGGGCAGCACCATTTTCAGTACTAGCGAATCTACCTGTAAGCATATTCATAGTATTGAATTGAGCATGACTTGCTACACGATTGATTTCATCTACAAGCTGAGAGACTTCTACTTGTATCATAAGACGATCACTATCTGTGTAGATACCATTAGCAGATTGAACTGCAAGTTCTCTAATTCTTTGCATAATATCTTGAGTTTCCTGAAGATATCCTTCTGTTGTCTGTATGAAAGACACGCCATCGCCAACATTTCTAACAGCCTGACTAAGTCCTCTTATTTGAGTTTTCATCTTTTCAGACACAGCTAAGCCAGAAGCATCATCGCCCGCACTGTTAATTCTTACACCGCTTGCAATTTTTGCAGACACTTTCTGCAAATCTCCCGTTCTCCATTTCAAAGTACGATTAGCATTTATCGCACTTATGTTAGTGTTTACTACCATAAAAAAATCCTCCGTGAAAATATATTAAAAAGGCTTCCATGCCTTTCTATACAGATTAATAGTTCTTAGTGGATTGATTTAAAATAATGGAGAAAAAAGTTGTAAAGTGAATTTTATACATGCCGAAAAATATATTGTGATTATTTCGTCGGCAAAAATTCCGATGCAAGTATCTCCAATGATATATTACAGAGGACTTTTTTAAAA
>CAMRBQ010000067.1 GCA_947040495.1 uncultured Spirochaetia bacterium
GCTCTATGTTTTTTAGCAAGCTCAATCATATTAGCACTATAATCAAATGCCACAACTTGTGCACCTTGATGAGCAAGCCTCTGTGAAAAATTACCATTACCACAGGCTATATCTAAAACAAAATCATCTTTTTGAATATCGAGTAGTTCTTCTGTATGAGGTCTTACAATATCACAATGGAAAAAATTAGAATTATCTCCCATTTCATTATCCCAAAATTTGCATTTGTTGCCCAAGCGTTCAATCCATTATCAATCATGATTTGTACCTATAAAATGTAAATTGGTTTTAATTATAAATAAAGCCATCAATTTTTCAATCAATGGCTTCATCTTTATGACTATCAGTGATATGATATTTATGTCAATTATTTTAATGGACTTTTTTTCCATGGGCTGTCGGCATCATTTAATAAATCACTTGCTATACCCATAATACCATTTAACATCATATTCTCTCCAGCCCACATGGCCCTACCGATAATATAACCACTTGCAAATTCTTTCCAATCTTTGTATGTTTTTTTACTTTCGTCATAAGCTGTGTTTATGAAACCCCATGCTTCATCTTTTGTTATATAGCCACAATCGAGGCAACATCTGCTGATATTTACAAGGCGACCCATGTCCCATGCAGCAATCGAAATTTTTTCTAAATCGAGACGGCTACTTATATATCCTTTTGCAATCAAAGTAGGAATACTTGCTTCCAAATTATTCATAAAATCAATACATTTACCCAGTTTTTTTTGATCTTCTGCAAACAACACTTCTGCTTTCTTTATCCATTCTTTATGTTCAGAGTGTGCGAAATCATCTTTCATAGCATCAAAATATATTTTATGTCCTTCTTCACATAACCAGTGAAGCACTTCCTTGGCAGGCGTTAGATCTGGGCTGATTTCATAATATTGTGCAAGGTTTGAAGCAATAGCACTTTTAGAATCTCCTGTTTTAAGGCTGTCTGCATAATACATTGTTTGTTCACTATTGATTGCCCCAATATTAATAGCAGATTGTTGTGTTTGAGTTAATACTGAACTATCTGGATTTTTTCGATACTTTTTATTACTTAGTATTTTTGAAAATTTACGTATGAATTTTACAATTTTTATTATGATTGCAAGTAGAGCAAATGCTACAATTGCAAAAACAATATACTGCCCAGGTTTTTCTAGCATAAAAATGCCATCAATAATATTTTTCATTATTATATCCTTTTAATATAGATTGATTGATATCTTTTCTTGAAAATATTATAATATAAAAAAATAATTAAATCAAATAATTAAAATTAATTTGTAAATATTATCTGTTTTTTGGTTAACTATATTCGGATGACTTTTTATACATTCTATGCTAATATTAAACAACAAATAATATATGGACAAACATTATGAAAAAAATTCTCATTATATTTTCAACATTAACATTAATTTTATCTATCAGCTGTACAAATAAAACTACTGATACCAACACGAGTGTTTTTTATAATGGAACTATCATTACAATGGAAACAAATCAGCCTAGTGCAGAAGCAGTGGTTACGGGCGATGATGGGCTAATTCTATTTGTTGGTGAAGAGAAAGAAGCATTTACAAAATTTCCTAAGGCTAAAAAAATAGACCTTGAAAATAAAGTCCTTATGCCAGGATTAATTGAACAACATTTACATCCATTTCTTGGTGCATTAACTTTAACTATACCAGTTATTGCTCCAGAAGAATGGATACTCCCTAATAAAATATGGCCTGCTGTTACAAACCATGCGGGATATATGAAAACACTTATTGATTTAGAAAAATCTATGGAAGACCCAAATGAAATTTTATGGACATGGGGTTATAATAATTTTTTTCATGGTGCTTTATCACGTGAAGAGCTTGATGCAATATCATTGACAAGACCTATTGCTGTTTGGCATCGTTCGGCACATGAATTTTATCTCAACACTGCTTTTATCGAGAAATTTAATTTACGCCAAGAAGATATTGATAGTATGGGTGAAGAAGTCATGGCTCAATCTAATCTTGAAAAAGGACATTTTTTTGAGGGAGGTGCTTTATTATATTTATTGCCTCGTATTTTTCCTCAACTTGGTAATAAAGAACGCTTTAGTAAAGGGCTTAAGCAAATGATTACGATGCTACATCAAAATGGAGTAACCGCTTATAGTGAGCCCGGTGCTTTCATCCCTCTCAACATGATTGAAACCTATATGGAAATATTGGGTTCAAAAGATACGCCCATGTATTCATTTTTTGTTCCTGAAAGTAAAACGCCCTATTATTTAAAAGGGAAAGAAGGTGTTCTTGACGAAGTTGAAAAATCTACAAAAATATTTCCGTTAGAAGGGAAGGTACGCTTTCTTGATAAACAAGTGAAAATACTTTTTGATGGTGCTATCATTTCTCAGCTTATGCAAATGAAAGATGGCTATGAAGATGGTCATCATGGGCAATGGATACAAAACCCAGAAGAGACTGATATTTTAACAAAAATATTTTGGGAGAATGATTATCAAATTATAGTGCATGTAAATGGTGACCTTGGTGTCGAAGAAATTATTAACATTTTAGAAAAACGTCAAGCCGAGTATCTACGTGAAGATCATCGTTTTAGTATCGTGCATTTTGCAAATTCAACTGATGAACAAATTAAAAGGCTTAAAGAACTTGGGGCTCATATTAGTGTGAATCCATATTATGTAACAGGTTTTGGAGAAAAATTTGGCGAAGTTGGTCTTGGTAAAGAGCGTGCTCATTCGATGGTACGCCTTGCTACAATTGAAAAAGAAAATATACCACTTTCGCTACATTCGGATATGCCAATGGCACCATCTGCTCCTTTATTTTTGGCATGGTCTGCAGTAACACGCAAAACTAACGAGGACACTATACTCCGCCCAGATTTAGCATTATCTCTTGATGCGGCTTTGAGAGCTATAACTATTGACGCTGCTTATTCATGGCAAATGGAAGATTCTCTCGGTAGCATAAAAGTGGGAAAAATTGCTAACTTTACAATTTTAGAAGAGAACCCATATGAAGTTGATATTTATAAATTAAAAGACATTGCTATTTATGGAACAGTCTTTGAAGGAACTTTGTTTCCTATTAAAAAATAAAACATAAAGAATACATCGAAATAATTTATAACGTATATAGTTGAAAATTATTTATATTTTACTTATAAGGTAATTAAGATATGCTTTCAATATTTAAAAAATTGATATAGCGATATGATACTTTTCTAGGAATCATAAAAATGATAGAAGAACAAATATTAGAATTAAGACAAGAAGATGAAGACCAACAAACTATAAACTTCATCGAAAGTCTAAATGATGAGCAAAAAACTTATGAGGTAAAAAGTGAACTTGGGCTTGCATATATAGTAAATTATATAAAAAATAATTCAAAAGAATTTTTATTTGATGATGTTTTATAACTTTATAGACATACTTATTTATTCTTTTTTCAAGAACATTTTGTTTAGTTTTTCAGACATCAAAAGCATAAGTATTGCAAAGCATAATAAGAAAAATGGATATAAACTAATATTTAATTTTCCTATGATAAGTCCAAATAAGGGTGGCATAAATGTGCTACCTGTGTATGCACAAGCCATTTGAAGTCCGATAATTGCCTGTGAATTTCCTTTTCCAAAATTTGTTGGTGTTGCATGAATAATCGATGGATAAATTGGAGCACATCCAAATCCAATTATAATAAGTCCTATTAATGGTAAAATATTATTATTAATAGGTAGTCCCAAACAAGTAACGCCTAAAATACATATGAGTATACCATATCGGATTAGTTTTTTATCACCTACCATCTCAGAAATAAATCCACATATGAACCTTCCTAATGTTATTCCAAAGAAAAATAAAGATGCATATTTTGCGGAGGCTTCTTCAGAAATATTATGATGTTCTACAAGATAGCTACTTGCCCATAATCCTGTTGTACTTTCAAGAGCACAGTAAGCAAAAAATGTTATTAGAATAAGTTTAACACCTTTGATATTTATAGATTCTATTAAAGTTAAGTGTTTAGAATTATCAGTATTATTTATAGATGTGCTTTCTTTTTTTCGCCAAAGTGGAAGACTAATAAAAAGGACAGCTACAAGTCCTATTTGTATAAATGAAACAAAACGATAGCCATTATTATAAGCAAGCCCGTTCATTAAATAATAGCTCATAATATATGGGCTTATCATTGCACCCACACCCCAAAAACAATGTAGCCAACTCATATGTCTTGATTTGTAATAGAGAGCCACATAATTATTTAAAGCAGCATCTACACCACCTGCTCCAATACCATAAGGAATGGCAAATAAGCAAAGCATATAAAATGAATTGGATGTTGAAAATCCAAACAAAGCAATAGCTGTCAGTAAAACACTAATTGAAGTAAGTAAACCAACTCCAAATTTTCTGGTCATCCTATCTGACATTAGGCTTGAAATAATTGTTCCGCCCGCAATAATCATTGTGATAATACCCGCATAAGATATTGGGACATTCAGTTCTCTATACATAACAGGCCAAGATGCCCCTATAAGAGAATCTGGTAAACCTAAGCTAATAAAAGCAATATAGATAATGGCAAGCAAAAGTGAATACATAAATTAAAATCTTCCTTAATTTAAAAATGATATAAAATATTAGGGTAAAAGTTATGGAAAGACGGTGTAAAGAATTACACAGACTAGTTAACACTTTAAGTGTGTTATAAATATTATTGCCCACTGCATTGATGAAATATTTTTATTGTTATTTAAACATAAATAGCAATAAGTAATCTTCCTATTATCTAAACTGTAGAGAATAAAGTCTTTTATACTTAGTTTCAGTCTTCATTAGGTCGTCATGAGTACCACTTTCAATAACCTTGCCATCTTCAATAACATATATTTTATTAGCATTTTTTATAGTAGAAAGTCTATGTGCTATAATAAATGTTGTTTGCATATGTATTATTTCATTTAATGCATTTTGAACATGCATTTCACTTTCTGTATCTAATGCACTTGTAGCCTCATCAAGTATTAATATAGAAGGGCGTTTTAATACAGCACGAGCAAGAGCAATACGTTGTCTTTGTCCTCCACTAAGCATAACACCACGTGGCCCTATATGTGTAGTATAACCTTGTGGTAAAGCACTAATAAAGTCATGAGCATGTGCTATTTTTGCTGCTGCCATAACCTCTTCGTCTGTAGCTTCTTTGTCGCCATAAGTAATATTTTCTCGAACTGTTCCATAGAATAAAATATTTTCTTGAGATACTACACCGATTTGTTCTCTAAGGCTTCTTATATTTATATCTTTAGAATCAATTCCATCGAATATTAAAGAGCCTTCCTGTGGTTCCATAAGTTTTGGAATAAGATTTATTAAAGTAGACTTTCCTCCACCAGAGTTTCCAACAAAAGCAACAACATCTCCTTTTTTTACATTGATATTTACAGGCCCTAAATGAAATGGTTTTGTATTGGTATCGCGTTTTGGATATTCAAAATGTATATTTTGAAATATTATAGAATCTGATACTGGTGGCATTTTTATTTTAGTAGGATCAGATACGTTTTCAGCTGGCAAATCTATAACCTGAAATACTCTCAGTGCAATCCCTTTTGTTATGCTTAAATTTACAAAAATACCCGATAAATCTTTAACAGGTACACTTACATTAAGCATATAAAGCAAAAATCCCCATAAAAATTCAAAAGGCATTTCTCCATTAAATACTAAAAACCCCCCATAAGAAAGTATTAGTAGCATAGCTATTATCATAACAAATTCAGTCATAGGGCGATTTATTGACAAAATCATCTGCATTTTTCTCATAAACTTTATGAGCTCAGTTGTAATACTTCTATAGCGTTTTATTTCTTCATCTTCTTTAGAAAATATCTTGATAACTTCTATACCACGAATATCTTCTTGCATAGCTGAAACCATATTGCCAAGTAAATTTTGTTGCATTGTAACCCTTGTTCTAATAAGTTTTGATATAAAATTTATTCCAAGAGACAAAATTGGTGCTGCAATCAAACATACTAATGTCAGCTTGACGTTTAATATAAAGAGCATGGTTAGAGTAAGTATTAAAGTTAATGGTACAGTTATTAAATTGGGTACAGTACTTGCGGCAAAATTTTCAATAGAGTTAGACTCATTGATAAGCCTACTCATAAGAGCACCTTCTTGTTCTTGCTTAAAATAAGATATATCTGTGTGCAACAGTCCTTTAAGCATGTCAGTACGTACATCTTGACCTATAACTTGTGCTGTAAATGAAAATAGAAATGTTTTGATGTAGTCAAATCCAACTCTAAGTATAACATAAATTACACCAATGACCATAACAAGAAAAAATTGTGCTACAACGGCAGGGTCTACGCCTGTATCGAATGTTAATAGTTGTCCTGATATACTTTTAACATCAAAATTTTGAAATTGTTTTAAAAATGGAATATTTTCAAGCATGCTTATTGGTTTTCCACCTGTAAGCGCTATAGCCATTTGCCCTATAAACGGCGGTAGTACATTTATGAAAGTATAAAATAAACTTATAACTAGTGATGGTATAAATAATTTTTTATGTTTCCATATATATTGAAATATTCTTCTATATGGATGTTTTTCAATTTTGTTATAATATTTTTCTAAATGAGCCTCTGTAACAGACCCATGATCAAATGGTTTTACTTCTGCTTTTTTAAAAAGCCCTTTAATTTTTTTTATCATATCTTTAATTACTCTTTATCTATTTTAATTTTTATCAAATAATTCTTTTCAGAGTATAACCTAAAAGAATATAAAATCAATATAAAATTAGTTGACTTATATCTTGCTTTTTTTCTAGCTTTCATTATACTATCCAAATATTTTAATCGATTTATAAAATATTATAGTGAATTTTATGAAAGTTATTATTTTTTTCTAATCTTGTTTGTTGAAACCTATTTAAACACTTGGGTGCTATATTTAAACTATTATGTAGAAATATAATAAAAATAAGGTGGTCATAAGAAATGAATAAAAAACTAAATATCGTGATACCTATGGCAGGGCGGGGCTCAAGATTTGTTAATGCGGGCTATAATATACCCAAACCTATGATACAAGTTCATGGCAAACCTATGATACAAGTTGTGGTGGAAAACTTAACACCTAAATGTTCTCATAGATTTATATTTATCTGTCAAAATGAACATATTGAACAATATAATCTTATTCCATTTCTAAAATTGTTGGGTGAAGATATTGAGGTTATAGGTATTGACGGGGTAACAGAGGGTATGGTTTGCACTGTTTTAAAAGCCAAACATTTTATAGATAATGATAGTCCACTTATGACAGCCAACTCGGATCAATTTATTGATTTTGATATAAATAAATATTTAGAAGAAATAGACAAAAATAATGTTGATGGTCTTATTATGACTATGAAGGCAGATGATCCCAAATGGTCTTATGCTAAAACTGATGCTAATGGTTTTGTATTAGAAACTGCCGAGAAAAAAGTAATTTCTAGTGATGCTACAGTTGGAATATATAATTTTAAAAAAGGTTCGGATTTAGTGGCTGCTGCTGAAGAAATGATAAGAGATGATGTTAGGGTGAATAGCGAATTCTATGTTTGCCCTTGTTATAATTATATGATTAAGCAAGGTAAGAAAATTGCTATATATAAAATAGGTAAAGAAGGTGATGGTATGTATGGGCTTGGTATTCCTTCAGATTTAGATTATTTTTTATCTCACCCAATATCGGAAAAAATAAAAATTAATCAAAAGTAATGTTAGGATTTTAAAAATGCAAATACTTTCCCACAGGGGTTATTGGCTCATACCAGAAGAAAAAAATCAGGAAATAGCTTTTAGGCGTTCTTTTGATATGAATTATGGGACAGAAACTGATTTACGTGATAGTGGTAGTAAGATAGTTATCTCTCATGACAAACCAAGAGGCGATGAGATGACATTTGAAGAGCTGCTTCAGATAATGGATTCTCGCAATCTTATGTTGGCATTAAATATCAAAGCTGATGGTTTGATTGATGATATTTTAAGTATACTAAAAATATATAATCACACAAATTACTTCACTTTTGATATGTCAATTCCTGATATGATTTTTCAGATAAAAAAGAATGCGAATGTTTTTGCTCCATTAAGCGATATCGTTTTTACTCCAATACTTTTAGAACAAAGTACTGGTATTTGGTTAGATTGCTTTAAGAGTATATGGTATACAAATGAGCTAATTGAAGATTTTATTGATTGTGGAAAAGAAGTTTGTATCGTTTCAAATGATTTACATAACAGAGAACATTTAGAACATTGGCAATTATTAAAGCAAAATAAGTTTATAAATTCGGATAAATTATTAATTTGTACAGATAAACTAGAAGAGGCTATAAAATTTTTTAATTAAAGGATGTATTTATGTCTATAAAAGTTGTTTTGTTTGATATGGACGGCGTGCTTGTAGACGCTAAAGATTGGCATTATAGAGCACTTAATTTAGCTTTAGAAAAAAAAGGATATTCGGCTATTACAAGGCATGATCACCTTGCTATTTATGATGGTTTATCTACTAAAGATAAATTAAAAAAACATGCCCATACAAGACATCTTTCTGCTGAAGAACATCAAAGTATAAATGAACTAAAGCAAGAATTTACTTTCAAAGTAATAGATGAAACTTGTAAACCAAATACTGTTATTTTAGATACTATGAAATATCTAAAAGAGCAAGGTATTAGAATGGCCTGTTGTTCTAATTCTATTAGAGAATCTATGACAATGATGCTCTCTAAATCTAATATAGATGGTTATATGGAATTTATTATTTCAAATGAAGATGTTGTAAATAGTAAACCCGCACCTGATATGTATTTAAAAGCCATTGAAAGAATGGGGGTAAACACTACTGAAGTTCTTATTTGTGAAGACAATATACGTGGTATTACAGCAGCATTACATTCGGGGGCATTTGTCCTTGAAGTTGGTACTGTAGAAGATACAAATATAGAAAATATCTCTAGTGCTATTCATAAAATTGAAAAACAAGAATTACCCGAACAGCTTATTCGCCCTAAAATAAGAACAGCAAATGTAAATGAAATGATTAAGGGTTGGTTTGTTGGTGATTTTTATCCATCTATAATGAAAACTACTGTCTTTGAAGCGGGCGTTAAAGAATATAAAAAAGGTGATAAAGAAGAAAAGCATATGCATAAAATCGGTACAGAAATTACGGTGGTCGTTCGTGGAAAGGTTATTATGTGCGAGAGGATAATAAAAGAGGGTGAAATGATTTTAATGGAACATGGGGTTTCTACTAGCTTTGAAGCATTAGAAGATACAATAACATTTGTTGTAAAAACGCCATCTGTTATTGGTGATAAATATCAAGTGGAGTAAATATTACAATAATTATGACAGAAAAAGAATTAAAACAAAAGATTTTGGAAGAAAATAGCAAAGCACATGATAATTGTGCCCCATATCATATAGCAGCTGTTCCATATATATCAAGAAAGAGTGTTAGGAATTTTATTTGGAACTTGATAACAAAGGTAGCAAAGAAAAATAATATTAGTTTTAAAAATAAAGATATATTAGAAGTGGGATGTGGAACTGGTACTTTTGTCAAATTGGCAGCAAGAGAAAAATCTAATAGTTATTTTGGAATTGATATTTCTGAAAAGATGATAGAAGTAGCTAATAACACAAAACCAAAAAATATAAAAGTAAATTATTCTGTTGTTGATTTAGAAATTTTTTCAAAAAATAATAAAGACAAATATGGTATAATACTAGCTTCTTCTTTTTTGCATCATTTATATGATTTGGAAGCAGGCTTAAAACAGATAAATAATATTTTAAAAGATGGCGGAATATTTATTTGCACTCATGAAGTTAATTCTGGAAGAGGTTCAACAAAAATAGAAAGTTTAGATTTAAAATTATCTATGCTTTTTGGCAACCACGGTTATAAAAAATTCTCTATTAGTGAGAGATTAAAGAGATTATCTTCTGGAATATTATATTCCCCAAATAAAGATATTAACTATAACTATGTAGACTATCAGCTTACGAAACCTTATAACCTTGAAAATAGTGTAGCAACTAAATATGGTGAAGTAATACCTTATTGTTATTATAATTTTAATTTTTTTAAGTTATTTTCACGCCCTAAAAATCATCAATGTTTTGTTATGAAAAAATAATTTAATACAAATAAATTTTAAAAGGTTTAAAAAGAGGTGGATAATGGACACAAGGCGAATAGCAATACAACTTTATGGGCATGTACGGAGTTTCAAGAGGACCTATCCTTATTTTAAAAAAAATATTGTAGAAGCACTACAGAAAGAAGGAATGATAGTTGATGTATTTATTCATACTTGGACTGAATTAGATTATATAATATCTTATGTTAGACATTACAGCCCAGATAAACGTATATGTGGTGAACCTCTTACCGAGAATGATATAGATTTTATAGAAACAAGTTATAAACCTAGAAGTTTTTTAATGGAACAGCAAAAGGTTTTGACAGTTGAAGAACAAGAAATTGAAGCTAGTAATGGTATTTACGGTAAAAGTGGTTATAAGAATATGGCATATACTTATTATAGTGTAAATAAATTAAGAACTGATTATGAGATTGCTAATTCAATATCTTATGATTTAGTAATAGCAACAAGACCAGATATTGTTTTTTATAAAAAACTTTCTCTTGAGTCTATTTATAGAGATTTTTCTGAAGAAGAAAGACATAATACGTTGTTTTATGTTGATATTCCAGCTGTAGATAATAAGTACACTTATAGTATAAATATGAGAAATATGATTTTAGGTATAGACCTCTTTATGATAGCAAGTCCAAGTGTTATATCCACTATTGCCGATGATTGGTATTTAAATAAAAAATATTTAATAGATAAAAATTCTGAAACTAGTATCGCTAAGATAATTCATAACAAGCAAATATATTTAAATTTATTTCAGTATCCAAAACATTTCTATTGGAATATAAAAAGAACAAAAGAGTATAATGACAATCTATTATTATATCCATTTGTTTTATTATTGAATTTAATAGCTTTTTTAATTGAAAGAATTCTAATTTTTAGCCCTTATTATCAAAAAAAAACATTTAGGGGAAGGAATCATGCTATAGCTAAATTTAGTTTTAGGAATCATATTACATCTAAAATTTTTAAAATTAAAAAATATATTATAAATATTATTAGGACAGATAAAAGTATAACTTTTAGATTCTTATTTGTAAAGGTGACAATATTAGAAAAAGATGTTGATAAAATAGCTTGGTGGATTCCCGTACGTAAGTGGCGAGAGAAGTTTAGAGCAGGGTTTACCCCCCCCCCCCCCCCGCCCTCCCCCCCCCGCCCACACCCGCACCCCTCCCGACACGTAACCCCC
>CAMRBQ010000068.1 GCA_947040495.1 uncultured Spirochaetia bacterium
TAAATTTGATTTACTTAATTCTTGCATTTTGCCATAGCTTCCTCTGTCCATGATATAGGTAAATTTTATGATATGGACTACTATATAGCTTCTAAAAACTATGATATCGAGCGTATTAAAAAACATTTATTTCATAGCTATTATATGTTAAATAGTGAAAGTCAATCACTAAAAGTTATATATACAGTAGCTTTTCATCATGAGTATTATGGTTTAGGCTATGGTCCTTTTAATTCAATATATCTGGCTAAAAAAACAGCAAATCCACACCACTATAGTAAAAATATAATCTCTTATGATGTATATGATGTTTTAAATTGTGATTCTATAGCATATTTTCCGTCTAAAATGCTTGAAATTGTCGATGTATATGATACAATCAGTCATCCTTGGTTTGATGATCAGCCACTTCAGGCAGATACGATTGAAGTAGCTTTGAATAAAATGAGAAAACATTTCATAGAAGAGGAAGTAAAGATCGATCCAATTTTATTTGATGTGTTTGTCGGCTATTTAGAAGAATTAACCCAAAGGGATTTGTCGTTATATAGTAAATTAAAGTTTAAATAATTGGGGATAGGTCTATGATTACGAAAGAAAATTTTGATAAGATTAAAAAAATTGCAGTCACTAAAGGTGAACTTAAAAAAAATATAGACTTAAAAGAACATTTGATGTTAACAAAAGATTCTATTAGTAAAGAAACTTTTGACAATTATATCAAAACATATACAGAAAATATTGAAAAATTTCAAGCGGAAGTTTCTTTAATTGAGAGTATTATAAATGAAATAGAATCTTCTTTTAATGAAAGAAAGATTAATATAGAAACTAGAATGTCTAGCCTTGAAAAAGTTATCAATGAAACAACCACTTTATATAAATCTAATGCTATAGATATTGGAGAGCATAATAAGAGAAAATCTGAAAATGATTCACTTTTATCAACAATAGAAAAGGATAATAGGCAATTATCTATTGAGATTGAAGAATTAAAGTCGATAAAATCTGCAGATGAAACAACTTCAATAAAAAATAAAATATCTATATCTAATAGTAAGATTAAATTTACAAAAAAAAATATAATTATATTTTCTAGTGCTGCTCTGGCAATAATAATAATTTCGCTTGTGCTTATAATAACAAAATATTCGAATGTTAATTTTGATGGCTGGGGTTCTGATTTTAAAAAGCAATATCCTGTAAGGATTCCTGTTGTAGATAATACACTTAGCTATGGCTTTACAGATGAGAGAGGGGTTATTGTTATTCCTCCGCAATTTCAGTCTGTTCATAATTTTAGTGAAGGGCTTGCTGCTGTACGAAGTGGCGGCAAATGGGGATATATCAATGACAGGGGAGCATTAGTTATTGACTATGAGTTCGCCTCAAAATATGCAAACGATTTTAGCGAGGGTTTGGTCGCTGTTTATAAAGATAAGAAATGGGGCTATGTAGATAAAGAGGGTAATGAAGTTATACCATTTGAATATGATAATGCTCGTTCATTCTATCTTGGCTTTGCTCCTGTACAAAAAGATAAAAAATGGGGCTATATAGATAAAAAAAATAATGTGGTTGTAGAGTTGAAATATGATGATGCTTATAGCTACAGAGATGAGGGCTTGGCTGTCGTTAGACTTGGTAATAAAAGGGGTTATATAGATATAAAAGGGGATTATGTCGTTGACCCTATATATGATAATGTGAAAGCCTTTACAGAAGGGCTTGCTGCTGTGAAAAAGGATGGTAAATGGGGTTATATAGATACAAAAGGCGAAATGTATATAAATAATCAGTATAAAAATGCATACAATTTTAAGGATAGTTTATCTGTTGTGGGTACTGATAATAGACTTATAATTATTGACAATGGTGGAAATGCTATATTGAGTACCGATTATGATAATCTAATTAATATAGGTTCATCAATGTTTACAGGTACATATGATAGTAAATTTTGGCAACTTTTAGATGATGCGGGCAATATAAAAATAGATAATGATAATATAATATCACCTATAGATATTTATGGTAATGGAATGATATTTAGAGCAAAATCACCATATGGCTATACTTTGTATGACTCTTCTTTTAATCATGTTATGAATTATTATTTCCCTTATACAGGTGTATATAAAAGTGAGGTTGATTCCTCTGATGATGAATATAGGGAATATTATTTCTTTGTATGGTATAAAGAGGCTAATAGAAAATACTATTGTTTTGGTATTGAATTGGATGAAAGTGCTAATTTTTTAAATTTCCTAAATTATAGTGAGCTAAGTATAAAAAATGGTAAAATGACTATTGTCGAAGAGAATATTATAATAGATCAGAAATATGATTTTTATACAGATACATATACGGATAAAACATCTACGAATACACAACTATATCCTATTAGCATAGATGGTGATGTATTAACTATAGGTGAAAAATTATTTGAAAGGGTGTATAACTTTGAAAATACAAATGATATTAAGGCTATATATTCTAAAGAAAAAGAGATTTACTAATAATTGATATAAATATTTTGTTTGTAGGTAAATAGTTAATTTTAATTGTATGATTAACCGAAAAATATAGTAATATTCATTATTTAACTATATTTAATCAATTTATTTTGTTAAAATCATGTTATGTTGTGATATTGTTAATATAAGGAAAATAAAGTGGAAGTCTTTTATAGTAGTTTGAAAAATGATTTGTTAGATTTTTCAGTAATACTTCAAGCAACCTCAAATGATGCATCTCTATTTTTGGGAGAGGCAAGTCGTATATATGGCAGTATAGGTAAAGATTTTCCTATTTTAGAAAATGAGATAAAAAGAGAAAATGATAAAGCTATGGCGGTCATAAATTATTTTTTAAAAAGTGATGGCGATAAAAAAAATACATTTGATAATGCTCTGAAAAAAAATCAGGATAGTTTTTTTAATGCACTTGAAAATATGCAAAATTTTATGGGTTTGGATATAGATTTATCAAATTCTATAGTAGATGGTGTTGCTAAAGTTGATAATATAATGGGTGCTATTGACCAGATAAAATTATTGGCAGATCAAATTAAAATATATTCATTAAATGCTATAGTTGCTTCTTCTAAATATGGTGTTGCAGGGCGTGCTTTTGGAGAGATATCAAAAAATATTATAAAATTATCTGATTCTTCCAATCAAGAAGCTGAAACAATGAGTAAAGTCGGAAAGCAATTATATAGTAAATTCTCTGATTTTAAGACACATATTGTATCTGTGAATACAAAACAACAAAGTACATTTGAGGCTATAAAAAAAGACATAATGGAATCTTTTGAAAAAGTTTTAGATACTTTTCATAATTTTTCTAAGATTTTATTAGATGTAATAGAGCGTGTGGATGGTACAAAGTCTAAAATATTTGATGTTATGACTTCTTTACAGAGAGAAGATATAGTTAGACAACAAACAGAGCATATTATAGATTCTATAAAAATAGTTGTTGATGAAAATAAAAAATTTATAGATCTATTTAATAAATATAATGCTAATGAAAATAAGACAGAAGAAGATAAATTAAATATGGAACATCTTCTTTTAGATTTGTTTACATTTAATGATGTTGTACTTACTTTGATAATGCATAATTTTGATACTATCTATAAAGAAATAGTCGATGTAAATAATTTTTTAAAGAAAAATCTTATGGAGATGAAATCTTTAGTCTTAGATATAGTTACTGATAAAGACTATATCATTGATTTTTTCATTGGTGATAAAAGTAGTAAGTCATTTAATGTTTTGAATTTTGTGTTTAATAATTATACATCGCATATGCAGGGATATATAAGTAATGTTAGTACTCTTTTGTCCAAGAAAGATGATATTGCAAATCGTAATAGTGATATAAGTGATATTATTGATTCTTTAGAAAGTATGTTTAATGAAACAAAAAGTATTGCTAAAACATTTAACTCTATAAATTTTTTGGCAAAAATAGAATTAGAAAAAAATGCTGATATTTTTCAAGATTCGCAGGCATTTTCTGTACAAAATGTAGAATCAATAGCGGCAAATATTACAGAAACAGTTGAAGATTGTCTTAAAGAGTTTGATATTATAAAAGCAGATTTGTTTTTTTCATTGGAAATATTTAAAAATAATATAAAAAATCAAAAAAATGAGTACACTACTATACAAAGAAGTACAGAAAATGTGAGTAAAGATTTAGATAACTCAAAAAGTGTTATTAAAGATAATATAAAAACGTTAGACGGTTATTCAAATGACCTTATATTTCTTATAGATGAAACGCTTGAAAATATGTTATCTCTTGATAATTTATTAGTAGAGATAAATAATATTACAGGTATATATAAAGATATTGTAGGGAAGATGAAAAAGAGAAAGGATACAGCATATAAAAATTATGATATTATCAGCTGGAAAATAGAGAATAAAAAGTTTCTTGATATTGTAAATAAATATACAATTCAAGAAGAACGTTCTATAGCAGATAGTGTTTTAAATAATAGAGTATCAGATATAGAAATAGATGTCGGCTCTCAAAGTGGAGAATTCACTTTGTTTTAATTTATTTGGAGTATGCATAATGGCAAAAATAGAGTTTGATGGATCGCTTAATGTAAGAACTATATCATCGTATTTTAGTTCTATAATAAAAACGGCTAACTATGATGAAGATATGGTCGTGGTATTTCCAGATGATACTAATATTGATTTGGCTGCTCTTCAGATACTTGTCGCTATGAAAAAAGAAGTTGAAAAAAATGGTAAAACATTTAAAGTACAGGGATTAGAAAAAACAATAGAATCTTATTTAGATTAATTGTTTGTTTAATTTTGATTAAAATTGATGGAGAGGTGAAAACGTATGGGTAAGAAGATCCTTATAGTAGATGACTCTAATACAGCTCGTGCTTCTGTTGAATATACCTTGAAAAAAGGGGAGTATGAAGTTGTGTCTGCAGATGATGGTGTGAATGGTCTCGCTAAGCTTAAAGAGACTACTAATGTGTCGATGATAATAACTGATTTAAATATGCCTAAAATGGATGGTATAGAGTTTATTAAGCATGTTAGAACTATAGATGAGCATAAATATACACCGATACTTATGCTTACTACAGAATCTCAAGATGAAAAGAAAAAACAGGGCAAAGAGGCTGGGGCTAGTGGATGGTTAGTAAAACCTTTCAATCCTACGCAGCTTTTGGATGTAGTTAAACGTTTCATATCTTAGTATTTACTAAGTTTTATGTAGATATGTAGAATGCTTTTTATTGCCTAGTGGCAGCATTTTTTTGGTATGAAAATACACGTTTGGAAGGATTAAAACATGTTCGATTCTAGTGAATTTATTTCTATATTCCTAAATGAAGCAAATGAAATAGTAGAAGCTCTCGAAAATGATCTAGTTATACTTGAAGATAATAAAAGTGATAGTGAACTCTTAAATAAAATCTTTAGAGCTGCTCATACATTAAAATCAAGTGCTGGTACAGTTGGGTTCGATGCTATGAGTGATTTAAATCATGTTGCTGAAAATCTTTTGGAAAAGGTTAGAAGTGGTACTCTTGAGATAACAGCTAATATGATTACTGTATTACTTGAGTTTTTAGATGTTATAAAAGAGATGCTTCATAATATTAGTGAAGGGGCTAATGAAACCGAAGGTGTAAATGGAATAGACGCATTAAAACAAAAGATAAAATCTATTTCTGAAGGCAAAGATGCTGCTCAAAGTAAAGTAGAGGATGAGGCTCCAAAAGCAATAAAAAGTGAAGTGGAAACCACAGTACATGATATGTCGTCAAATATTCAGATATATCTTATTACATTAGCTTTTAAGGCAAGCATATTTGAAAATGGCATTGACCCTTTAATGTTTCTAAGTGATCTTAGAAAGCTAGGTACTATTCAGAATATAAAAATAAATTATGATAATATACCTAGTATATCAAATTTAGAAGACCCATATCATTGCTATACATCTTTTGAAATCGACTATGAAAGTAGACATGAAATTGATGATATAAATAGTATATTTTTATTTGTAGTTGATGACAATGATATCGTTATAAAAGAAATAGCAAGTGTTCCAGCTGCTCGTGAGATTGAAAATACTGATACTACACAAAGCGAAGATAATGCTACTGGTTCAGAAAATACTAATGTGGACATGCCTCTTTCAGATGAAAAAACAGCATCTGAAGATAAAAGTGAAAAAGAGCCTGATAAAGAACAAGCAGTAGTAGCACAGTCTCATACAAAGCCTCAAGCAGCAACAACTATTCGTGTTGATACAAGAAAACTTGATAGTATGATGAATTTAGTTGGAGAACTTGTTATTGCTCAGTCTAGGATTATGCAGATAACATCTAAAATTGAAAATGGTGGAACAGAATTGAAAGAAGCTGTATCATCTATTGATAGGATAACAAGAGAAATACAAGAAGAAGTTATGAATATTAGGATGATGCCAATAGGTCCTATATTCTCACAATTTAAGAGATATGTTCGTGATTTATGTATTGAACTAGATAAAGACATAAAACTTGAAATAAAAGGGGAGACAACAGAGATAGACAAAAATATGCTCGAACAATTGTCTGACCCACTGAAGCATATTATACGTAATAGTATAGACCATGGTATTGAAGCAACAAGAGAGATGCGTATAGAAAGGAATAAGCCCGAATATGGTACGATAATATTATCGGCAGCACATCAGGAAGGGCATGTTGTTATATCTATAGAAGATAATGGCAATGGTCTTAATAAAGATAAAATATATTCTAAGGCCTTAGAAAAGGGCATATTAAAAAAAGATATTCAATATACTGATTCCGAAATATATAAAACAATATTTCTCCCGGGCTTTTCAACGGCGGATAAAGTGTCGGATATATCTGGTCGTGGTGTTGGTATGGATGTTGTTCGTGTTAATATTGAAAAGCTAAAAGGTCGTATAGAAATAAAAACAGACCTTGGTAAAGGGACAACAATTATTATAAAATTACCATTGACGCTTGCAATTATAGAAGGTATTACTTTTTCATTAGGTAGCCATATTTATGTTATGCCTTTGCTTGGGATTATAGAGCAACTTAAAGTTAAACTCGATAAATTAAAGCCTTTTGAAGGAAAAGGAGAAATGATTAATATACGTGGTGAATATATCCCTCTTATAAGGCTACATAAGGTATTTGATGTAGAGACAACTGTCACAGATGTAGAAAAAGGGATAGTTGTTGTCGCAGAATCGGGGTATAAAAGATGCGCTATATTTGTAGATGAACTTCTAGACCAACAGCAAGTTGTTATAAAATCGCTAGACGACCATTTTTCAAAGCATGCAGGAATATCTGGTGGTACTATATTAGGCGATGGGCAAATAGCTCTTATTATTGATATACAAGGGCTTGCTAATGAAACTTTAAGTGGCTGTATCAATGGAACCAATGATATATAGTCTAGCAAGGAGAGTTTTTTAATGGATCAAAAATCAATTACAGAAGAAGCAATGAATATAAAAGATAAAATAGTAAAAGCTTCTTTTGATGAACGTGTGGATATTCCTACAGAGAATATGAGCCAATTTTTAGTTTTTAAGATAAATGATGATGAATATGCTCTTGATGTTCTTTCTGTTCAAGAGATAGTGAGATATACATATTTAACACCTGTTCCGGGTAGTCCAAGTTATATGAAAGGGCTTATTAATCTTAGAGGAAATATTTTAAATGTTATTGATTTATCTGAAAGGGTAGGTGCTCTTAGAGATAACATTGAGGCAGAATCAAATGTTATTATTGTTGTTTCATTAGATTCTAGAAAATTTGGTATAATGGTTGACATGGTAAGTGATGTTGTCGATGTTTATGAAAGTAGTATAACTGAAAATCCAATGGTTGATAATGAAAGTAATTTTATTCAAGCATCCCATATAGTAAAAGTCGACGATAGAATAATTATAGTATTACCAATTGTTAATATTATAGGCTATAAATAACAGGAACTGGTTTTATTATGGATACAAATACAGGATTAACTAACTTAACAGACAGTGAATTTAAAGATTTAGTTGATATTATATACGAAAATACACGTATAAAAATGGGTGAGCATAAAAGGGCTCTCATAGCTTCTAGGCTTAATAAACGTTTGAGAGAACATAAGCTTGAAACATTTTCAGAATATATTAAATTTTTAAAAAGTGATGCTTCTGCTAGTGAAATAGTAGATTTTGTAAATGCGGTGACCACAAATAAGACAGATTTTTTCCGTGAGAATAAACATTTTGAATTCATGAAAACTTCTTTTTTACCTAATTGGGTAAAAGAGAATGCTTCGGGTAAAAATAAAACCCTTAGAATATGGAGTGCTGGTTGTTCTACAGGGGAAGAGCCTTATACGATAATAATGACGCTTTTTGAATATTTCGGCAAAAAGATTGATCAATATGATATTAAAGTATTGGGTACCGATTTAGATACAAATGTTGTAAACCATGCTCAAAATGGTATATATAAAGAAGAGACGGTTAGAGATATTGAAAAAAGTATTTTAAGGAAATATTTTCTTCAAGGTAGTGGACAAAATGAGGGGAAATATAGAGTTAAAGATGAGTTGAAAAAGTATCTTTCATTAAAGCAGTTGAATTTTAAGGATAAAAATTTTAATATTAATTCAAAATTTGATATAATTTTTTGTAGAAATGTTATAATATACTTTGATAAGGATTTTCAAAAAGAACTTTTTACCCATTTTCATAACTACTTAAAAGATGGTGCTTATGTATTTATAGGGCATTCAGAAACTTTATTTGGGGTATCTGAAAAGTTCAAATATGTTTCAAGTAATATTTATAATAAGGTGTGATATTATGATAGATTTTCCAGAGTCGTCGGGTGATGAATATAAAAAGGTTACTATATATATAGGTGGTTTTCATGTTACAAGAGAAGCCTCTGTTGTAAAAACAGTTTTGGGTAGTTGTATATCTGTCTGTATGTATGAAAAAGCTTTGAAATTTGGTGGTATGAATCACTTTATGCTTCCAGAGGTTCGTGATGTTAGCTTTGAAGATTATAATAGCACTCGATATGGCATCTTTGCTATGGAAGTGCTTGTTAATGAAATCATTAAACTGGGTGGTAAAAAATCTAATATTATTGCTAAGGTTTTTGGTGGTGGGCATGTAATATCTTCTATGAAAGCTAGTGTCTTTAATGTTGCCGATAAAAACATTGAATTTGCCAAAAAGTTTTTAAAATCTGAAAGTATACCAATTATAAGTGAAGATATAGGTGGCTTATCCCCACGAAAAGTATTTTTTTATACGAGTGAAAATAGGATACTCATGAAAAAACTAGAGTCTACTTCAAAAGAATTCTCTTTAGAACAAGAATTACGTTATTCAAAGACATTAAGTGGAAAATTAGAAGAAAAATCTGATTTGACATTATTTTAAGAAATATTTAGGAGTAAATTGTGCCAAAAATAAAAGTGCTTAGTATTGATGATAGTAGCTTAATAAGACAGATGTTAAGTAAAATTATAAATGATGACCCATCTCTTGAAATGGTTGGGACAGCACCACATCCTCTTATCGCTCAACAAAAAATAAATGAATTAAAGCCAGATGTTTTAACATTAGATATAGAAATGCCTGAAATGGACGGTATTACATTTTTAAAAAAACTGATGATAACAAATCCACTTCCTGTAATAATGTTTAGCTCTTTGCTTGAAAAACATAGAGAACTCGCATTAGATGCCCTTACTATAGGTGCTTTTGATTATGTAATAAAACCATCTGCAAATGTTAAAAATGATATTGATAGAATCGCTGAAGAAATTACAGAAAAAATAAAGTCTGCTTATCATAGTAAAAATAAAAGATTAAATAAACCTTTTGAGAAAAAAATAGATAAACCAGTTGTCGTTGCCAAAACAGTTAATACTATTTCAACAGAAAAATTGACAGCAGATGCTGTTTTGCCTATTCCTAAAGTATTACCTTCAAAGCCTAATAAAAAGATTATAGTAATAGGCTCTTCTACAGGTGGTACAGAGGCTTTGGTAGAATGTCTTAAAAAAGCAGAACTTTCATCTCCTCCAATAGTTATTGCACAACATATGCCTGAATTCTTTACAACTTCATTTGCTAAGAGGCTTAATACTCTTTTAAAGATTGAAGTTTTTGAATCTGAAAATGGAATGGAAGTAGGCGCAGGGCAAGCTATTCTCGCTCGAGGTGGCAAGCATACCATTCTAAGATATAAAAATGATAAGTATTATGTAGAAGTCATTGATGGGCCTCTTGTAACTAGGCATAAGCCATCTGTTGATGTTCTTTTTAGAAGTGCATCTATAACAGCACAAAATCAGGGTGTTGGTATTATACTTACCGGTATGGGTGATGATGGAGCAAGATCTATGAAAGAGATGCATGACCTTGGTTCTCATTGTATTGCTCAAAACGAACAGACATGTGTTGTGTTTGGTATGCCTAGAGAGGCTATTGAGATTGGGGCAATTGATGAAGTGCTGCCATTAGACAAAATATTTGAAGCGGCTGTTAGAAGGGCGAGATAATTTTTGTACTATGGATTATGGTAATGATTTTCATATCGATATAAACAAGTGGGCTAAACCATTAAATATATATACAGATGGAGTTGTCAAAAGTATAGTAAATGATATTCGTTCGGTTATAGGTAGTAGTACAGAGGCCGATGATATTTATAAAGTTATACCATTTGGTAGCCAATATTATGATAATGCTGTATCGGCTCTAACGCCTGTCGATATTTATGTATTAAATACAAGTGAATATTATTTTGATGTATCCAAAGATGTAGATGTTAATCTATTAAATATAGAAAAAAAAGAGATCGACTATAAAAATTATAAACATAAATTATACAAAGATATACAAAAACATTTTAAGAAACAAAATGTTAGTCTTGGTAATACTTCTATATCTATAAAAAAGCAGATGTATGGTATTAATTTAATTGCTGCTTATTCTTATAGAGCATATCAAAATGTTATAGATAAAAATGGAAATAGCATAGTTTCATTTATCGAAGGGCTTACGTTCTTTGATAAAAATGACAATCAAATAATAAATTATCCATTTCATGATGAGAAGAATTATTTTGAGATAAATCTAAAAACAGACTATAGATTTAATTCTATTGTTAGGGTATTCAAAAATTTATCTAATTGGATTAGTCGTAAAGAGGGATATTCCACGATGATGAGTTCATATTTAATTAATTGTTTGATTTACAATAATCCAAATACAATGCTTAAACGTATGATAGGC
>CAMRBQ010000069.1 GCA_947040495.1 uncultured Spirochaetia bacterium
GGAGCATTAATTGTGGACGAATATTTTTTGTGCTAAAAAGCCTTGCCATTCCATGGTCAAAAGAAGTTCCATTTGTTTCACATGTTATAGGAAAATCTATATATCCAACTCGTCTATCTAGTAGGAAACAGTATCTTAATAAATTTGGTAGAGAATATATAGATGAATTTAAGGGATATAATATAAATAGTAGTCAAAAAATGGAATATCCTATACAAAATTATTTATATCATTTATCGTTATATCCAGCTAATAATAGTATTATAAAAAACAAGTTTGAGAGTGATTTAATTTCAAAAAATATAAATCCATTTGTTGCTTTAAATCAAAAAATTATTAATGGAAAGATGTTTTTTGAATATATAAAAACATATACTGAAATATATAAATTAATTTTTTCTAACGACAACTTAGATATTGAGCCATTAAAAGATTTTAAGAAATTTTATAAAACATACTTATTAAAATATAATGGTAGCAATAGGAAAGGTGATGAATATTTAAGACTTATCTATGAAGCTTTGATTATATTATTGTTAGATAAATTTGGTGAAGCAAGTGTTTTAAAATTTTATAAAATATTATATAGAATTATTTATTCACATAGAATAGCAAGTAGAAATATAGATTATCGTTCTTTAAATAATTTTTTAGATGAAATTAAAATATTTTATTATATCGAATTTTTTTACCAATTAGATGAAATAGATGAAAAACTAAATTACATCTTAAAATTAAGAATAAATAATAAAGATATACAAAATAGGCATATTAATAAGAATATTGTAAAATTAGAACCAATAATAATAAAAATGATAATGGAAGGTAAAGATGGGTGATTTATTAAAATCTTTGGAAGATATATTTTTTAATGATAGCAATAAAAAATATATAATACCTTTTTATCAACGTAATTTTTCATGGCGAGACTCAGAAATAAAACAACTTATTGATGATATATATGCTAATAAAGATAAAGATGGTAATTATTTTATAGGCACACTAGTTACAATAAAACATAAAAATAATCCAAATTATGATGAAGTAATAGATGGACAACAAAGATTAACAGCATTAACTCTTATTATAAAGTATTTGTTTCAAGATGACAAAAATTTAGAGTTGAAATTAGAATATCAAGCAAGAACAAATGTTAAAGAATTTTTAACTAAGTATTATGAAAATATAAATATAAAACCAGAGGATATAGAAATAAAAGAATTTTCAGAAGCAATAGAAAGTATTTCTAGTTGGCAGTTTATAGGAGATGGTAAAAAAATAGATGATTTGAGAGCAGATCAAAATTTTAAAAATTACTTACTAAAGAATGTAAAAATAGTTCATGAGGAAATGCCAGAGGATACTGATGTTGAATCTTATTTTGAAATAATGAATAATAGGGGAGAACAGTTAAAATCACAAGACATAATTAAAGCTAGAATAATAGAAAAAACTAGTAAAGATAAACAAAATAATGCTGGAATTATTTGGCAAGCATGTTCTCAAATGAATGAAAATATTCAAAAAATATTTAATAATGATTTTAGAAAGAAATTATTTACAAACAATTTTAATAAAATTTGTAGTTTTGATAAATTTTTAGAGATCTTATCTAAAGAAGAAATATTATTAAGTGATACTAATGATGAGGCAGAAGATAGTGAAGTTGGAGAATCTATAATTGACTTTCCAAATTTTTTAATGCATCTTTTTAAGATATATAACAGTGAAGTACCACTTAATGATAAAGATATGCTTAGTATCGATTTAAAGAAAATATTCAAAATAAAAACAGCAGAAGAATTATTGTATCACTTATTCTCATGTCGTGTGTTTTTTGATAGATATATTGTAATATTAAATAGTAGTGATAGTGATGATGAAGAAAAAACAAAATGGGTGTTGCAAAAGCCAGCAAAGAATAGTGAGGGCTATATTTATTTTGTACATACATTTAGTGATAATTATGAAGATATAAAAAAAGCCTTATCTATGCTTCAAGTATATTATAGAACAAAAATATATAAAGACTGGCTCAATCATATATTAAAAGAATATACTTCTATAGACAAGGTGTTTTCTCAAAATAATTTTTTAGATATTAATGAAAAAGATTATTTAGTTTTTTTAGATGAATATATTATAGAATGTTACAATAAATTAGGATTAAGTAAAGAAATATTAAAAACTTATAACAAAGGGGTACAGACTCATCGTTTCTTATTTTCCTTTATTGATTATTTATATTATAGAAGTAAAAAAGTAACCGATTTCGAGTTTAAATATTATAATTCAATAGAGCATCACTACTCTCAAAACTATGCCTACACTACAAATAATAAGGAAATAGAAAGTGTGATAAATTATTTAGGTAATTTATTGATCACCACTAGAAAACAAAATTCTAGATTAAGTGATAGACCACCTATACAAAAAATTGATTATAATAAGAATGATGATTTACCTCCAAAACAAAGAATTATGTATGATATAACTAAAAATAACGGTTGGGGGAAAGAAGAAATATTAAGTCACAATGAAGACGTCGTTGATTTATTATCCAAAGCATATAGTATATTGAATATTAAAAATAAAGGATAGTCGTTTATTGTTTGATACTGATAATTCTGGGGGCTGTGTAAAAACTCTAATCCAGAGGAAAATAATACTCCTTTTCTATTGTTGTTAAGCATTTTTAATCAAAATCCTAACTATGTAGTTTTAGTGATAATTATGCTTATAGGGGTATTATCAATTAAATGCTACAAAATGCTTTAACTTGAATATCTTAAAATATATCTATAATACATCTTCAGGTTGTTTATTATAAAATGTATATGTTTCTTAATACTTTCTATTTATATTCTAATAAAATATGATATAGTTATAAACAAAGGAATGAAAAATGGCATTAAACATTGAAGAAAAGTTATGGGCTATGGCAGATAAACTACGTAACAATATGGAAAGTAGCGAATATAAACATGTTGTTTTAGGGCTTTTATTTTTGAAATATATATCAGATAGATTCGCTGTCCGATATGAAGAATTGGTGAGTGAAGGAGAAGATACTGAAGATAAAGATCAGTATATAGCAGAAAATGTATTTTATGTCCCAGTTGAGGCACGTTGGCAATTAATACAAACTAGTGCTAAAACTCCACAGATAGGGCGTACTATTGATGATGCTTTGCGTCTTATTGAAAAAGAAAATCCTAGCTTAAAAAATGTACTTGATAAGCGATATGCAAAAGAGGATTTATCATCCAATGTTTTGGGTGGTCTTATTGATATTATTTCAGACACGACACTTTACACTAAATCAGACACCGATATTTTAGGGCGAGTATATGAATATTTTTTGGGCAAGTTTGCATCAAAAGAAGGAAAACTTGGTGGTGAGTTTTATACCCCTGCTTGTATAGTTAAAGTTTTAGTTAATATGCTTGAGCCTTATGCGGGGCGAGTATATGACCCTTGCTGTGGTAGTGGTGGAATGTTTGTTCAATCGGGAAAGTTTGTAGAAGAACATGCTGGGCGTCTTGATGATATCTCTGTATATGGGCAAGAGAGCAATCCTACAACTTGGCGACTTTGTAAAATGAACCTTGCTATTCGAGGGATAGAAGCCAATTTGGGAAAACATTTTGCTGATACTATCATTGAAGATTTACATAGAAATGATAAGTTTGATTTTATATTAGCAAATCCACCTTTTAATGTATCTGATTGGGGTGGTGATAAACTTTCTGGTGATGTGCGTTTTAAATTTGGAAACCCTCCTGATGGCAATGCTAACTATGCTTGGTTGCAACATATTTTTCATCATTTAAGCAATGCGGGTGTTGCTGGAGTTGTACTTGCTAATGGCTCACTTTCGGCAGGTGGACAAGAAGGGGCTATACGGAAAACTATGCTTGAAAATGATTGTGTCGATTGTATAGTTGCTCTGCCTTCACAACTATTTTATTCGGTACAGATACCTGCTTGTTTATGGATTATGAGAAAGGATAAAACGGCACATAGTGTATTTAAACAGCGTAAAGGTGAAGTGCTTTTTATTGATGCTCGAAATATGGGCTCAATGATTACTCGCAGTGTTCGTGAATTAGACAAAGATGATATTACAAAAATTGCTGACATATATCATAGCTGGAGAAACGTAAAGGGTAAATATAAAGATATAGCGGGCTTTTGTAAATCGGCAAAATTGGAAGAGATAACAAGCCATGATTATACACTTACACCGGGGCGATATGTTGGGACAAGCGATACAGATGATAATATAGATTTTGATAGCGAGATAAAAAGGCTCGGGCTTGAACTTACAGAGAATATGAATGAAAGCAAAAAATTAGATGAACAGATAAAAAATATACTTAAAGATTTGGGCGTATAAAAATGAGTGAAGTAAATATTAGTAAATTACAAAATGCTTTTGAAAATTTTTTAGAAATGTATGAGTATTATAAAAATATAAAAAACAAAAAAAATGAAAATGATTTAATTTTAGAATCTGCCAAAGAATCTGTAGTGCAGCGTTTTGAATATACTCAAGAGTTATTTTGGAAAATATTAAAACGGTATATGGAAGAATATTTAGGTGTTGAGGCTATACAGGCATCGAAAGATGTTTATCGTAAGGCAGGTGAATTAAATATATTGGATACAGAACAATGGTTTAAATTTGTTTCGGCTCGCAACCTTGCCTCGCATACATATAATGAAAAGAATTTGGAAGAAGTATTATCTGTTATGGATGATTTTGCTGAGCATGGTAAACATGTGCTAAAGTATTTAGAGGATAATATTAATAATGAATAACAGAATTGACATACGTGATGACCACTATAAAATTGTCGTCGACATTCTTAAAAAGCATTTAGCCCCTACCGACAAAGTATTTGCCTATGGCTCAAGAGTTAAATGGACTACAAAAAGTTCTTCCGACTTAGACTTGGCTATTGTTACAGATAGAAACCTCTTTGACATTATAGAAGATTTTGAAGAAAGCGACTTGCCGTATAAAGTCGATATAATGGATTATAAAAAGCTGCCTGATAATATGCGAGATGAGATTGATTTTTTTAAGGTGGCTATTTTGTTTAATTGGCAAAATGTAAAATTGGGTGATGTTATAACATTTCAAAGAGGATATGATTTACCTAAAATAAAAATGCTAGCAGGTGATATTCCTGTTGTAGGGTCTAATAGTATTATTGGCTATCACAATAAATATACAACTGAATCTCCTTTTTTATCTATTGGTCGTAGTGGAAATGTAGGAACACCTTTTTATCTTGAGCAGGATTGTTGGGCTCATAATACATGTTTGTTTGTAAAAGAAATTAGAAATGCTAAAATGAAATTTATATACTATTTACTTAAAACTATTAATTTGAAAAATTTTTCTGGAGGTAGTGCCGTTCCAACGCTCAATAGAAATCATTTAAACCATATTCCCATATTACTTCCACCACTACCCGAACAAGAGCGTATCACCGATATACTCTCTGCCTTCGATGATAAAATAGAAATTAATACAAAAATATGCTCTGGTTTGGAAGATATGGCAAGGCTTTTGTTTAGGCGAGAGTTTATTGATAATGAGGCAAGTGTGGATTGGGAGATTGTTTGTCTTTCTGATGTTGCTGATATTACTACAGGAAAGCGTCCACCTATTAAATTATCTGAAAAGTCTGAAAATGCTTCAATCCCTATTATAGGTGCTGGTGGTATTATGGCTTATACAAATGAATATTTATTTAACCAAGATATTATTACAACAGGGCGCGTAGGTACTCATGGGGTTATTAATCGTTATTATGAAAAAAATTGGGTTTCAGATAATGCTTTAATTTTTATTAGTCAATATATGAATTTTATATATTTCTTTTTACAAACTATTGACTTTAAGGCGTATAATGTAGGGTCTACACAACCTTTGATTACTCAAACATCTATAAAAAATATAGAATTACAGCGACCACCAAAAGAACTGCTAGAAAAATTTGAAAACACTGTCGCTCCTATGTATCAAAAAATTAAAGTGCTACAGAAAGAGAATATTAACCTTAGGGCAACGAGGGATTTGCTGCTGCCTAGATTGATGAAAGGGGAAATTTGATAAATGGAGAAAATATAATGCCCATCAAACCAATACAATATGAATTATTAAAAAAATGTTTAAAAATGGAGGGCGGCTATGTTTTAGATTTTACAGATAATACATTTAGAATGTTCTTTGACAATTATAATATTAATATTGACAATGAGAAATACTATAAACATGGAACTTCCAAAGGAAAAAGAATGTTTGCTTTTTTAGAGTTGGAAGATAATGTTACCATAATTAAAGTATTAACTGATTTGGCAAATATTTATGTAGAAAATGAAAGTGATACAAAAAAAATATTTGGAATAATTACTCAATTGTCTAGCGGGAATACATCCGATAAATTACAAGAAAGTTCTAGTCAAAATAATTCTATGAACTCTGCGTCTATTTCAGGAAATAATAATTCAATAACTCAGACTATAAATAATTATTTTGGTATAGGAACCCCAGAGTATAAATTATTTGAAAAAATAGATGAATTGGCTAAAAATATTGATGATAATACAGAAATATTAAAAGCAATATCTGATATGCAGGAAACAATAAAAACACCTACATTTATTGAAAAATATAAAAATTTTATGAGTGTAATATCTTCACATGTAACAGTTTTTACACCAATACTATCAGAATTATCACAATATTTATAAAAATTAAAGTGCTACAAAAAAAGAATATTAATCTTAGAGCAACGAGGGATTTGCTGCTGCCTAGATTGATGAAAGGGGAGATATAGTTTAATATATATACTAGCGGGGAATTTAAAATGAAAGAAGAACCAAAAATAATAAATATTTTTACTAATCATGGGGTATGTCCTAGTTGTGGTTGTTTTATATGGTGGAAATGGCATTTTATAAAAGTAAATACCTATGAAGGAATTATTACTGATCCTTTTGGATGTTTTGAAATAACTAACAATGATGGGACTACACTAACAGCACATAGGGTTAGTGCCACTCAATGTTCTCAGTGTAAACAGATATGTATATTCCATGACGGAGAAATGATATATCCTCGTATAACTACACATGTTAAACCTCATGAACTTTTCATTAAGTATTCTAAATCTCAAAAGCTTTTTAATGAGTCGTTGGCAGTGGCTAGTGATTCGCCTCGTGCGGCTCTTACACTTTCTCGTATGTGTTTAGAAAGCCTTGTAAATGAAATTTTAACGGGGCTTGGAGAGAAACCAAGTGAAAACTTTAAGCTAAATATAGATAAGTTAGAAGAGTTAGAAATTATAACAGCAAAGACTAAAAAGTTACTAGATAATGCAAGGATTGTGGGAAATAAATCTACACATAATTTTAATTTAATAGATACAGAAAATGATGTTACCATTGACGATTGTATTATTGTATGGAATGTATGTAATAGAATTTTGGAATCTCTCAAATTTCATGATGGCGATGAGAATTTAATAAATTTAGTTAATAAAGTAAAAGAAAAATAGGGTTGTAAAATGTACACAGAAAAAGACCATGAAGAGCATGCTATACAAACATTTATTTCTATAGGCTATACCCATATAAAAGGTAGCCATTTTAATCGCTTCACAACTAGCCAAGTAATTGATACCGGCATATTAAGAGAAGCCTTATGTAATATAAATAAAAATATTCCACACTCTGCAATCAGAGAGGCTATAGAAACTTTACAAAACCTTGAAAGCCATCCAAAATCTAATGTTGATTTTATTTATTGGTTGCGTAATGGAATGCCTACCACTTATGTTGATGATAGCGGTGAGACACATAATGATTTTATTAATATAGTTGATTTTGATAATATAGAAAATAATATATTTTATATTGTAGACCAATTAACTATAACAGGCTTTGATAATGAAACACGCAGACCTGACCTCATCGTATATATTAATGGGCTTCCTATTATTATATTTGAACTCAAAAGCCCATCACGTATTCAAGCAGATTTACACGTTGATGCATTCAATCAGCTCGACGAATACAAAAGAGTTATACCACAACTTTTTATATATAATGTAATACTTGCAATAGATGACGGACTTCATACACGCATAGGAAGCTCTACTTCAGACTTTTCACGCTTTGTGCCTTGGTCTTCTATAGATGGGCAAACATCATCTCGCTCAATTCTTGATACTGTAATACAGGGTGTGTGTAATAAAAACCATATTATAGAAATACTTCGAGATTTTGTTTTTTATGTATATGACAGGAAACGCCCTATAAAAATACTTGCTAGCTGGCATCAATTTTTTGCTGTAAAAAATGCCTTAATTAGAACAGAACATGCTATAAGCGGTGATAAACGTATTGGTGTTGTCTGGCATACCCAAGGTAGTGGCAAAAGTTATACTATGGTTATGTATTCATCTATGCTTGCCCGTGACCATAAAAATCCAACTATTGTAGTTCTTACCGATAGAAATGATTTGGACGACCAGCTTTATAGTACATTTAGCAAAGCACATGATTATCTTAGAAATGAACCAGTACAGGCGAGTAGTGTAGCACATCTCAAAGAACTACTTAATAGACAAAGTGGCGGTATTATATTTAGCACATTACAAAAATTTCGTGGCGATGATGATAATAAATTAATAGAATGCCTATCAAGTAGAGAAGATATTATTGTTATAGTGGATGAAGCACATCGCTCCCACTATGGAGTAGACATTGCAACAGCGGCAAACAAAGAAAATCAAACCATAGAACAAGGTTATAGTTTTTCAAAACAAGTGAGAACCGCTTTGCCTAATGCTTCATTTATTGGATTTACAGGAACACCCGTTGAAGATAAAGACAAATCTACAAGAGAAGTATTTGGTGATAATATTCATATATATGGCTTAGCCCAATCTGTAGAAGATGGAATGACTACTAAAATTACATATTATAATAGAATGGCTAGATTAAAACTTAATGAGCCTGCACTTGCACAAATAGATGCTATATATCAGCAAGCATTAGATAGTGGAACGCCAATTGAAAATATTACTAAATCACAAAAAGAGTTTTCCAAACTTGAAATATTATATGAACATTCAGACAGAATAGCGATTATAGGCAAAGATATTATAAATCATTTTGAAACAAGACCTGATGAAAGACTCAAAGGTATGATAGTTGTATCATCTCGAAAGTCTGCTGTTATAATATATGATGCTATTATAAAAGAGAGACCAAATTGGGTAGATAATGTTGCCGTACTTATGACAACAATAGATACAGATACTGAAAGTTTATTACGTTTTAAAACTTCAAAAGAAGAGCGTAGCAAGTTAGCAGAAAATTTTAAAGATGAAAACAATCCTTTTAATTTAGCTATTGTTGTTGATATGTGGCTCACTGGTTTTGATGTTTGCTGTTTAGGTGTGATGTATATAGATAAAGAACTAGAGAAACATAATTTAATGCAAACAATAGCCCGTGTCAATCGTGTTTACCCAGATAAAGATTGTGGTTTAATCTATGATTACAGAGGAATTTTTGCGAAACTTCAAGAAGCATTAAAAATGTATTCAGGTGAAGATGAACTTAATAAAAACAGTAAAGCAAAAGATAATATACTAGATTATGAAGAGGTTGCAAATAATTTAATAACATTATTAGAACAAGCGAATGATTTCTTCTTTGGTATAATAGATATAAATGATTTATTTGATAAGGATAAACAATCGGAATGTTTTTATAAAGCACTTGATTATTTGGAAGGTCTTTATTTGCAAGATGATGAACGTATTATTTATTTTAGAAGGCTTGCTTCAAATATTAATTCAGCATACAAAATTTGTTACCAAACAATATCAGAAAAAAATCAAGTGTTATCTTCTAGTATTGTTGCATTAAACTCGTCACTTAGTAAAACTGTTAATAGTGGTGAATATTCGACTGCCAATCTAAATAAAAAAATTAAAAATCTTGTTGCAAATACTGTGATGATACAAACTGTAGAAGATGTTTTATCTATGATAGATTGTCCAAATGGAATAGATATCCTTAACCCAGATATACTATCTAAAATAACTGGAATTCCACATAAAAATATTAGTATAAAAGCTATAACAAATATTTTGAATGATAAAATAAATGTTACAAAAAAGTCCAACTTTGCTATGAGTGTAGAATATTCAGATAGGCTTAGAGAAATATTACAAAAATATGAAAATAAAAGCATTAATAGTGGGGAAGTAATAATAGAACTATTAGACTTGGCAAAAGAATTTGCAAGTGAAAATGATAAAGCAAAAAATTTAGGACTATCAGAAGAAGAATATGCTTTCTATTATGCTATAGTTAATAAAAGTATTGAAGAAGTTCTTACAACAGATATACTTTGTAGTATTGCACAAGGCTTAGTTAGTATTGTTAGAGAATCTAAAACATTAGATTGGAGTAAAAAAGAAAGTGTAAGAGCTAAAATGCGTATAGCTATAAAAAAATTGCTTAAAACTTATAGATATCCACCAGAAGGACAAGATGATGCTACTGATAAAATTATTGCTCAAGCAGAAAATCAAGAAGTACAAATAAAATAAGAAGTTATAATATTAAACACTGTGAGTGATAATAAACCATATAGCAAGCATTTAAAAATTATTCAAAATCTATGCTTCTAAGATAAATCTCTGTGATAGCAATGGAACTATGGTTGAGTAGATTTTTTAGTTTGTATAAATCTTTAGTTCTTTTGTAAAAGTCTACAGCAAAATAATGACGTATGTCATGAACCGAATAGCTAGCCGTAATTTTATTTTGATTAAAAAGCCTCTTACAAATATTATGAAAAGTGTTGCGAATAACATTACTATTACTTGCCTTGAAAGGTGTAGGCAATTCTAAATTATTAGATTTAATTATTTGAAGTAAATCATCACTTACAGGTCCAATAATATCTTTGCCCTTTGAATATGCATAATATTTGTTACCTCTAATTTTCAAGGTATCAAAAGCCCCAACACGAACGCCGGTGTGCTTTATAAAAATTATGGCTGTCCTTATGGTTGTATTTTTGATATTTGAAATTATAAAATCAAGCTCGGCTTCACTAGGAATGATGACTTCTTTTTTAGCACGGGCAGGTGGCAATGTTCTTGTACCACGAAAAGGATTTT
>CAMRBQ010000070.1 GCA_947040495.1 uncultured Spirochaetia bacterium
GTAATTTTTTACTTTTCTTCCCATAACTTTTCTCCTAATATTTTATTATATACTTTAATATTAAATTATGGTCGAATATTTTTTGTCCTAATTAGTATAGCCTATCCAAGGCATACAAACCGTCCATCAGATGATAAATCATGGTATTATTGTGAATATGACTGTTGCTGAAAATTTTGTTCTAAAAGATATGCTCATGGATAAAAAGAGGATATTTTTTTAATAAGAACAATGATATTGATAAAGCAAAAGATATAGCTGATTTAGTGGGATTAAGTAGTGATATACTTGATCAAGAGGTTAGTCGCTTATCGCAGAGCGATCGACAGCTTATAATTATAGCACGGGCTTTATCTTCTAATCCGAAACTACTTATACTTTATTAACCTACAGCAGCTCTCTCTGAACGTGAGACTGAAATATTATTTGAAAAGCTTATGATGTTAAATAAAAATAAGTTTACAAAAATTGCTATAAAATATGGATTTTTGCTTATAATAATGGTGTAGTTAATCTTCTTTTCAACATCCAGTTCTAGTTTTGCATCTTCTTCTAATATGTTTTCTATTTTATTTGGTGTTCCCATATTTGCTATATTCGCACTTGGAGAGACATTCCCATTGATTGTTAATGGCATGGATTTCTCTATAGGTGCGATGGCATCATTGTCTGTTATGATTGCATCTTATTCCATGGTGGTTTTGCCGCTTAGAGGCTTTCATACTATAATAATATGTTTGCTTTTAGGTGCGACTGTAGGTTTGATAGATGGTTTACTGATATTTAAACTAAAGATAACAGATTTACTTACAACATTAGGTATGATGTTCCTCGTTCAAGGACTTTAACTTATACCATCGGCATGGCGTTCAATCGGTAATGGTATGTATCTTCCTGATAATACTATTGCGAAAGGTGTTTTTGACGAATCTTTTAAATTTTTGGGATAGGGTAGAGTATTTAATCTTATCCCCGTTCCCATCATATTTATGTTAGTATTAGCAATAATTATTTTTGTGATTTTATCTTTGACAAGATGGGGCAGAGTCTTTTATGCTATAGGTGGTAATAGTGAGGCAGCTAGGCTTGTTGGTATTAATATATATTTGTATAAAGCATTGGCATATGTTATTTGATGTACTGTCGCAAGTTCTGCGGGGATTATATTGGCGGCTAGTATTGGTAGAGGAATGTTTCATCAAGTACTACATTACTCATGGATACTGTTGCTTCAGAATTAATAGCATATGCTGTACTTGGTATGCAAAAACCAATCCCTTTGGTACAATTGTTGGGTCAATTTTTATAGGTATGATTTAATCTATCTGAAATTGTATCTATAAACTTATAGTTTACTTGCTCCATTAGAATTGGCTCTATCTTAAATTTATCTAATTCATTAATGCATGGAATTAGATAATGATAATCATCTCTAACTGCCCAAAATCGCATATTTATTGATGGAGATATATCGTCGTCTCCTACATCTAAAGAAAGTATAATATCAAAGGAAGTCAGTGGATATTCTTGTTCCATCTGCATTTTCCATGAATACACTACAACTAAACCTTGTTTAACAAGTTCAACTATATTTTCTGCATCACAAAAGTATATCTCATTTCCATCCCACTCTAAGTCCGTAAGATTAGTTTCCGCATTAATATTTTTAATATCAATTCCACAAAAGGTATCAACGCCCCAAAATGGTTGTCCTATCAGATTTTCTGCTCTCCATATTGGAAAATCTATTGATTTTAACACTTCCGATTTTGGTATTAAATCGATAATCTTTTTCATTGCTACATTATAAATCAAATATGATGCCTTCGATTATATTTATTAGTTTCCATTTTTTCAAATTTAAATGTTGTCTAATGACATAGATCCGATTTAGAAAGCTAATATTAGCCAATTATACAATAACAAACCAGTAGTTTCAACCAAGCCAAACAAATAAACCTAAAGGACTAACTTCGTGTCGTAAACTCATAGGCTCGGGCTATCAGATTATATTTAAATATTAAATAGCTTTATAATGTGCAACTAAAATGATACTCATGTCCGCAGTACCTTAAACTTGATATTTTATTATAATGCTGCCGTTATTATTTATCAATATATAGGGAAACTTTATCGTGGTTGATTTTTTAGATAAAATACTCAACTCAAACAACATACCAATGTGATAAATATCTCTGAATTAATAGTATGGAGAGAAAATATTATCATTCTATATTATTCTTATTGCAAAATGGTTATAAAGTTATATACTCATTTAATCTATGAAAAGTATATTAAAATATATTTATAGTTAGGAGATGATATAAAAAATGCCTATGACGATAACAGAAAAAATATTGGCCTATCATGCTGGCTTAGAAAGTGTTAAAACAGGAGACCTCATAAAAGCAAAATTAGACTTTGCTCTTGGTAATGATATAACTGCCCCTGTTGCTATAAAAGAATTTGAACGTGCGGGCTTTACAGATGTGTTTGATATAAATAAAATTGGCTTAATTCCAGACCATTTTACACCAAATAAAGATATAAAAAGTGCTGAACAGGTGAGAATGGTAAGAGAATTTGCAAAAAAACATAATATAAAGCATTTTTATGATATAGGTAGAGTAGGGATTGAACATGCTTTTCTTCCTGAACAGGGTATCGTTGTAGCAGGAGATTTAGTTATTGGGGCAGATAGTCATACATGTACATACGGAGCTTTGGGAGCATTCTCCACGGGTGTGGGCTCTACTGATTTGGCTTATGGCTTTGCTACAGGGCTCGGATGGTTTAGAGTCCCCGAACAAATTCTTTATGTAATCAATGGGAAGCTTCCAAAATATAGTAGTGCTAAAGATATTATTCTTTATATCATAGGAAAAGTGGGTGTTGATGGTGCAAGATATTGCTCTATGGAATTTGTTGGCAATACTATCGAAGAATTAACTATTGAAGGTAGAATGACTATTGCTAATATGGCTATTGAGGCGGGTGCCAAAAATGGTATATTTGCAGTCGATAAAAAGACTACAGAATATATGACAAATCGTGCCCAGCATGAATGGAAAATATTTGAAAGTGATAAAGATGCCTATTATCATAATATTGTCGAAATAGATGCATCTAAAATTGAGCCACAAATTGCATTCCCACATATACCAGACAATACAAAGCCTATTAGTGAATGTGGTGATGTTAGTATTGACCAAGTTGTTATAGGCTCATGTACGAATGGTAGGATTGAAGATTTGCGTATAGCAGCAGGTATTATGAAGGGCCGCAAATGTCATCAAGATATAAGATGTATTATTATACCAGCTACACAAGATATATATAAAATGGCTATGAATGAAGGTCTTCTAAATATATTTTTGGATGCAGATTGTGTTGTATCTACCCCAACATGTGGCCCATGTTTAGGTGGCTATATGGGTATCCTTGGAAAAGGGGAGAGAGCACTTTCTACAACAAATAGAAATTTTGTCGGTAGAATGGGGCATCCAGAATCTGAAGTATATCTATGTTCCCCTGCTATAGCTGCTTCATCTGCTATTAAGGGAAAGATAGTTCATCCCGACAATATATAATATAAATATAAAAAATAGTTGTTTGTTTATATCTAAATTATCGTATACTTCTATATATAGTTTATAATATGACTATATTATTTTAGTATAGCTATATTGTTTTGTTATTTGTAATATCTATTTAAGGTTTTTTGCATTATGCAAAATAAAATACCTAGGTTTCGTATATATGCTATATCCTTTATAGTTTGGCTTTTGCTGGTAATTGCAGGTAATGCTATTGCCATGAATATTTTTTTAAGTAATTCTAAAGATCAAATAATAGATTTTATCAATACCAAAATCCCAGTTAAATTAGAGGTTGGCGATATAAAGCCTAGTTTCTTCTTGAATTTTGATTTTTATAATGTTACTATAAGTACAAAAGATAATGATAATGAGTTTTTACTTATAGGTAAGATAAAACTATATTTAAACCCAATTAGGTTTTTATCAAAAAAAGATTTATCTCGTATAATAACAGATATAAATATCAATGATGCCGTATTTTATTCAAAGTCTTTTGATATTTCAGCATTGAAAAAAAGTGATACTGCTATCAAAATTGATGATGACATATTGCAGTCGACTCAAAAAGTCTTGTCTTTATTAGAATATAAAGAAATAAATATAAGAAACTTTACCGCTAAATTTGATAAAGATACAGATGAGCAGTTGAATATATCTTTAGATAATTTAAGTGCTTACTTTACTCAAGGCAAATATTTATTATCATCAGTGATAAATCTACCAGATAATACCACACTTACATTAAATTTAGACAGTCCTAGAACTACAGATAATACTACAAATACAAATATTATTGAAAATATTCATAAAGCCTACATTACTTTGCAGGCATATGATACAAATAATCAATTGTTTGATTATGATGGGGATATTTTACTCACAGATAGCAATTTTAATTTTTCACTTTATGAAGAAAATGATAAACAAGTATTGGATGTTTTTTATCGATTGGAAGAAGCTAAAACATATTTTGAACTTAATGATTTTAATATCAGCAAGAAGAGTATGTCTAAGGCTTTAAGAATAGTAAATGATGCTAAAGTCGAAGGTATAAGTACAACAGAAACAGCATCATTTCTATCAAAAAATAATAGAGAATTGACAGATGCAATAGATAATATAGATGGTTTTATTTCTGCCACATTGAATGCCAAAGGCTATTATAAAAAAAATGAGCCATTATATGTGGATATGCTTGCATCTGCAAAAGCAGAAGACATCATTATGGATGTTGGATTAAAACTTACAAATAATATTTTAATGTCTGACAATATACATATGGATGTAAAACAGGCTTATATAAATGGTAGTTTATTTATCCCAATAAGCAATCTATATGAATCAAAGGCTTCTATATCTATATCAAATTTTAATATAGCAGATAAGCCATCTTTTTTAGAGATATACTTAGAGTCTATATTTGATAGAAAAGAAAAATCTTTATCTAGGATTAAAATAAAAAATATAAGGTATGATAATTATAATATAGCAAATCAGTCATATGATATATTTTTTAATAAGATTAATAAATCTGCCTATATCAAAGATACATATGCCTTAGATGAGATGTTTGCTTTGCATTTATATTTTGGAACTGATTCGAAAGTCCTTTTAAAAGGTGACGGATTATTGCCTGTTGGTTTTATTAATAAGATTGCTGACAAAAATCTCATTGACCCTTTGGTATTAGTACATGCCGATTATACTGTAAGTAATATAAATAAAAAGTTAAACCACAATTTTAATATCACATTTGAAAATATGGCTACACTTGAAAAAATATTTGAAGCCAATGCGACCATAGAAGATGATAAATTGCTCTTAAATGATTTAAGTTATAAATTAGATAAAAATAATAAAATTAATGGCAAAGGTTTTATATCAAGGGTATCTAGTGATATATGGAATTTATCTATGTCTATCGATACACCTGTGGGCTTGTACGAACCTCGAGGTGAAATAGTTCGCGATAATAATAAAACACTTGTAAATTTAAGTACATTGGATAATACCATTAAAGCAAATGGTGTTGTGAAAGATGATGGATTTATTGATTTTAAAATAAGAACAGAAAAAGATATATCATTTCAGGATATGGAGATTGGTGCCAATATAAATATTTTGAAAGAAATAGATAAAAGTAACATAGATATTAATGGCGATTTGGATATTAGGCTCGCTAATGACATGATAGAGTTTAATGCTACAACAGGTTTTATGGTAAGCAATAACAATGTCGTGATGCTTACAAATATAAAATATGAAAACCGCGGCTATATTTTAAATGGCAGTGGGATGATAGATATATCGCAAAGTGTGAATAAGATAAATTTTGTTTTACAAGAGCCAAGTAATGGTGAGGGTGTTATATATTCAGATATCTCTATAAATAAAGACAATATACTTGCCATGCTTAATATAAATAAAATACCTCTCTCTTCTATTTTTGTTGGCTTGAATGCAGATGGAGATTTATATACTAAGGCTACTATTATAGGATCGATGAAAAAGCCTTCTGTATATGTAGAAGAATTTTCTTTAAAAGACTTCGATTTTTCTGCATATAGATTTGATGTATCTTTCAAAGGTTTTTACAGAGATGAAGAGCTTAGCCTAGAAGATGTATTGATAAATAAAATTGGTGAAAACAATCTATATCTAACCAAAGAAGAAAGTATAAAAATACCAAAAGCATTTTTTTCAAAGGAAAAACAATATGCATCCATTCTTGTCAAAAATCTTTTTTTATTGAGCACATGGAATGGTAAAATTGAATATAATATGGAGCATGATAATTTTAATAATAAAGTCTATACATTAGAAGGGAAATCTATTAAAATTAATAAAGATAAAATTCCAAATTTTTTTACAAGGGCTACTGATGATGGCAAAAAAATATCATTTGAGTATAAAGGGCGTCATGGATTAAAGGGTAATATTTTACGTGCTGGTGGTAGTTATATATTTAATACATGGTATATGTATCAAAATAGTGAATTTTTAAATGGTTATGGGGAGTTGCGAGGCAAAAATTTAAATATGTTCTTGGTATCCGATACACTTGGTCTTGAAATATTTGAAGTTTTTAATGTAATATTCAAAGATATAGAAACAGATAAAGGTACATATTTTACAGTAGGGGATAGACAATATACTCTTTATTCACATATAACAGGTGCTCTTTCAAGTCTTATGGTTAAAGGTAGATTTGTTGGGAAAGGCAAGGTTCAAAGCCAATACTTTAAGAGATTATTTGATGATAGTACTGTCGATTTTATATTTGATGGTAATGTCTTAAAAATATCCGAATTAAGTTTGCTTACAAAAAATAATAAATCTGGTGTTATTATGACTGGAACTTCAGATTTTTTAAATAATACATTAGATAATATGGATTTTAATTTATTCTCAGTTAGTGATGGGTTTGATATATTTTTATTACCTGATAGAGGTAGTGGTTTTTTAGATTCAGATGCAGATTTTGGTGTATTTAGAACTCGTGGGCTTACAAAACTTAATCTCTTTTTTACAGGCTCAATACCAAAGCCAGAGATATCAGGGGATGTTTATCTTGAAAAAAATGATGTTCAATTTACAGTTTCACCAAATCAAAAAATATATCAAAGCTATATATATGGTGCTTATCATTATCTATATTGGGATTTGAGGGTGCATGATGTTTCAAGGGTACAGGTCAATCATAACCTTTTGGGTGATATCTACTTAGAAGATGGCTCAATGCTAAGTGTTCATAATAATCTGGCAAATGGTATGGAACTCGAAGGTACTATTAATTTAGTAAGGGGTAATATTTATTATATTCAAAATATATATCAGATAGAAGATGGTAGTATAGAGTTTACAAAGGATAATAGCTTAGACCCTGTAGTAAATCTGCGTTCATTCACAAGAAGGCGTTATGTTAGTGGGGATATACCGTATGACGTTACTTTGTATATGGAAATAGTAAATGCTAGAATATCTTCTTTATTGGGTACTGTTGCTCAAAGTATAAGCCCTGTACGTTTTTATACAATCCCTGCATTAAGTACATATGAGGTTTATCAACTCGCAGGTATTCCAGCAAGTTCAATGGAGCAAATAGATATTATAACAAGTAAAACTGTTTTTGAAGATTCGCATGATTCAGACCAAATCCGTGGTGTGTTTTCATCATATACCGATTTAATGCTTAGAAATTTCGTGCTTAGACCTGTAGAGAGGTGGTTTAGACAATTTTTTGGTATAGATTATGTTGGTGTGAATACAGAAATATTAGACAGTCTATTTTTCGAGGAAAAAGAATCTGGTGAAAATTTTAATGTCAATGACTATTTTGAAGGGACTAGTGTTTCTTTTGGTAAATATGTAACAAGAGATTTATTTTTAAAGTATGAGGTAACGTATGAAGGGACAAATAGTATGGCAACAATTGGAAATATAAATCAACAAGCCTATCATTTTAATCAGCGGTTTGGTTTTGAAGTTAACTTACTACCTGACTTTAAGCTTGCAAATTTGGTATTTGAGTATAATATACATCCATTTGAAGTTCAAAAAGAGCAGGAATTTAATATTAAAACTAGGTGGAGATTTTAATTGTCCAAAGTTAAAAAATTTGCTATAATAGTCCCTATAGTTATAGTCTTATATATATCGTCGATTTATCTTTTGCTCCAATCTTCTGAAGTAAATTTTGATGGGCTTGTTCAAGCTGCTAATGTTGGTCAATATCAAGGTTTATCTATTCAAGAAATAGAAATTATAGGTAATAATGATCTCACAGAGGAAGATGTATTAAAGGACATCGGTTTAAAAATCGGGGATAAATTCGATTCAGATATTATAAATAAAGCTATAACAAAAATGTTTTCTAATAGCAAATATGAAAGAGTGGCTATAGATGTTGAAAAAATTGAGGGTAATAATTTAATATTAAAAGTTATAATAGCAGAACAGCCAACTATAAAAAGTATATATTTTAATGGGAATAAAAAATTAAATGCTGGTATATTAGAAGATACGATTGAGCCATATTTAAAAGAAGGTGGTACATATGCCCCTCAAAATTTAAATGATGCAGCTAATGCTATTATAAGTAATTATCAAAGTAAAGGCTATCTTAAAGTATATGTATCTCCTAAGGTAAAAGAAGATAAAAAAAATTCTAGTGTAGATATTGATTTTAATATTGAAGAAGGGCAAGAGATACAGGTTTCAGAGATACGCTTCTTTGGTAATACAAAATATAGCTCAAAAACATTAGAAAAACAAATGTCTACAAAAGTGAGAGGTTTATTTTCTTTTGGAAAGTTTGATGAGTTTAAGTTTAAAGTAGATTTAGATTCTGTAGCTCTCTACTATAGAGATAGAGGTTACTATTATGCAGAAGTGACAGATATAAGGTATACATATAAATGGAAAGATCCGAATAAAAAGGATGTTCAATACCTCGTTATAGATGTTTATATAAAAGAGGGGGACCAGTATAAATTTGGGCTTATTGATATAAAAGGTAATATTATTATACCGAGTGCTGAATTATTTAAAGGGATAAATTCAAAAAAGGGTACATTATATAATTATACTACTTTCTATACCGACTATACCAAACTGCAAGCTGTTTACTCAGAACGTGGTTATATATTTAGGCAGGTTATCCCGATTGTCAAAGTGGATGAAGATAATAGAACTGTAAATATTACATATGATATTATTGAAAATGACAGGGCACATATTGAAAGCATAGGTATAACCGGTAATACAAAAACGAAAGATTTTATTATAGAGCGTTATATAGATATTGAACCTGGAGAAATATTTAATTCTCAGAAGATACAGAGAATACAAGAGCGACTATTTAATACACAGTTTTTTAATAATATAAATATTGGTGTAAAGCCTGGTACTGTTGAAGGGCTTATGGATTTGACCTTTGAAATTGAAGAGGGTAAAACAGCTATGGTTTCTGGTGGTGGTGGTTTTTCAACTTCATCAGGCTTGAGTATTTTTGCCGAACTCAAAGAGATGAACTTTTTGGGTAGAGGTCTTCAAGTTGGTATTAGTGGTGAATTTGGGGAAGACCTCAAAAGGGCTGGTGTAAACTTTGTAGAGCCCTATATATTCCAACTACCTATTTATTTTGGTTTTGATTTTTCTTATTTCCATGAAAATGTAAATACGGGAGTGGATTTAGGGACAGTTGATAATCTTGGATTTACAGAATATTCATATTATACAAGACAGGGTATTGAAGTATTATTCCGTGTAGGGCATTACTTCTTAGATTACTATTCTACATTCTTAACATTTGATACAATATTTCAGCAGTATCAACAGTCTGCCAAACAGGGGGCAACAGAGGCCGGCCCTGTCAATGTTCCTATAGATGTAGCCGACCAACTTACAAAACCAGTTTTTAAGGATGGTTTTAAAAGGTTAGAGGGAGATTGGAATACAACATTTATTTTATCCTATACCATTCTTAGGGATAGTCGAAATAATTATTTAAATCCTACGAGGGGTTGGTATGCAAGGTATGATGTTGATTTCTTCTTTGGTTTTAATGAACTATCAAAGCAGACTTTGACAGGATTTGTGGCTATACCATTCTTTTTTGGTTCATCATTTGCACTATATGGTGAATTTGGTCAGATATTAGATGGAATGACAGGCAAAATAAAAAATGATAGTGATGTACTTTATAATTTGAATCCATTTGAAGATATTCGTGGATGGAATGGCGACCTTTATACTGTATTTAAGCTTAATAGAGGGCTTAGTACATATACATTTGCCGATGGTTTTTTAACTAGTTATGGACGTACAAAGATTAGGCTTTTCTTTGAATATAGAATCCCTATAATAAAAGATGTGCTAGGCTTTACCGCATTTTTGGATATAGGGCAACTTTGGCTACCATATCCTACTGTGAAAACAATTAATGGTATTAATGAGTTTACATATGCTGCAAATTTTATAGATGTAAAATCTCTTTTTGACCCATCTCAGTATATATATTCTGTTGGTGTTGGTCTAAGGCTGACTGTTCCAATATTTAATATTAGATTATATGCGGCAAAACGTTTTGTATATAATAAATATGATGTTGGACTTGGTAAAGGATTTCAAGACTTTGAAACCGATGGTTATACATTCTTAGGGGAGTGGTTTGGTCGCGGTTGGGAAGTTGTATTCTCAATGAATCATCCGTTCTATTAAGAATATTATATAATAATTTTATTAAGTATAGAAGATAATTAGAATAGAAAATTATACATGGGTTTATATAATTATAAGCCCATGTTTTTTTATATGTTTTTTATTTGTCTAGATAATTAAAGTATGTCGAGAAGGGACTGTCGTCTTCGTTACTTTGATTTGTTTCAAAGTATGATGTAAATGTTGTAAGTATTATTCTGTCATCTATAGTAGCTATTAATTTTTCATTTTCTTCTTCATTTTTATTATTATCAGTAGATATAGCATA
>CAMRBQ010000071.1 GCA_947040495.1 uncultured Spirochaetia bacterium
TTGACTATGCTGCCGCTGGCGACTTAGCAGGGGTACAAGAATGTATAGAAAGCAGTATCGATGTTAATGCTACGACTGCTTGGGTGGATGAACAGGATAATACAACAGCATTGATGCTTGCGTCACATTTTGGGCATTTAGATGTAGTGAAATATCTAGTCGAAACAGGTAAGGCTAATACTAAACTTACTAATATTGTAAATCAAATAGCATTAGACCTTGCTACATTACGAAACCATACTGCTGTAATGGCATATTTGAAAGGCAAATAAGAACATGGTGGCAAAATAGTTTATTTATTATTGTTGGTATGAGTATCATTTAAGAAAATCGAAAATATACCAACAATAGAGCCAGATATAATAGAAAATATCATAATTATAGGCAGAAGTATTTTTATACTAGGCAATGAAAATAGATATTTTGCTAGCATAAGCTGCACTATATTATTTGACACAGCGCCTATTATACTTAGCCCAAATAGCGATAGCAATTTTGTTTTTTCAAATGCTTTCATCATAATTACAGATATAATTCCACCCGATAAACCTAGATAAAATGGCGGGGTGAATATATAGGCAAAGACTAAAGATACTGTAATGTTTTTTATAATAACTAGCAGTATTAATTCTTTCATAGAAAATATATTGAGTACAAGTAGTAGTATTACAAAAGTAAAACCTATTCGAAAATAGGGTAGTGGTCGAGGAAACATGTTTTCTAATGATGCTATAAATGTGGCTAAAAATGAGAAAAAAATTATATCATAAATTCTTCTCATAGATTTATGTTTTGATATATCTGCTATCATTTTATTTAATACCCTACACTATCTATTTCATTTTTTTTGTTTTTGTCAGAATCGTACCTTACGATAACAGCATTAACCATACATATGAGTGGCTGGTTTTTTAATATTCCATCAATGATACATAGTTTATCGGGGCATGGAGATTCTAAGAATCTTACCTCGCCATCTTTTATTTCTATTATACTTTGCCCTTTTAATCCTTCTATATTTATAATTTTATTTTCATCTAATCTATATCTATAATTTTTATAGCTCGTGTCTATAGCGATTATACTTTTATTTTCAGTTTTATTATTATTTAAAATAAAAAATATAACAGATATTAAAATGATAAGCAAAAATGTATCACCTATTTTTATATATTTCATATTGTTTAATTGTTAGTATCACTATTTGTTTTTTTGAAAGTAACAAATATAGATTTAGGATTTAATGTAAATGTGATGTTTTTTGGTATATCTAAAATATTATCTATCTCTATAATATATTGTTGTGTACCCTCTGTAGCATTATTGACATAAACAGAGGCATTTATATCACTAGGCATTATAACAAATGTTTGTTTTTTTCCTTTTAATGTTATCGAAACATTATCTGTATTTGATTTTAATACCATGAGATTTTTGGGTATATTTTTAATATTTATAGGGATGCTATATTCTCTAGTTTCTTCTTTTTCTAAATTGATATAAGTGAAGAGTATTATTGAAATAATAAGACATGTGAGTTTTCCTAATGGATGTTCTTTGAGTATATAATGTTTTACAAAGTATCGAATCTTTCTAAAAGGCTTTTTGGGCATGCTATTTTGCCCCCAATATTTTATTTAAATGTTTAATCGTTTCTTCTTTTTCTAAATCGCATATAAGCTCCCCTGCAAAAGCAATAGATACATTACTAGTTTCCTCTGATACAATAATAGCAACAGCATCTGTTTGTTCGGATATTCCTAAGGCCGCACGATGTCTTGAGCCATACCGTCTTTTGCCTTTAGGTTCATTTGTTGTCAGTGGCAAATAGGCACTGGTTGCGGCTATTCTATTTTGATTTATTATCATAGCTCCATCATGTAATGGATTATAGTTATAAAAAATTGTTTCGATGAGTTCACTCGAAATCCTCGCATCTAATGCAATTGATTTTTCTATAAATGTATGTAGGGATACTTTTCTTTGAAATACAATTATAGCACCTAGATGTTTTTGGCTCATAATATAAACAGCATTTATAATTTTTTGTACATCATTTGTATCATAGCCTATTGCTGTTCTAAATAGTGTAGAACTACCAAGTATAATAAGCCCCTGTTTTATTTCTGCTTGAAATAATATAACTATGGCTATAATACCAACCTGAAAAAAGCGAGAAAAAAACCATGTGACTGTTTGAAGCCCCAATATTTTGGATAGTATAGTTAAAATAAATATGACAAATAGACCACGTATAACTACATAAGCCCTTGTATTGTATATAAGTAAATACAATATGTACAATATTATAGCCACCAAAAGTATATCTACTACATTTAAGAAATATCTTATTGGTGTTAAAGAAATAAAATTATTTATATAGTTAAACATAAAGCACTCTTAGTATAATACTCTCATCCTATAATAATATATGGAATTATATAAGATAAATGTATATATGTCAAAGATGTATTTATTGAAAGAAGCACAACATCATTGCTATAAAAACAAGCAATATATTATTATTTTTATAAGTATATCTATACTATTTGCTTCATTTTATATGCTGATGTTATCAGGAAAATAGACCATAATATTTTGTTATGATGATAAAAAACTATACTATTAAAATTAATTAAATATTTGAAAGTTTTTGGACGAAGAATCTCTATCGGCATAAAAATCTAAAAGTTAGATAAATTAATTTTTTATTTATAAATGTCTTTTATATAGTTTCATGATTTTATAATGCGAAGCATTTCCAACTTGAATATAAGTGATGTTGTTTACGGGCACTTTTGAATTTTTTATCTTATTCGAAACTATGAGCAATAAGATTAGTATTATTATCTTCGTATCTACTTTATTTTTTAATAAAATATGATACTATCTATTGGGATTTAATAATATATATTGCTTAACTACTAGGGTCTATTGTGTTTAAACGTTTTAAAAAAATTGGGTTGCAGCTGAAAATAACAGTAATAATAACACTTTTATTATTTTTAATGCTTACATTATTAAATTTGTTTAATTCTTACTCGATTTCTAATATTTCTAGAAACATGAGTAATAATATGATTAAGCAAGTATTAAATACAGAATCTGCAATTATAAATACTTTTATTAAAAAAAACTATGCTAGTATCGAAGGCATATCTCTTGTTGTTCAATATCTTTTAAATAATAATGTTAGAGATTTTGAAATGTTTTCTGATATTGTTAATGATAGTCTAAAAGGTTTAGATGGTGATGTTAATGCTATAGATATTATGTTTTTACCCAATACACTTGAACATAATTCCCCATTAAGAGCTATGTATATATCAAAAAACCCCGATGGCTCTTTGACTCAAAAACTAGGGATAGGAAGCAATGAAGTATCTATTAATAATGATTTTTATACTGTACCTATAGCAACGAAAAAACCTTATATAACACCTCTATATTTATATGAGGTTTCAGGTGAAAGAAGTGAGGTTACGTTTACATTTTCGATGCCGCTTTTTATAGGAGATGATTTGGTTGGAACTGTAGGATTTGATATATTTACTACTAGTATACAAGATACGGTGCAGCAAAATATTTCTATTGATGAATCTAAGATTATTTTAATTGATAATACAGGTACAGTAGCTTCTATTGAAAGCTCTCTATCTAGTAATGTTGGCAAAAATATATATGATGTATTTCCTCATTACAAAGAAAATAAAATTGTAGAGTCTTTGTCTGCAGGAAAATATTATACATTTGTGAATGTAGATCCTACTACCAAGAAAAAGACTCTTAATGCTTTAATGCCTATAGCAGTGCTTCCAAATATGTATTGGGGTGTCTTGCTTAATGTAACAGAAAATGCTATCTTAAAAGAAGGCAATAGGTTATCTGTTATTGTTATGCTAGTAGGTTTTATTATTGCGATATTACTTGCAGTACTTATATCTATAGTATTAAAAAAAGAAGTGACATCTATAATGAATGCTCTTTTAATGGACTTTACAAAACTTTCTGTAGGAAACCTTGATTGGAGTCCACCACTATTTTTATTCAAAAGAAAAGATGAATGGGCTGATATAGCTCATGTAATTGATAATCTTTTAAATAAATTAAATAGTGTTGTTGGAATAGTCAAGACTTCTTCGGATAAAATAAAACTTACCGCGGATAAACTATCTGACGAAAATAGTAATTTATCCACGAGAACAGAATCGCAAGCTACAGTTTTAGAACAAACAGCAGCAAGTATGGAAGAAATAGCCTCAACTATTAAGCAATCGTCTGATAACTCTATGAATGGCAATAGTATGATGATAGAATCTAGAAAATCTGTAGAAAGTGGTAGCGAAGTAATATCGATGACAACAAGCAGTATAGAAGATGTTCTTGATGCAAGTGCGAAAATTACAAATATAACAAAGGTTATCGAAGATATAGCATTTCAAACAAATATATTGGCATTAAATGCAGCAGTAGAAGCAGCAAGAGCGGGGGAACAAGGGCGTGGATTTGCTGTTGTAGCGACAGAAGTGAGAAACTTAGCACAAACAACACAAGTATCAGTCAAAGATATTACAACTCTTATTAATAATGTAAATGAAAAAATAAAAATTGCTACAGAAACAGCTAAACAATCGAAAGAAATATTTGCAGATATTCAAAGTAAAATAGAAACTACTTCTAATATTATTAAAGATATAAGTACAGCAGGAATGGAACAACAATTAGGTATAGATCAAATAAACAAGGCTGTTGCAGAAATAGATATATCTACTCAAGAGAATGCTTCGCTAGTAGATAAATCAATGAGTTCATCTAAAATGCTGGTAGAGCAGTCACAAAATTTAATGGATGCCATTGAATTTTTTAAAACTAAAAAAGATGAGAATGAATAATTATAAAATTATGTTAAACATAATATGGGTAGGCTATCTTAATTAAGATGGAAAATATTATTGAATAAATACAATAGCAGCGAGAAGATGTCCTACCGATTGTGGCATGCCTGATAGTTCCGAAGTTATTTTGGCATTGGGATTTCTCAAAGAAATAAATGCAATAGATAAACTAATACTTCCACCCATTCCCAAAGCCAATAATAGAAGAGCTATGAATTTAGTAATTTGAGATTGTGTAAATAGAAAAAGTATCATCCCTGATAGATATAAAAGACAAGTAAAAATAACAATGCTCTGTTGTTCCTTAAATTTATCACATCATATATGTACAATTAATGTCGCTGGGATTGCTGTAGTTTGAAAAGTGAATGCCATATTGTCTGCAAAAGTATTCATAATTACTGTGTATCCTATTGTTATTAATAGAATTTGTTAATTTGTAAATACTTTTACTGTATCTATAAAATCAGAATAATATATAGTATATGCCATCAAAATAGAACTTGAATTTATTATGGTACGTATTATAATATTTATTTTAATGACATAATTTAAAGGAGCTATTGTGGATATTCTTATTATTGGTGGCAATGCCATGGGCATGTCTATGGCTAGTAAACTTCGTAGAAATAAAGCAGATGTTAATATTATAGTTTTTGAAAAAACAGATATTATTTCATTTGGTGCATGCGGTCTGCCATATTATATTGGTGATTATTTTAGTGATAATACAAAAATGTTTGCACGTAGTTTTGAGCATTTTAAAAAAATCAATATAGATGTACGACTAAATCATGAGGCTTTATCATTAGACGCTAATCAAAAAAAAGTTTCTGTAAAAAATACAAAGACTGGAGATATATCCGATTTTGCTTATGATAAACTTTTGATATCAACAGGAGCAAAGCCTTTTATCCCAAATATTTATGGCATTAATTTGAAAGGCATATATTCAGTTACTAAAATGAGCGATGGTCAAAATATAAAGTCTGCATTAGAGAAGGCCAAAAATGTTGTTATTATTGGGGCTGGTTTTATCGGGCTTGAGGTTGCAGATGCTATGTTCAAAATGAAAAAAAATGTTACTATAATAGAAAAGCAGGAACATGTAAGTCAGAATATATTTGATATTGAAATAACAGAGCATTTAGAAACTGCTATTGTTGACTGTAATATTAATCTAAAACTGGGTGAGACTGTTCAAGGCTTTGAAGGTAATGACAGCGTTCAAAAAGTTATAACAGATAAAGGTCGTTATGATGCCGACATTGTTATTTTATCTGTTGGATTTATCCCAAATACTGAGTGGTGTAAAGATAGTGGTATAAAAACCCTTGCCAATAATGCGATTATTATAGATGAATATTGTCAAACTAGTATAGAAGATATTTATTCTGGTGGCGATTGTGCGACTGTAAAGCATGCGACTTTTTGGCAGGATAGTTATATCCCTTTGGCAACAACAGCAAATAAACTTGGAAGAGTATTGGCTGATGTGCTTGCCTCAAAAGATACTCGCTTTCAAGGGACACTGGGGACATCTGGCTTGAAATTCATGGATTTTGAAATTGCAAAAACAGGGCTTAGTGAAGGCGAGGCGAAAAAATTAAATATTAATTATTCTACCAATATGATAAAAAGTATTAACCATACTCATTATGTTCCAGATGGTATGGGCGAAATATATATAAAAATTGTATATGATAAATCGACAAGGATTTTGCTTGGGGCACAAATATGTGGGGCAAGTGGATCTGTCATGCGTATAAATGCTATGTCTGTTTGTATTTTTAAAAAAATGACTGTGGATGAACTTGGTATGATGGATTTTGTTTATACCCCCCCATTTTCGATGACATGGGATGCCCTCAATATTGTTGGTAGTACTGCAAAATAGTAAGCTATATTTTTTATTTATAATCTGTATATAAAACTTTTATTGTTGCTTGAAATTAATATTTCTTTATCATCAGAAGAAAATTCAACTCGTCCCCAATCAACATCTAGAGAATGCATTAATTTCATTTCTGGAAAATGGTATAATTTTAAATCATCCTGATAGTAAACAGCCATTGTTTTATTGTCATGAGAGAGGACGGCAGAAAACATCCCTCCCTTTTTAGATAAAATTGGTATTTTGTTATTTTCAGGATATATTCTTAAAGTTAGGTTTCCTATTTGTGAATATGAAATTACTTTTTCTAATTCTTCGGCATAAATAAAATATACCCAATCGGTATCAACAAAAGTCTGCTCGAAAGTTTCTTTGTTTAAATCAAACCAAAGATAAAAGTATTTGTTAGGTGTGTCATCTTTTGAATTTTGATCAGGTCTTTGAAATCCATCAATAAAGTACATATCCTTTGACGCTATATATCGTATATGGTTATAGACTTCGCCCAGAGATTCTCGAAACCGAGTTTCATGCCCACTTTCTATATCAAATATTGAAATATAACTACAAGGGCAATCATATCCAAGGTTGATGACTTTTGTATTGTATGATGAAAAGCAAGCCTGCCCATCCCCATTTTGACTTCCTCTTTTTGGAATAAGTGTTTTTAAGAGTGTCATTTTTTCCATATCGTAGACAGCTATTTTTCTGCTATTATTTTTTGCCAATAATAATTTATTACTATTAATATTTATTATAGAAAATAAATTAATATAGGTAAGTTATTAAAGTCTTTACCACCTAATCAAGTATAAAGGCTATCCATATAATCAGAATGCTCTATAATTTTAATTAAGGCATTTGCATAATTTCCAAATCTATATTTTTTCCAAAAATTCAGTATTTCTTCTGGTAGTTTATCAGAATATCATTCTAACACTTCATCTGTGGGGTTGAGTAAATTATTATTTGGTGGGAATTGTTCTAAGAACTTAGTAAATAAATCATCCATTATCCTATCTCTCCTCATCATGAAACAATGAGAACTAGTCTAACACGAAAAAAAAATTAGTCAATATTTATATTTGAATATAAAATTTTATTTAATAAATTATATTTTACTAATTGCAAGATAATTATATTTTATTTTTGAATAAATATACTCTATAGTAATGATTCTATAGGCCTGTTTTTTATTATTAGATAGATATTAGCAAAATATTTTTTAAGTATTGTATATGTTTACTATGTTTTATAAAATTATTTGCATAATACTAATTATGGTATATAATCCATATCCAGTACATTAAAAAAATATTAAAAAGGTTTTTATGCATACAAAATATATTTTTGTTACTGGTGGTGTGGTTTCTGGTTTAGGTAAAGGTATTACCGCAGCTTCTCTAGGGCGTTTGTTAAAATCTAGAGGTCTTTCTGTTACAATACAAAAATTTGACCCATATATAAATGTAGACCCGGGCACTATGAGCCCATACCAGCATGGTGAAGTTTTTGTAACCGATGATGGGGCAGAGACTGATTTAGACCTAGGGCATTATGAAAGGTTTATTGATGAAAATCTTAATAGATTTAATAATGTTACTACAGGGAAGATATATTTAGAGGTTATAAAAAAAGAAAGACGTGGTGTCTATTTAGGCTCTACTGTACAAGTTATTCCTCATATTACAAATGAAATAAAAGAAAATATTTATAAGGCTGCTGAGAGTAATAAAACAAATATTGTTATTACAGAAATAGGTGGCACTGTTGGAGATATAGAATCGCTTCCATTTATAGAGGCTATAAGACAGGTTAAAAGCGACCTTGGTTATGAAAATGTACTATTTATACATGTGACTTTAATTCCATATATTAGTAAAAGTGAAGAGATTAAAACAAAGCCGACACAACATAGTGTTAAAGAACTTATGCAGACGGGTGTTGTACCTGATATAATTGTATGTAGGACAAGTGTACATCTCACAGAAGAGCATAAATCAAAGATATCACTTTTTTGTAATATACGTAAAGAAAATGTTTTTGAAAACTATGATGCTGACAGCATATATGAAGTCCCTGCGATGCTTGAGGCGCAAAATTTATCTAATATTGTATGTAATCATTTAAATATCGAATGTGCAAAGCTTGATTTAAGGGAGTGGAATCAGCTTGTAAGTAAACAACGTACATTAGAAAAAATGGGCAATGTTATAAATGTGGCGCTTGTTGGTAAATATGTTAGCCTAAAAGATGCCTATATATCTATAGCTGAATCGTTAAGTCATGCCTGTGTATTCAATGATGTATCATTAAATATAAAATGGATTGATTCTGAAATTATTGAAAGAGAAAATGTAGACGAGCATTTTGAAAATATCGACGCTATTATTATACCTGGTGGGTTTGGAGATAGGGGAGTTGAAGGTAAAATTAATGCTATAAAATATGCACGTGAAAATAAAATACCATGTTTTGGTATATGCCTTGGTATGCAACTTATGGCTGTCGAATTTGCTAGAAATGTTATAGGCTTTGATAATGCCCATAGTACAGAGTTTAATGAGGATACCGAATATCCTATTATAAGTATAATGGAAGGGCAAAAAAAAGTGCATGAAAAAGGTGCGACTATGAGGCGGGGCTCTTATCCATGTGATTTGCTTGATGAAAATACAATTGCATATAAATCATATGGGCGTTCTAGTATAAATGAAAGACATCGCCATCGATATGAATTTAATAATAACTATATAGAAATAATGAAAGAAAAAGGTGTTAGAATGGCGGGCGTTTATTCAGCACAAAATCTTATAGAAATTATTGAGATTGTCGATCATCCTTGGATGGTTGGAGTGCAGTTTCATCCTGAGTTTAAATCAAGGATTAATAAACCGCATCCATTATTTTGTACTTTTATTAATGCTGCCAAAGAAAATAAAGCATACAAAGAAATACAATCTTAATAAATTAAATTTATTGATACACAATCCCATCAAACAAAAATTCTTTTGGATTGTTTTTGATAAAGTTTAATATGTATGTATGTTTGTCTTTAAATGCAAAAAAATCGTCAGCAAGACTATCTAATTTTTCAAATTCTTTATCATCTTGGAATTTTTTTAATTGTTCCCAGCGTTTTTTTCTATCGAAAGAGGGCTCTTCGCCATATACGCTTAATACTTTTTCAAAGTTTTCTATACAACCCTGATGTCCAATTGCTTTAAGACCTTCTAGTGCATCTTTGTATACAATACCCGTGCTGTTTTCAAAGAATTGATAATGCCCACCATTGTTGACTTCAGCAAGATACCATTCAATAGCAAAAATATATCTCTGGAATTTTGTGAAATATTTTAAATCTGCCTCATATCGTTGCTGTGTTCCATAAATATATACTGAGCACCATATCGGATTTATAACATCAAAGTAATTATCTTCTGTCGAATTTTTTATAGTTTCCTCGGTTATTATAATATGAGTTTTTTTATTCGCTATAGAATTAATATATATCTTTGCATCTTTGTCATTAGGTTTAAGTTCTAACATTTTTTGAAAGTACGGTAAGGCTTTTTCAAATTCTCTTGTATTGAAAAGAGCATAAGCAAGACGCCAATTCCAATCTTTATCATTGGAAAGTATTTGTTCTACAGACATTAAGAGGTCGAGAGCCTTTTGGTAATTATAAACATTATTATAAGCTCTAGCTAATAAACTTATAATTTCTGATGTTTGCTCTTCTTGTGCCTTTATTAATTCGATAATCTCAGCATGGTTGCCTGTTTTATGTAGTTTATTAATTTTTTTTAATAATTGTTTCATTCTATTCTCTCAAATATTATAAAAAATATTAAACTATGCTCTAACAGATTCGATTAGGATTTTCAGTTTTTGCTTTGTATCCTCTTTAACATTAACCAAAGGTAATCGTACATTAGAGCTTGCGATGAGCCCCATTTGAAACATCATTTCTTTAATAGGGCTCGGGTTGGTTTCAATAAAAGCACCCGCCATAAGAGCATGGTATTTTGAATGTATTTTTTTAGCGCTTTCAAAATCATTTTTTGAGGCATGAGCAACCATATCGCTAAT
>CAMRBQ010000072.1 GCA_947040495.1 uncultured Spirochaetia bacterium
TGATAATTCATGCTGTGAGGCGTATTGTGAAATATGATTGGCTAAATAGCACAGACCAATTTATCATCCCACAAAAAGATATAGATGAACATAGCATTAATGATTTTATAATATGGTCGCTTTTTGCAAACTCAAATCAAACTAGTAGTATAAAAGATGTTTTTTATATAAATCAAATGTATCAGATAAAAAATAATTTCTTCCCATTTGGATTAGATGAAATTAAAACTTGGGATATATCAAAAAAAACTATAATAGAAAGCATGGACAATGATAGCGATAGATTTGTCTATACTTATTTAATAAATAAAAAATTATCTAGCGAGGCATATGCTATAATTGAAATTGCTAGAAAATTGTATAGATATTTTTTTGAAAATATTGATAAACTTGATACAGCAAAATTTAAAATAGATAATTGGGATGTTGGATATTGGCAGATAAGAAAATCTACCTGCGATAAAAAATTGGGAAAAGATATATTGGATGAACTCAAATATTTGCATACTGATTTGGGGGCAAAATTGAGAGAAAAAATATATGATTTTCAGTTTTTATAATAAAAAAATAAATTTATTATCCATAGATAAAATAAAACTTGTAGAGATAGTTTGATAATTTTTATTATTATGATATTATATTAACATAAATTATATTAATAGGGCGGGTGTTTTATGACAGATATCGTTGTATGTTTTGATATTGGCGGTACACTTATTAAAGGTGCTTTGATAGATAAGGCGGGTAATATTTTGTATAAAGAGAGTATTGAGACATGTACTAGCTTAGATACAAAAGAGCAAGAGGCTTCATTAGTGAAATGTACAGAGATATTCATGAATAAAGTCTCGAGTGATATGAATGTGATAGGCTTAGCGATGGCAAGCCCCGGTGTTAGCGATAAAAACACAGTACTACTTGGTGGATGTGAAAATATAGAGGGTATGCATGGGCTACGCTTTTCAGATATTGGCGATAGATTTTCGCTACCGACAAAACATGAGAATGATGCATCGACAGCAGCCTTAGGTGAAGTGGTTTATGGTGCAGGTAAAGGTTCTGAGTATAAATCAGCATTACTTATAACGCTTGGTACTGGTGTTGGTGGTGGGCTTGTGTTTGATGGGCATATATATCGTGGTTCAAAAGGTTATGCGGGAGAAATAGGGCATACATGTGTTATACCTGGTGGGTTAGAATGTAATTGTGGTGGCTACGGCTGTCTTGAACAATACTCTTCTGCAAATGGGTATATAAGAAATGCAAGGCAGAGAATGCATAAAAAACTATATAATACAATACTTACAGAAGAAGATATAATAAGAGATAAAGCTAAATCTATTTTTGATGCGGCAAAAAAAGGCGACCAATTGGCATCAGACACAGTATCAGAATGTTCTCATATTCTTGGTATGGCGATAGCTCATGCTATGAATATGCTAGATTTAGACCTTGTACTGATAGGTGGTGGGCTTTGTAAAGATTTTGATATGATAATACCGCATATTGATAGAGCACTTCGTGAATATGGTTTGCTATTGTCTGTACCTTTGCTTACAATAAAACCTGCTTCACTTGGCAATGATGCTGGTGTATTGGGTTGTGCGGCTTTGTTTTTTCATGCATAAAATTACAATCCTATTAGGAAAATAATGAGTATATCTATTAAATACATTTTTATAATGTTTTTTTCTTTATTTTTGCTTTCATGTGAGACAGATATTATCCTTGTGCTTGATGAGTATAATAGCCCATATGAAATTGTTGCCATACCAAAAGATAATGCCTTGTCTGTGAACTTTTTATCTGGGGTTACAGCGTCAGATTTTGCTGGGTTTAATTTTTATGTAAATACAAGCCCTTCATTTACATTATTTACTGATGCTATTACAAATGCCTCAGGTGGAAAGCCAACGATAATTGAAGAAAGTCATACTAGAGAATTTTTTAATTTTGATATACCGGGTGCTTATGTCAATGGTATTAAATATTATGTATCTGTAACAGTCTATGGTACAAATGACCTTGCCACAGATAAACGAATAGAAACGTCTATATCTACAATAGTTGAGGTTGTGCCAAGACCAGAGAGTACACTCGCTAATGTTACTACTGGTATAGGTATTAGCACTACAGCAGTTACAGCAGGTGCAGATTTAGTATTTAATTTTGGTACAGGAACAGTTACAGCAGCAGGTACTTTTAAGATACAAGATTTTGGATATCAAACAAATTTTAATTCAGTAATAGTTGTTACAAACAATTCATACCCAAATGATTTTAATACTACAGTACCATTAACAGACAATAGGCTTTATATACTTTATAATGGTACTACATATTCAAAGATATGGGTTACAAGTTTATTCTCTACTAGTGCAGATATTACTTGGGCTGTTCAAAATAATAATAGTTGGAATGGGGTATAGAAATGAAGTATAGTGTTTTTATATTTTTTATTATTAGTATAAATATATATTCTCAAACATTATATTCTGACAATCCAATAAAAATAGAAAGAAATAATGATAATTTATATGCATCAAATGCCATAAAACTTAGATTAGATGATATTGTAACTACTGATGAAAATACTGTGGTTATGATTGAATATAATAATAAATATTATTATATTGCCTATAACTCGGCTGTATCTATTGGCGATAATGATATAATATTAGAAAAAGGTATGATATTTGAAAGACATAGCAAGTATAAATCGCTTGATATATTTTTAAATAAACAAAAATTTATAAAATTATATGCTGATCCATATCCGTTTTATGCGGGAAAAATAGGCTCGCTTTATATTTTATCGATGGAAAAAATAATAATAAAAAAATCTAGCCTAAGAAATTCTGCCTTACCTATGGTTGTATTTAATTTGGCAGGCTCTAATAATGGTTATAATGTATATAGAAGTATTTTTGGTATACATCCCGGTTGGCGTGAAAAAATATTGACATTTAAGACTACATTTAATTTGGATGATAATTCTACTGTATATATAAAAGAACAGTTATTATGCAATCTAACCCCACCACCTCCAGAAAAACCAAATCAGATACCCGGTGTAAATAAGCAGATGAAGACGATATTGGGGGATGCTGCAAAATCGGGAGAAGAAAGAAAACTGCTTCAAAATGATGTTTATACACAATTTATCCCAAAGTTATATTCTGAAGATGATGTACATATTATGCCATCATTTGGTCGTTATTCATCATATTACGGTGCATTTAGGGGTTATACACGAGGTTATGCACGTTTTCATGAGGGTTTTGATATTGCAAATGAAAGAAGTACTTATATCAGAGCCTCGAATGCTGGAGTAGTTAGAATATCGAGGGAGCTTTTTGTACGTGGCAATTGCGTTGTTATAGACCATGGCGAGGGCGTGTTTACATCATACTTTCATATGTCAAAACTAATCGCAAAGGAAGGTACATTTGTAAAGAAAGGCGATATAATCGGCGAAATAGGGACTACTGGTATGTCGACAGGCAATCATCTGCATTGGGAGCTTAGAGCAGGCAATGTATGTGTTGACCCATTAAGCATATTAGATAGACGTTTTGTTTTTAATGAAAAAAATATGATACTTATAAGATAGGATATAAATGACTAATGATACAATTTCGATAACCATAAAGAATAATGCTACAAGTAGGGTAGATACTCTAATTAAAAAAGACTTCCCTCATCTTTCTAATACAGAAATAGAAACAATATGTAGTCTCGGGCTCGTGCAAAAAGATGATAGAATATTAAAAAAAGGCAATAGAGTAGATACCAATATAAATATTTTTTTAACAAATAGCCAAAAAAATGCATCGCTCTATAAAAATAAAGATGTAAAATTAGATATCGTTTATGAAGATGAGCATATAATATTTGTAAATAAAAGTAGCTCTGTACAAACTGTTTCTAATAGCTTTTTAGATACAAATACGCTTTCAAATTATATGGCAGGCTATATGAATACCATAGATAAAGGTGGTATATTAAATGCAGGCTCAATAAATAGGCTAGACAATGATACTAGTGGGCTTGTGCTCTTTGCCAAAACAGATGAGGCTTATGATTATCTATATAATATATATCATAAAAAAGGTGGCAAGGATGTAGAAAAATATTATATTGCTACCGTTATCGATAGGAATAAACAATTTGTTAATCATATATATATGAACGACAGTATAGAAAAATCGAATGATAAAAAAATGTGCATATCAAATTATGGGGATTATGCTTTTAGCGAGGCGAGTATGCTTGGACATAATGATGTATATGCAACTTTATTTATAAGGCTTTATACGGGCTTGCGACATCAGTTGCGTTTACAGCTTGCAAGTCGTGGATTTGCTATAGTTGGAGATAGTTTATATGGTGAAGAAAATATCGAAAATGATGATAGGCTAATGCTTCATTGTTATTCTATGGCGATAAGTCATCCTATAAGTAAAAAGAAAATGATAATATGCTGTGAGCCTTGCTTCTAAATATATAAAAATTTTTTTAATAAAAAGGTATTTAATTATGTCTGAAATTATAAATCTAACAGAAGACAATATCAATGATGAACATATTTGTTGTGCTATATCTGACAAAAAATGTATTGAAGGATATAATTTAAAAAAGGATTGGCTTAAAAAAGAATTTAAAAATAATTTTGTATTTAAGAGATTAGATGAGCGGGCTAAGGTTTTTATTGAATATGGAGAGAGTGAAAAGGCATGGGCTCCTATTGCGGCTAAGAATTGTTTATTCATTCAATGCTTTTGGGTATCGGGTTCTTATAAAAATAAAGGATATGGTAAATCTCTTTTAAACATGGCAATAGAGGATGCCAAATCTCAAGGCAAAGATGCTGTTCTTATAATTGTTGGTACAAAAAATAAAATGCATTTTATGAGTGATGGTAAATGGCTATTAAAACAAGGCTTTGTAGAAATTGATAAAACACAATCGGGCTTTTCGCTGCTTTCTTATAAAATAAGTGATAATAATTTAGCGGCTAAATTTAAAAAGCAAGTTATGATAGGGCAATGCGATAATAAAAATGGGATTACTGTATATTATACTAATCGCTGTCCATTTACAGATTATCATATCAATTATAGCCTTCAAGAATCTGTCTCAAAAAGAAATCTCAATTTGGAAATTATATATATAAAGTCATTGAAAGAAGCACAAAATTCGCCAGCCCCATCTACAATATTTAGTCTGTTTTATAATGGAAATTTTATCACAACAGATTTAAGTTGCTGCATGGATACTCGGTTCGATAAAAATATTATTGTAACATAGATATAAAAGGTATATAATATCTAACCAAAAGCTAAATATTATTTAAATTATCAGACTAACTTCACAATAGTTTGACAAAAAAATATTTTGTTATTATAATCGTTACAATTTTTATAACATAATGGAGATTATAGATGAAATTATCGACTAGAGTATCGGAACTCGGCCCATCGGCAACGCTTTTGATTTCTGCAAGGGCAAAAGAGCTTGTAGCCGAAGGCAAAGATGTTCTTAATTTTGCTGTTGGCGAGCCCGATTTTCCTACGCCAGAGCCCGCTATCGAGGCTACAGTTCAAGCATTACATGATGGTAAGACCAAATATGCGGCAGCTTCTGGGATACCAGAATTAAAAAAAGAAGTGGCAAAATATTATAAAAACAGATTCAATCTTGACTATGAGATGGCAAATGTAAGTATTAATGTTGGTGCGAAACATTCACTTTATAATATATTTCAAGCCTTAGTTGAAAAAAATGATGAGGTAATACTTCCCGCTCCATATTGGGTAAGTTATTATGCACAAATATTGCTTGCAGAGGCGACACCTGTTATTATTAATACTACAGATAAAAGCTTTTTTAAGATTACAACTGATGATTTAAAAAAGCATACTACAAAAAATACAAAAATACTTGTACTAAATAGCCCAAGTAATCCAACAGGTTGTGTATATAATAGGGATGAACTTTTATCCATAGCGAATTTTTGTCTCGAAAATAATATTCTTATTGTTTATGATGAGATATATGAGCATATAATTTATGGGCAAGAGCATGTATGTATAGCAACTTTGTCGGATGATATAAAGAAAAATACTATACTTGTAAATGGTGTGGCAAAATCATTTTCTATGACAGGTTTTAGGATTGGATATATACTTGCTGAAAAAAATATTATAACAGCGATAAATAATATTCAAAGTCATTCTACAAGCAACCCAACAACATTTGCTATGGACGGTGCTTTAGCTGCTTTACAACAATGCTTAGGTTTTATTGACCCTATGAAATTAGAATTTGAAAAAAGAATGAAATATTTTTTCACTGAGATTAATAAAATCCCAAATATAACATGTTTTGAGCCACAAGGTGCTTTTTATTTATTTCCAAATATGAAAGGGCTACTTAACAAAGATATAAATGGCAAAAAATATAGTAGCACATTAGAACTTGCAACTGCTTTATTAGATGACCTCCATATAGCAGCAGTAGCGGGTGAAGAATTTGGTGCCCCGGGATATATAAGATTTTCATATGCAACATCTATTGAGCAAATTGAAAAGTGTATCGAAAGATTAAAAAAATGGTTGTCTTAGATATTAATTAAATATTATTATAGAATAAAAAAATAGACAGTAAAATCAATTTGTATATGATTTCGCTGTCTATTTTTATTTAACAAAAAATACTTAGAAAGTAATATTAGCAGCCATAGTAAATATTTTTGTACCATACTCTTTATCAAGCATGAGCAATGCATTGCTTGAATCTCCAGCTATTTTTAATCTACCTATAATATCTGATACAGTTTTTTCTTCCTCAATTTGTTCGCTAATAAACCATTGTAGGAAAGTTTCAGATTTTATGTCGCCAATATTTCTAGATGCTACAAAGATATCTGTAATCGATTTTGTAATACCACATTCATGGGTATATGAAACCTCAAATATATTAAGTGGGTTTTTCCATTCGCTATTTGGTTTGGCAATAGCTTCAAATGTTAGACTTTGATTTCTATCTTGTATATAATTCATAAAATATGCAGCATGTGCTAATTCTTCTTGTACTTGTACTCGCATCCATTTTTCAAAACCTTGATAGCTATTATCACTAAACCATGACGACATTGACATATAAAGATATGCCGAATATATTTCTTGATTCACTTGGTCTTGAAGCATTTTTAAAACATTATTATCCATAATTTACTCCTTTTATTTTAGATAAGTATTCTATAATTGTATATAAAATTTACTATTTTATCAAATTTTATATACAACAAATTTTATTAATTATTTTAATACATTTTAAAAATTATAAAACACTTTTTGTAATACATTTATACAAAACTTACTATTTTAATGTATCATTATAAAACAATTATTTTTTATTATTTTATAAATGGTAGTATTTTAATAAAAAATGTATATTTATTAAACATTATAGGCGTAATAACTGGCATGCTTATTGCTATATTAATGACAAATAAAATGGGTAATACCCAAAATAAAAGGAGTTCAAAATGAAAATAAATTTAATCCCAATGCTGTTTAATAGGTCTACTGATATGGATAGTATTTATTCATTGTTTGATAGGATGCCTTCTTCTAATGAAAACATCATTCATTCAAATTATAGGATAAACGAAGATAATGGCAAATATGATATTGAAGTAGATTTGCCCGGTGTGAGTGATAAAGATATAGATATATCGATAGATAATAATATGCTTACAATAAAAGCTGAGCGTAAAAAAGAGGTGAAAGATGATGAAGATAAAGCAATTGAAAAATCGATTGCCAAATATGAACGCTCTTTTACAATTAGCGATAAAATTGATGTGGAAAATATCAATGCGATATTAAAAGATGGCATTCTTATGCTTAGTTTGTCGATTAATGAAAAGGAAAAAACAGTACGAAAAATAGAGGTGAATAAAATAGCAAATAAAGAATAAGTTATAAGTCATCTAAAACAAAAAAAGCGAGGGTATAAAGAACCTTCGCTTTTAATTTTAAAATATTATTGGGCCAACAGGGACTCGAACCCCGGACCCGATGATTATGAGTCATCTGCTCTAACCGACTGAGCTATTGGCCCCTTTAATTATTATATCTTTCAAATAATATGCAGTCATTATACAATATATAATATAAAAGTCAATACCCTTATATTGACCCCCAGTTATTTTTATAGGGGGGGAACTTTTTTAATATTTTAAATGGTTAGCTTCTATTTTTTATTTGTTAATAAATCTGTGCATTCTTTTATATGATTTACGCCAATAATATTTATATCTTTGCTAGTTATATTTAATTCTTTCAAGCATGGCTTTGGAATGATAAAATTTTTCACACCAAATTTCATCATCTCTTTTATTCTTCTTTCAATAAATCTCACTCGTCTTATTTCACCTGAAAGCCCAAGTTCTCCTATATATGTAGTATCTTTTTGTATAGCGATACCAGTTAGGCTTGATACAATAGCCATAGCAACACCCAAGTCGCTAGCTGTCTCTTTTACCGAAAGCCCATGTGCTATATTTATATGTATATCTTGATTTGATAGTGCTATCCGAGCCCTTTTTTCAAGAATAGCTATAATCATAAGTAGACGATTTGAATCATAGCCCATACTAAGACGTCTTGGATATCCAAAAGATGTAGACGATACCAGTGCCTCTTGTTCTACACAAAATACTCTAGTTCCTTCCATTACAGGGACGATTACGCTACCTGCAAATACTGTTGAGTTTTTTGTATTGGCAAATACTATAGAGGCATCATTGACTTCGAGTAGTCCGCTCTCGCTCATTTCAAATATACCAAGCTCATCAACAGTACCATATCTATTTTTGACACTACGTAATATGCGATACATGCCCTTGCCATCGCCTTCAAAATATAGCACGCAATCGACAATATGTTCGAGTAATTTCGGACCTGCTATTGCACCTTCTTTTGTTATATGCCCTACAATAAATAATGCTACTTGATTTAATTTGGCTGCCTGCATTAAAATCATCGATGAGTTTTTAATTTGAGCGGGGCTTCCTGCCAATGATGTTGTATTTGGATGATATGTTGTTTGTATAGAATCTACTATAGCAAGGCAAGGCACATCACTTGAAATAGCTTCAACAATATTTTCTACATTTATTTCTGTAGATACCAAAAATTGCCCATCATTAGAGCCAATCCTATCTGCTCTAAGTTTTATTTGTTGTGGGGATTCTTCGCCCGTAAAATAGTATACTTTATTTTCTTTGGATATATTTTTTGCCACTTGTAAGAGTAGGGTAGACTTGCCGATACCTGGCTCGCCGCCAATAAGTATGACGCTGCCCTTAACAAGCCCGCCACCGAGTACATTGTCAAGTTCTTTTATACCTGTATGTATTCTATATCTATTGTCGCTGTCTACTTCAATATCTTTTATTTTTGTTAGCTTTGATATTTGATTATTTGGTAGACTTATATTTTTATTGGTTTTAGTAGAAGAGCCTGGCTCTGTGTATAGTTTTAATGTATTCCAGTTATTACAACTTGGGCATTTACCCATCCAACTTAATGTAGTCTCGCCACAATTATCACATAGATATGCTGTGTTTTGTTTTTTCGCCATATTACAATTATACTATGAATCATATACTTTGCAATCTGCTACTCCCGTAGGGGCATAGAGGCGTTGCCTTGTTTAAATCTACTAATGATTGTAGTAGGTATTACAATCATTAGTAGATTTAAATGTTATAGAAACTAACAATACATAATTGTTGTGGTATAGTAAAATTGTAATACCTCGTTAGAAAATAGTATAAAATAAAAGTAACAAGGAGTAATAAATGAGTAAAAAATATAGTGAAGATTTGAAGAAAGAAGTAGTAAACGAATATTTAATAGGAGGCAAGAAAACATTAGAAACTGCCAAAGCATATAATGTTTTAAGTTCTACAGTATTGGACTAGTGAAGAAATATAGCAGTGAAAATAAATATGTCGATGAAGAATTTAATTTAGAGCAAGCAAAAATAATCAAAGAATTAAAAGAAGAAATGGCAGAATTGAAAAAAGAAAATGAGTTTCTAAAAAAAGCAGCAGCGTTCTTTGCTAAAGAAAAAAAACTCATTAACAGAATATAGATTTGTGGATGAAAATAAAAGTGAGTTTTGATTATGTTGGTTGTTAGCAAAATTTAATATTTATGCAAACTCTTATTATAATTATTTGAAAGATATGAAAAAACAATATTATGAAAATAGAAATAAAATTTTAGATGTGATAAGCAATATTTATTATGAGCATAAAAATATTTTAGGGCATAGGCAAATGGCAACTTTGTTAGAAAACATAAATATCAAGTTGAGCAAAATGACAGTTCATAAATATATGAATAAGATTTTAGGGCTTTATTCTATAGTTTTTGTTAAAAAGAGAAGGGGTGTTATTAGGGAACATCATAAAATATTTGATAATTTACTGAAGCAAAATTTTCATGTTGATACTAAAAATAAAAATTATTGCATAGATTTTACTTGCGTAAAACTTAGTACTGGAAGCATGGTTTACAATTGTAGCATCATAGATTTGCATGACAGATTTATTGTGGGTTATGCTAATGGTACTCGCATTGATAATTTGCTTGCGATAGAGGCTTTGGAGAATGCTTTAAAAAATGAAAAAAATCATTCAAATTTAATTTT
>CAMRBQ010000073.1 GCA_947040495.1 uncultured Spirochaetia bacterium
TCTACACCAGGACGTACACTCTTTCCCTACACGACGCTCTTCCGATCTATTAATACAACAACTTCTAAAGAAGATATATCCATAGATGTTTCTTTCCAAACAGTATCCACATTAATAACAGCCTCATTAATATTACTAAAATTATCAACCTCTTCAAGACAGTAGATTAAAGGACCTCTTTGTATAGCAACTTTTCCTATATTTTTTTTAACAAGCGGATTTGATTCCATAATTATAACTTCAACTGTAACCTCAAAGTCAACAACATCATTATTTTCCCATATTCTATCAACAATAGCGTATCCATTTTTTTCTATAAACGCTATTTCTTTTCCATTTATCATAAGTTTTGGTTTCTGTATATTCCAAGAAGGAATACGTAATGCCAACTTAAATTCACTAGCTTTTTTTAACAATACATTTAATTTTATGTTTCCTTTCCAAGGGAGCTCTGAGTTTTGCTTTATATTAATATTGTTGGCAGCAATTTCACAGTCTAATAAACTATCTATAAATTGAGATACATATACGGTATCTTCTGTTACACTATAAATATATTTGTGAAGGGAAGCTAATATTCTTGCAACATTTGGAGGGCAACATGAGCAACCAAACCAAGGCTGTCTCTCTGGCTTTACATGAAATTGTGTGGGGTTCAGCTTACTTGCTTTAGGGAATACTTCAAGTGGATTTACATAAAAATAATGTTTTCCATCTTGAGCCATACTCGCTATAACAATGTTATATAATATTTTTTCTATGATATCAGCATATTCGCTCTTTTGTTCTAGAAGTGACATTCTATTTGCAAATAGCAGCAACCCAATAGAAGCACATGTTTCAGCATATATTGTATCATTTGGCATATCATAATCAAATGTAAATGCCTCTCCTATATTTGTAGAACCAATACCGCCTGTTATATACATTTGTTTTTGTGTAATATTATCCCATAATTCTTTACATGCATTTATAAGTTTTTCATCTTTTGTTATTCTAGCAATATCTGCCATAGCGGTATACATATAAACAGCCCTTACAGAATGCCCCACAGCAACTTTTTGATCATATACTGGAACATGGCATTGATTATATTCTAGCATAGGTTTTATATCATTAAGCCCAAACTCTCTCTTTTTTCCATTCTTTTTCCATTCTTCAATAAAATAATTGGGATTTTCTGTGCCGCGTGTATAAATAAAAAATTTACTTAATTCCAAATATTTTTCATTTTTTGTAACATTATAAAGTTTAATAAGAGCTAATTCTATTTCTTGATGTCCAGGATAACCCTTTAGTTTATCTTTATCATTTCCAAAAACATCACATATATTATCTACAGCCTTACAAGATATATTAAGAAGTTTATCTTTAGATGTGCTTTCATAGTAAGCAACAGAAGCTTCTATAAGATGCCCTATACAATAAAGTTCATGACAATCACATAGATTCGTCCAACGTTTTGTAATGTCATTTACTATATAAAATGTATTTAAATAGCCATCGGGAAGTTGTGCTTTTTCTAATAGACAAGCTATCTCATCTATTCGTTTTTCAAGAATGTCATTGCTTTTATATTTTAATGTATAAGCAGCAGCTTCAATCCATTTATACAAATCGCTATCCTGAAATACCATGCCGTTATATTTACCTTCAATATCTCTAGCAGCTATACGTAAATTTTGTATAGCATAGCTTGGTTCCGCCCCTTCTATCCGATCATTCAATGCTTCATACTGATATGGAATAACAGTATCTATTACAAGATCTATATACTTTTTCCAAAATCCACTATCAATCTCAACATTCGCTACTAATTGTTTGTACATAACATTTCCTCTTTAAATATAGTTTAATTTATTTTTGCCCAGATGTTTTAATACCTTCTGTTAAATACCTCGCACCAAATAGGTATAATAGTATTGGTGGTATACTCATAAGAACAGCCATAGCCATCCTTAAATTCCACATAGGAAGGTTTTGTCCACCTGGAACCCTAAATGCTGTTATAAGTGCAACAGTTATAGGTTTTAGATGTTCTGAATCTATATATATCAATGGTAGAAATAGCTCATTCCACCAAAATATAGAACATAAAATAGCAACTGTAATAAATATAGGTTTTGAAAGTGGAATAAATATTTTAGTAAATACCTGAAAATGATTACAGCCATCAATTATAGCGGCCTCTTCAATACTTAATGGAATAGTTTTAAAAAATTGCCTGAATAAAAATACATTATAGGGATAGGCAAAAAAACTTGGAACTATTAAAGGCCAATAAGAATCAAGCCAACCTAAATTTTTAAATAATACAAATTGTGGGATTATAGTAACAATATGGGGCACCATCATAGTGGCTAATATTAAGCCAAATATAAAATTACGCCCCTTAAATTTTATACGAGCAAGTGGATATGCGACAATTGAACTAGACAAAAGTGTACCAACTGTATTACCTATAATAAGTATAAAAGTATTCTTAAAATAGACCAAACTATTTTCAGTTTTTAAAATGGTTACAAAATTTTGAAACTGTGGATCTGTTGGTATTATCTTTGGTGGATATTCACTTATACCAATTAATGTTTTAAGAGAATTAGAAATAATCATAACTACAGGAAAAAACATAAATATAGCAACACCTATTAAAATAGTGTATTTAGTAATTTGTGGTCTATTCATAATCTACTTCCTTTATTAATAATGAACTCTATTTTTAGATATCTTAAATTGTATAATGGTTACAAAACTTATTATAAAAAATAATATAACAGCTAATGCTGAAGCATATCCCATATTAAAATATCCAAATGCATTGGTGTATATATTAAGACTTAACACTTCTGTAGCCTTAGCAGGCCCACCAGACGTCAAAGCATAAATAAGAGCAAAAGATCCGCCTAATGCCGATATTGTAGATATTACAAGATTAAATAATATTATTGGAGATATCGATGGTATTGTTATATGCACAAATTTTTGTAAAAAATTGGCCCCATCAATATTTGATGCTTCATATAACTCAGTAGAAACTTCTTTTAGTGAAGCATAAAATATCAACATCATTTGACCAGTTGAGAAAGAAAATATTGATATAATACCTAAGGCAACAAATACCCAAAATGGATCATTTAGCCAATTCGGGGCATTTGTAATACCTAATAAATATAAACCATAATTTAATATTCCAGACTCTTTATTAAGAATAATCTTAAAAACAGAAGCCATAACAACTGTAGGCAAAACTGAAGGCAAAAAATAAATAAATTGAAATACACTTATAAATCTTGCTTTAAAGTTTAATATAAGCGCAAGTATTAAAGATGAAAAAAGCGTAACAGCCACACTTATAGATGTAAATACAAATGTAATTCTCAAAGAATCATAAAAATATGTTCCATCTCCAAAGAATATAGAATGGTAATTGTCAAGGCCCGCAAACTTCGGAGCACCAAGCATATTCCATTTCATAAAACTTAGAACAAATGAGCCTATTATAGGGCCCCCTGTGAATAATATAAAACCTATTATCCACGGGGACAAAAACATATATGCTACAATTGTATCCTTTTTACTTTTACTAAGGTTTTTAAACATTTAATTGTATCTCTCTTCATTGATATTATCTACATAAAAAACTACTGTGAATTTAATTCATCTACTTGTTTATTTAGTCTATCAACTTCATCAAGTACCTCTTCTAAGGATATACGATTTAATAGGTATGCATCTAACTGTGATAGTAATTCTTTTTTTATACTACCATTTACAAAACCAGCTAATCTAGCAAATTCTGATGATTTAGGGATAGCTTCCCAGTATGTAGGACCATTATCTCCACCAACTCTATATGCTCCCTCTGCATCAAGAGAACGCCTAGATGGTGGATTAGCTAATAATTCTCCAATATCTCTTTGTCCTTCGTCACTCATCATATATTCAATAAACTTCCAAGCAGCATCCTTATTTTTGCTTTTTGATGCAATAGTATACCAGCCTGTAAATAATGTTGAATAATGTCTTTTATCCATTGGTAATAAAGCAATATCCCATTTAAAATCTAAGTCTTTATAATTTGGTATAAACCAACTACCCGATTTAGACATAGCTGTTGTGCCAGAAGCAAATGGATCAATTATAGATGCACCTGTTACAGGCTCAGGAATAACTTTAAGATCATGAGTAAGCTTATATTGATACTCTAATGCTCTCCTAAGACCATTTCCAAATAACAATTTACCATCCATATTGGCAATATCATCGCCAGCAGCACCCGCCATCTCATCCCATAATGCTACACCACTAGCACCCCATTGAGTAACTTTCCCATCGGTATCTCTTTTTGTAAGTGCAACCGCAGCATCTTCAAAATCTTGCCATGTCCAATCATCTGTTGGATAGGATATACCAGCTTCGTCAAACATATCTTTATTATAATATAAAAGTGCTACAGCATAACACCAAGGCAAGCCATAAACACCACTAACACCTTCATCATTCATAATATTAATATTGGTAACAAGATCATCCATAACAAAAGCATCTGTTTCATCAATATAGTCATTCAATTCTATTATAATTCCATTATCTATATATCTTTTTATATCAGATTCCCAAGCAATAATTACATCAGGTTCATTGCCCGCTATAACCATTGCATTTAATTTATTCGCATATTCATCAGGGGATATTTCTACGACCTCTATATTTATATTTGGGTATTGCTCTTCAAATCCTACTATAAAATTGGCATTCTCTGGGTCTATTTTATCCCAAAAACTAATACGAAGATTTATTTTTTCATCATCAGAGCCTTTCTGACAGCTTAATAATAAAAACAATACTAAAAAACCTATAAACATTATCAATTTTTTCTTTCTAAGCATATCGTTCTCCTTTTGTATAAATTAAATTAGTAATTTTTTATGTTATTTTTTTCAACCTAATTACATTCCAACTAGACTTATTTAATTTGGTATTTAAAATTCCATTTTCTAAAAAAGTATTTTCACATCTAGTTGGCATAACCTTTTCACCCAAAACTGAATTTTTTGCCTTTAAATCATCATTGTATAATACCAAATGTTCAACTACCTTGTAATCTTCAAAATTCTCAAGCCTACATTCAAAATCTATGCCATCTTTAATATTTCTATTGACACAGAATATAGTAAGCTCATTACTGTCTTCTTTATATGTTGCCGTTGCTGTTACATAAGGTACATCAGAAAATGACTTACTATCATATTTATCGCATTCTATAACACTTTGCAAAACTTTACCGCGTCCAAAAACAGAAGCATGCATAAATGGATAAAAAATAGTTTGCCTCCAAGCCCCCCCATTATTTTCTGTCATAATAGGAGCTATCACATTTACAAGTTGAGCAAGACAGGCGATTTTAATTCTATCAGCATGATTAAGCATTGTAATAAGCATACAACCTACAAGTAGTGCATCTTCAAAGGTATAAATATCTTCAAGAAGAGGTGGTGCTATCTGCCAAGAAGCCTGTTCATCATCAGATGCATTTGAATGAAACCATACATTCCATTCATCAAATGAAAGATTGACTTTTTTCTTGCTTCTTTTTTTAGCTTTTGTATGGTCACAAACTGCAACAACAGATTTTATAAATTCATCCATATCTATAGATTTAGCAAGAAAATCTTCAGCATCATTATTCCTATTACCATAGTATGTATGTAAAGATATATAATCAATTTCATTATAGGCTAAATCAAGAACTGTTTCTTCCCACTGCCCAAAAGTTTTCATTGAAGTATTAGAACTTCCACAAAGAACAAGTTCAATACTTGGGTCTATTATTTTCATAATACGACCAGTTTCACTAGCAATACGACCATATTCATATGCTGTTTTATGACCAATTTGCCATTCTCCATCCATTTCATTACCAAGACACCATAGTTTTATATTATGCGGTTCTTTATATCCATGAGAAATACGTAAATCACTATAAAAAGTCCCAGAAGGATGATTGCAATATTCAATTATATTTCTAGCATCATCAATACCACGAGTACCTAGATTTACTGTCATCATAACCTCAGTACCAACTTCTTTTGCCCAATCAACAAATTCATTAGTTCCAAATTCATTTGTTTCAAGTGTTTTCCAAGCAATATCCAATCTTCTAGGACGCTTGTCTTTTGGGCCAACACCATCTTCCCAATTATACCCAGAAACGAAGTTTCCTCCAGGATATCTTACAATAGGTACATTAAGTTCTTTCACAAGACCAATCACATCTTTACGAAATCCATTTCCATCACTATCTTTATGATTCACTTCATAAATTCCATTATAAACAGATCTACCTAGATGCTCTATAAAAGATCCATATATTCTTTCATCTACTTCATCTATAATAAACATTTTATTAATAGTCATCTTGCATTTCATAAATACCCTCATTAGATTGAAAAAATTCACAAACACTTAAATACAAGTATATTTATTTATTACCATATGTCAATGCTATTATAAAATTTAATCTATATATTTTTTATGTATACTGATATTAATCATAATAATAGATAAAATCAAATAAATACTAATTTGAACAAATAATACATAAATTACCTCGAATTATAAAAAATATATACAATAATAGTAATAATGTATTGATAATTTTTCTAATTATACTATAATTTAATTATGTATATATTATTTTTTATCCATAATAAAAATATCTTTAACACCACTACTTATTAAAGAGATTTCATAACAAAATGGTTTAAATATAGTAGTATTACTTGCAAATTTTATAGTATGTAAATTACTTCATCCATATAGATTAATTTACATACACTATATTGACATGATAAAAGTAAATTTTACTATTTTAAAAAAATTGTTATAATTTCCACCATGTTGATTTATGTTTTTCGCATATACAATTTGGTAGATTTTTGAAAATAAATAATTTTATATTAGGAGTGGATTATTATGGAAAATTTCAAATGGCTGAATCAAAGCAAAATAGAAATTATGGATGAACAAATAATTATTAAGGCATTGCCAAAAAGTGATTTTTTTTGTGGCGGCAATACGACAGTAGAGAGCGGTATATTTCCAGAAACATTATGCAATGCCCCTTTCTATTATACCGAAGTGAAAGGAGATTTTATAATGCATGCCAAAGTTCAGCATAAATTTCAATATGTCTATGATGCTTGTGCCTTGATGGTCATGGAAAGTGATGATTTATGGGCTAAGATTTGTCTTGAACAAACTGATTTCAATACACATGCTGTTGTAAGTGTTGTGACAAATAAAATATCTGATGATGCCAATGGGTGCAATGTAGACACTGATCAATTATGGCTACAAGTGGCAAGAAGCGGGAATCGTTTTGCATTCCATTATTCCCTTGATGGTCAAAAATTTGATATGGTGAGATTTTTCTATATACCTACTAGTGAAACTATAAAAGTTGGCATGGTCGCACAATCTCCCACAGGAGAGGGTGGAGATAGAATATTCAAAAATTTTTCTATTAAAAATGTTAAAATAAATAATCTTAGAGAAGGTAAATAATTTTTAACTTTTGATTTTATTTTAATGATACAAATACACACAATATCATAATCTCTTATTTTACTAAGAGTTGATATACTTGATAAAATTGTGAATGTATTTATTGAAATAATACTAAATATTTATATACTCAATATATAAAATAAAAAAAACTTGGAGTATTTATATGGCTAAAGACAAAATGTATGTTATTGGTGTCGATTATGGCTCAGATTCTGTTCGCTCTGTTCTTGTCGATGCCCTCAATGGTAAAGAAATAGGAAACTCTGTTCACTATTATAAAAGATGGAAAAAAGAGCTTTATTGTGACCCAAAAAAAAATCAATTCAGACAACATCCACTTGACTATTTAGAGAGCTTAAAAAGAACCATAACAGATATAATGAAAAAAATGCCCGAAGATACAAAAAAATATGTTAAAGCAATAGCCGTAGATACAACAGGCTCATCACCTTGTATATTAGACAAAAATGGATTACCACTCGCACTTGATAAAGCATTTACAGAAAACCCAAATGCTATGGTAGTTTTATGGAAAGACCATACATCTATAAAAGAAGCAGAAGAGATAAATAGTCTTGCTCATAATTGGGGCGGCGAAGATTATACAAAATATAGCGGTGGAGTATATTCATCAGAATGGTTTTGGGCAAAAATGCTCCATGTTTTACGTGAAGATAAAAAAGTTCGTGCATCTGCATATTCATTTGCAGAGCATTGTGATTGGTTGCCTGCTTTATTAACAGGGACTACAGATATAGACAAAATGAAAAGAAGTCGTTGTGCAGCAGGACATAAAGCAATGTGGAATGAAAGCTGGGGTGGGCTTCCTTCTGAAGAGTTTTTGATGAAACTTGATCCATTACTAAAAGGATTTAGAGATAGACTTTATACACAAACATATACATCCGATGAAATTGCTGGAAACCTCACAGAAGAGTGGGCAAAAAAACTTGGGCTTACTACAGATGTTGTTGTTGGTGTTGGTGCACTTGATGCCCATATGGGTGCTGTTGGTGGTGGAATTGAAGAATATAGTTTTTCACGTGTTATGGGGACATCTACCTGCGATATACTCTATGCCCCTAAATCTGACATCAAAAACACTTTGGTCAAGGGTATATGCGGTCAGGTTGATGGCTCTGTTATCCCTGGGATGGTTGGTTTTGAGGCAGGTCAATCTAGCTTTGGCGATGTTTATGCTTGGTTTAAACGGATACTCATGTGGAATAAAAATATAATCTTAAAATCAAAATCTCTTTCCAAAGACAAAAAACTTAGAGATGCTGTTTTAGAAGATATTGATAAAATGTTTTATAGAGAAATAGAATCACTTGCAATGGAAATACCTGTCGAAGAAAGTGCCATCATTGCACTTGATTGGGTTAATGGACGTAGAACTCCATTTGCAAATCAAAATCTAAAAAGTGCTATGTTTAATCTCTCACTTGGTACAGATGCTGTTATGATGTATAAAGCACTTGTTGAAGCTACGGCTTTTGGAGCACGTAAAATTATCGAATGCTTTGAAAGCCAAAATGTTAAAATTAAAAATGTTATAGGTCTTGGTGGGGTTGCCAAAAAATCTCCATTTGTTATGCAGACACTCGCTGATGTTTTTAATAAAAATATTCTTGTCGCAAGAAGTGAACATACATGTGCTATGGGGGCTGCTATGTTTGCCGCTGTCAATGCCAAAATATATAAAGATATAAAAGAGGCTCAAGAACATATGTTTGCTGGCTTTGAAAAAACTTATAAGCCTAATGCCAAAAATGTAAAGAAGTATAATGAGCTATATAAAAAATATGAAGAAGCAGCTTCAATAGTTGAAAAGTTCACTACTGCGTAGGCTTAAGTTGCTCTATTTAATGCAATCTAATATGTAAATATATTTATGTACTAGATTGCATTTTTAATATACAGACTAAGCCGATATGCCTTGTAGTATAAATACAGCAGTAAAATTTAAATAATTCAAATGGCAGCAAATAAAATATATTAATGCATTTAATATATGTAACTTACGCCTACGCAGTACCAACTTAAACCGATATGCCTTGGAGTATCCTTTTAGTGACGCAGTAGTAGTTGACATTTTTAATTTGTAGATATTTAATTTAACTAATATAGATTAAATCAAATAAGGATGGCATAATGATGAAAGATAAAAGAATTGAAGACCTTGCCTACAAGTTAGTTAATTATTCATGCGATGTAAAAAAAGGCGAAAAAGTTTTAATAAGAAGTTTTGGCGATGGGGCAGATAAAGACCTTGTGCTCGCTTTAATAAAAGAGGTATATAGAAATAAAGCAATGCCATTTGTCTGGCGACATGAACCAGAAGCCCTACGTGAATTATTAAAATCATGTACCGAAGAACAGATAAAAACATTAGCAAAAGTAGACCTTGCACTCATGAAAGAAATGGACGCATATGTTGGCATATCCGCCTCTTCAAATAACTCTGAATTGTCTTCTGTAAAAAAAGAACAAATGGATATATATCAAAAATATTATACAAATCCTGTGCATATGGAGCAGAGGGTAAAAAAAACCAAATGGGTTATACTAAGATATCCAAATCATTCTATGGCTGCTCTTGCTTCAAAGAGTACGGATGAATTTGAAAATTTCTTTTTTAAGGTATGTACACTTGATTATTCAAAAATGTCTAAGGCAATGGATAAACTTTCATCCTACATGGACAAAACAGATAAGGTTCAGATTATAGGACCTGGCACAGATTTAACTTTTTCTATCAAAGATATTCCATCTGTAAAATGTGATGGACATAGAAATATTCCTGATGGCGAAGTCTACACAGCACCTATCAAAAATTCAATCAATGGTATACTAACATATAATACCCCTTCACTTTATAGCGATGGCTTCACATATGAAAATATATGCTTTGAATTTAAAAATGGTAAAATTATTAAAGCCACATCAAATGATACAAAGCGTATAAATAAAGTATTAGATAGCGATGCTGGTGCTAGATATATTGGCGAATTTTCACTTGGTGTAAATCCATATATAATTGACCCTATGAAAGACACTTTATTTGATGAGAAGATTATGGGTAGTTTTCACTTCACC
>CAMRBQ010000074.1 GCA_947040495.1 uncultured Spirochaetia bacterium
AAAAATATATCAAAATAGGGATTAGAATGAAAAACAAAAAAGCCTGTGGACTTAAAAAACTAATCAAAGCCTCTCCATAAATTTTTACTGCTATTACTATTAAATATTATTATATCATAATTTTTTTTTATTTCTATTCTTAAAAAATGGTACATTAAGTTGCTTGATAAGTAATTTCATATCATCCTCTATCTTTGCTACAACTCTAATTTTTTCATTTGTCTTTGGATGATTAAATATTAATTTATAAGAATGTAGTGCCTGCCTATTAAACATCTCTTCTTTATATTTATAATTACTTGGATTTAAAAATCTATCAAATGCCAAAGGCCCTTCTCTACCGTATATTTTATCGCCTATAATAAAAATACCAAGGCTATATAAATGTACTCTAATTTGATGCATGCGACCTGTATATATTCTACATAAAAGAATAGCATACTGACCATGCTTTGAAAGTACTTTAAATTTGGTCTTTGAATATTTTCCATCATTTTCTGTGAGTGTTTGATATTGCCTATAATATTGATTGGGGCTTGGCTTCATATAGCCTTCAACAGTAAATCTATCTTCAATATCCGAAGCATTTTCTACTATAGCAATATATATTTTTTTTATAGCATGTGTTTTTATAAGATGACAAAAACCTCTTGCCATTTCTTTAGTCCTTGAAAAAGCAACACAACCACTTGTTTCTCTATCTAACCTATGAAGAAGTTTGAGATTATAATTTAATTTATCACATGCTATTTTATAAAGCGTATTATAATAATATTTACCCGCAGGTATTACAGGAAGATTTGCAGGCTTTGAAACAATTATCAAATCATCATCATCATAAATAATCTTAACATTTTTTTGGACTTCTGGCTCTTTATAGTAAAAAATAAAATATGTTATTTTATCATTTTTTTTTATTTTTTTTTTATAAGAAACATTTTTGTCATTTATAATGAGAAGCCCACATTCAATAATAGCCTGCCACTCTGTCCTTGAATAATATGGGAAACGCCTTGCTATATAATAGTCAAGACGTGTATCCTTAATATCTTCAGTAACTATTGTACTACGTGTTACCAAAGGGTTCAAAAAATTAGCTAATAACATTTTGTACTATAATCTTAAAACTCATGGAAACCATCTGAATTTACTTTACCACCTTTTGAGTAGGCATTTTTAACATCACCAAATTCACCGCTACTAGAAGAATTCGAACTAGATGATGCTTCATTATTATTTTCTATTGGATTAACCTCTTCTTCTTTTGTTTCATATTTTTTAATCATATCATCTGGTCTTTTTAACTGACCTTTATCATAATCACTAGTCCATTGGTCTTCTTCAGATTTAGATAATTGCTCTTTATTATTTGCAGTTTTAATACTCGCCGGTACTTTTAACTGCCCTTTATCATAATCACTAGTCCATTGATCTTTTTCAGATTTAGCTGATTGCTCTTTATTATTTATAATTTTGCTATTATCTGATTTAGTAGTAGTAGATAACTTAATGTCATTTTTTTTATTATTTTTTTCTAGAGCATTCTTTTCAATTTTAATTTCATCTATATTTTTCACTGTACTTGGCAACTTGAAATGCTTCATCAATTCATATAGCTCACTAGATTTTTTAAATAATATTTCAGCAGTCATCGATGTTTTGTCAACCAATGAAGTATTCTCTTGTGTTGCCACATCTAATTCCATAACAGCCTTATTTACCTGCTCTATACCCGCCTGCTGTTCAACTGCAAAACTACTAATATCTTCCATTATTTGTGATGTTTTCTCTATATTTTCACGTATTTGAGCAAATATATCTGATGATTCATGTGCTGTAGTTGTCGCTTTATTGATTTTGTCATTACTGTCTGCTATTAATGTAGAAATATCTTTTACACTCGACTGTGTAGTTTGAGCGAGATTACGTACTTCACTAGCAACCACTGCAAATCCCTTGCCCTGTTCTCCTGCACGAGCAGCCTCTACAGCTGCATTCAATGCCAATATATTTGTTTGAAAAGCTATATTTTCAATAATTTTTGTAATATCCGAAATTTTAACACTCGCCTCATGAACCTCTTCTATATTTTCAGTTGTAGATGTAATAATAAGAGAAGCAGAATTAACCGACTTTGTAGATTCCTTCATCATATTATTGCCAGATACCGCATTCTCGGTAGACTGCTTTATAGCACTAGCCATCTCTTCCATACTGCTTGCTGTCTCTTCAAGATTAGCCGCCTGCGATTCTGTTCTACCAGATAACATTTCGGTATCACCTGTTAATCCCTTTGAAGAATCACTAACTAATTTTATGGTTTCATTAACTTTACTCAAAATACTACTTGTATTTTCCAGATGTTGTTTAAGCGCCCTACCAATATCTCCCCACTCATCTTTAGATTTTAAAATATTTTCAGATGGTATTACTGTGAAATCTCCTCCTGATATATGAGTAATAAGAGTTCTAAATATAATAATATTATTAGAAACAGATCTCGACATAAATACAATAATAATTGAACCAATAATAACCATAAGTACAGATACTATAGCAATTATAGTCCTTGTAGTAGTTGCATCAGCATAAAGTTCTTCACTATCTATAGCAATAGAAGCATTCCAACCTGTTATAGGGATTTCATAATATGAAACGAAAACATCTCCACCACTAACATCACTTTTAAAAGATATATTTGCATTTGATGCAGAAGTATCTTTACCAGAAAAAGTTGGCAAAAACATAGCATCTAGATTTTGATGACCGATAATTAGCCCATCATCATTAAATACAACAAGTCTAGCACTATTTCCAAAATCAAAGGACAGTTCATCCTTGATAAATTTATTCCAATTTACATTCATTATAAAATTACCAATATGATTACCATTCGAATCTTTTAGAGAAAAAATTATTGGTAAAACATATATCTTATCATCAAATGATTTTTCTATTTCAGTTGATATATAAACATTATCTAATGAACTATGCTGTGTATTCCAAGCATTATGCGATTTAAAATTTCTATTTACATCTATTTTGCGATTTCCTGCTTCAAGAATAACACGACCATTTGCATCAGTAAGTGCTGTAGAATATATAATATCACGACTTTCTACTTCTATTAAATCATGAGTAGCATCTGCTCTATTTAATTCACTTGGATCCATTAAGTAGCTATAAAATGTGTCATTATAGCTAACTAAAGAATTAATTGTAACGCCTTGCTCATAAATCCAATTATTTAACATCCTAGAAAATGTATAAGCAGTGGAATTAAATCCTCTCACAGCTGTATTCGTAATACCATCAACAACAAATTTATTAGTTACAAGAAAAAGCACTAAAACATTTATTATTAAAAAACTTATAAACATTAATGGCATTTTAATCTTCAATTTCATTGATATCTCCCTCAACTATATAGCCTGCACCTAAGCCACACTATTCTACTCAATTAATCTACAATTGTCAAATAATACATAGCAGAACAAAAAATAGCTCACTACAATTTTCGGCTTTTTTTATATAAAAATCAACTACTGAAAAAGTAATTTTTGCACTTATGAAAGAACTTTTATAAAAAATTATTATTCTATACGCACTCTATGTTGTCCGCGTAGATAGTAAGTTATGTCAGCAATATTTTTATCTATCATTGATTTATACTCTTCTGTTAGATTTTGTTGTTTTATAATTTTAAACAGATCTAAGCCCTCTTGAAGATTGCCCAAAAGTGTAGTACGAACAGCATTTCTTAATATTTTTTTATATTTTGAATATAATTTATATTCTGGCATATTATCAAATGTATAGGTTATAACAAGCCTATCCTCATATATATCTTCATCTTTATCTAATTGCATCCTCATAACAGGCATATCACTTATAGGCCTTGATTCTTCTCTTGGTTTACTAAGCATAGCTGTTGGATCACGTTCTTCTAAAGGGGTTGAGCCCTTAATAGGCTGTGTTATTATAGTTTGTGGGCTTAGAACTATTGGTGGAGGGGCAAATTTTGGGTCTATTTCAGACTTCTTTATATAAGAGGATATATCTTCTATAGCCTTATTTGTAGCTTCCACATCGCCTGCCGATTGAGCCATAGGTACAACTGTTACTTGCTGTGGAGGGATAGAGTTTGTAACATCTTGCAATATTGTTCCAAGTTTATCTAACACTTTATCAACATCTTCAAAATCAAACTTTAATGAATTATTATTATTGATTGGATTATTTAATTCTTCTTCTCGTAATTTCTGTCTCTCTGGCATCTTTGCAACTACCTTTGATATGGTATCTGCTGAATGTTTTGTGTCTTTTTTTAATTTGCCTAATGCTGCAATCTCTTTATCAATCGATAAATGCATTGCTTCTAGCTCTTTTTCCTTCTTTTTTAGTTCTTTTAATTCTCTACTTATCTCTTGTTTTTCAAGTAATTCTTTTTTATTATTTTCTTTTTTTAGATTTGCTATCTCAGACTTCCCAAGAGAAATATCCTCTTTTAGTTTTGCAATATACTCTTCCATCTCCTTTTGCTTTTTCAAATAATTATCAGACTGTTTTGATAGAGTTGCTCTTTTATTTTCGATCGATTTATTTGAGCTTTGTAGTCGTTTATTTTCTTCTGTTTTTTCTTTTAAATCCTTTTTAAGATCAGATATAATATTATTTAGTTCATTTTCTTTGCTACTATCATTATTATTTTTTATACTCTTTGATGCCACAATACTTACTCTCCATAAATCCTTTATAATTTAATTAATACATATACATTTACGGATTTTATATAATTTTTCATATAATTAAAAAAATATATATACATAAATAAAGTTTAAATATAATTATATCGATAATCACTAATAGTATGGATAATATTATATTTTTTATAAAAAGAGTGTTTGTTTTTTTAGGCAAACTGATAAAGGCCGATTTAATATCAAATATGCGTAGCTCAAGCTATGTTAGAAATAATTTTAATATATTTAACAAAATATCATTCATCATTAAATTTCTATTCGACAATATAAAATTTTTATGGAAGACCTCATATATAAATATTAAGAGACAGTCTATAAACAAAAGAGTATACTATAAAACCAATATATATACTAAAATAAATAACAAAAATAGAACATATTCCAAATATAAACAAACAAGAAAAAATAATATCATTCCCTATATTTTATCAATATTTAATAAAAAAATATTATATACAATATCAATATGTGCATTCATTCTAAGCTCTGTTTTTATAAGCTATGGTTTTTTCATGTTCCCCCCTGCAAAAATAGAAGAAATAAACAATATTGATAATATAGAAGATTATAATAAATATTCTGACCTCTCTATACATATAGATGAGCAATATATGGGTAGCCCTCTAAATAATACAATAGAGATGGAATATTATGAATCGACAAATAATTATCCTATAGTAGAAGAAGGCACATCAGACATAATAGAAGAAGGGATGCCTATATTAGAGGAAAAAGAAAATCGCATAGTCGAATATATAACATATGAAATTAAACAAGGTGATACTATTAGTGCTTTAGCATTAAACTATAATGTAACAGGGGATGCAATATTCACTGCCAATGTAAATATAAATAGCAAGGCATTAAAAATTGGTGATACTCTAAGAATACCAAATAAAAATGGCTTTACCTACAAAATAAGAAGAACTGACACATTGTCGAGCATAGCATTATTATTTGATACAACAATAGATGCAATATCAGAAGAAAATCAATTAAAAAATAGTATGATACATATAGACACCGAATTATTTATAACAAGTGGCAAATTTACAGAAGAGGCAAAGCTACGTATATTAGGTATTGAACTTATAAACCCTGTAAAAGGTAGAATGACATCAAAATATGGTAGTAGAATACATCCTATAAATAGGAACAGAGTAAATCATAATGGAATAGACATCGGTAGCTGTGATGGTAAAACAGTTTTGGCAGCACAATCAGGTACTGTAATATTTTCTGGTTGGAACGGTGGCTATGGTAACCATATAAAAATAAAACATAGAGATGGTCTTGTTACAACATATTCTCATCTTGCATCAAGAAATGTCAAAGCATGGCAAAAAGTCAAACGTGGTCAGAAGATTGGTATAGTTGGCGATACTGGAAATGTTACTGGTGCTCATCTACATTTTGAAGTGCTACTCAATGGCAAGTTTGTAAATCCTCGAATATATGTCACCTATTAAGGTACTACGTACGTTTAAGTTGCACATTAAAAATGCAATATTTAATATAAATATATTTACATAATAAAATTAAATCGCACGATTAAATGCAATATTTAATTTCCATTATAACTGATATAATATTAGTACTACTTAAAGATATGCAGTATTACCTCTACTGTCAATAGCTACAATAACAGGCATCTCATGAACTACAACTTTATATATAGCCTCAGTACCCAAATCTTCAAATGTAATAAGACTAATACTTTTTACACACTTCGCAATATAAGCACCCGCCCCACCAATAGCAGCAAAATATAGACCCTCATGTTTTTTTATAGTATTGCTAACATCTTGAGAGCGTTTGCCTTTGCCTATCATATATATGAGAGAATTATCCATAAGTTGTGGAGTATATGCATCCATTCGACCGCTTGTTGTTGGACCAATTGAGCCGACAATCTGACCTTCTTTCGCAGGGGATGGACCAGCATAATAGACTATATTATTTTGAAAATTAAATGGTAGGCTCTCATTATTTTCTATTAATTCTATCAGACGTTCATGAGCTGCATCACGGGCTGTATATATTGTCCCTGTAATATAAACAAACTCACCAGCTTTCAAACTAGTAATCTCATTTTTATTCTCTATAGGAAAACGTATAATTTTTTTATTTTTTATATTATCCATAATAATACCATGAGCCTATAAAGTATAAGACAAATGACGATTGGCATGACATACTATATTTACAGCAACAGGCAAAGATGCTATATGTGTTGCAAAGACATTTATATGCACCGCTAATGCAGTAGTATTTCCACCAAAACCCGTACCTATACCAAGATTATTAATATTTCCAAGTAGCTCTTGTTCGATATTATCCCAATATGGACTATTATTACTGCTACCAATCTCTCTAAGCAATGCCCTCTTTGAAAGCAAAGCACATTTTTCCATAGTACCGCCGATTCCAACACCAACTATAACAGGCGGACATGCACTAGCACCTGCATTAGATACACAATCGAGCACAGTTTTTTTGATGCCTTCGATACCATTAGATGGATTAAGCATTTTTATAATACTTTTATTTTCGCTACCAAAGCCCTTTACTGTCAAAGTAATATTTATTTTATTCCCATCTATTATATTATAGTGAATAACAGATGGTGTATTATCTTTTGTATTAATTCTATCGATTGGGTCTCTAACAATTGACTTTCTAAGATAGCCTTCAGTATAACCTTTTGCCACTCCCCTATTTATAGCATCTGCAATAGAGCCACCTATCAGATGAACATCTTGACCTATATCGATAAATATGACTGCCATACCAGTATCCTGACATATTGGAACGCTATTACTTTTTGCTATATCAGCATTATCGATAATAATTTTAAGTATATCTTTTGAGAGAGGGCTACTTTCTTTTTCATATGAAGTTTTTAATGCATTTTTTATATCATCATTTAAATACATATTTGCATCTATGCACATCTTTGATATAATATCAGTTATCGTGTCTACATGAATTTCACGCAATTGTTTACCTCAAAAATTAGATACAATTATATCGATATTTTTTTTGCTTCATTCCAAAGTTTTTCAAGTTCATAATACTCTCGCCCTTCTTCTGTAAACACATGAACCACCAAAAATCCATAGTCTATAATAGCCCATATATTATTAGTTGGGTTTTCATTGTGTGCATATGGCAAAAGAGATTCACTTTTAAACTCTTTAGACAAAATAGCTATTGCCGCTTGAGATTGGGTATACGATGATGATGTACATATAACAAAATAATCAGCCACTGCCTCATCACCAAGTTCAAGTAAAACAACATCTTCTAATTTTTTGTTACTAAGAATATTAGCTGCCTCTATCGAAATTTGCTTCGCTTCTTCTTTACTCAGATATTTCATAATAATCACTTCCTAATACTAATGTACTATTATTTAAAACACTTCTGTCAGTAACAGAGTATATTTTATCAACATTACTTGCCTTTGCAATGAGAAATGCCTTTTCTATTTCCCCATTTCTAACAAGTATTACACTCTCATCAATTTCTATTGTAAAATTGCCATATTCAATAGCAGAAAAACCACGGTATCTCATTCTAATATTAATCCTATCAGCAAGCCCAACAATGTCAGTTGCATTAAGCACATTCATTGTAACATCTTCATTCTCTACAACACTCGCCTCTGTTTTTAATGCCACTACTCTCGCAAGCTCTCTAACTTGACGAACAGCATAAACACCATTATCGATTGGCACAAGTATATTATTTTCATCAGGCTGTCCATCCAAAGTTTCTATACGAAAAGAACCAATATCTAAATTAGATGTCAATTCTCCAAATGCCTTATAGTCTACAGGGCGAAGGTTAGAATCTATAACTTTACCCACCATTCTTTGAAAGCCCCTTGTAATAGATATAGACCTAAGTATAGAGCTATCAATAAATCCGACCACAATATTTAATATCACATCTTCAAGCTTATATAAAGATAGACGATGTTTATAAGCACCATCTTGTATATGATTTATATAAGCAAGTATTTTTTCGCCCGTAAATAAATGCTCCCCTATATCAAATGAAATATTATACCCACTACTTTTATCTTCAAATGAAATAGGCTCTTCAAGATACATATTGACACCACCTATCAAGTCAATAGTTTCAACTATATTTTTATTATCAAAAATAAATTTATATGTAGCATCTATCTGAAATGTATTTTCAATTGCCTTTGATACAGCATTTTTACCATGCCGAGAATAAATAGATGATACAGATAAATTCTTATCCTTAGCAGAATGCCATAATCCCATATTACGTGGTATACTTATGAGCCCCACTCTATTATTTTCAGCCGATATAACGCCGACAAAAGCACCATATACATCTTCTTTTGCTTCATCTACAAAGACCAATGTAAAGAAAATTTCAAAGCCTTCTTTTTTTGCTCTTGTCAATGTACTTGTGAAAAAATGATAGTACACAAAGATTGACATAAAAGTAATAAATACAAATAAAAGTCCTGTAAAAATTGTTATATATTTTTGTTTTACTGTTAAATTTTTATTCATTTTCCATCGTAATTATAATTTATATTATTATAAAATCGGTAATAATATCATTCATACAAAAACATTATATCATATCTTCGCATTTTATTAAACACTTAATTTGCCTATAAAATATATAATTAATATAAATAAAACCTATATACACTTCTAATGCATATGTAGCAGCTCTGAAAGAGTTTTTATAATAGATATAAATGGATATTGTAAAAAATGCTCTTTCGATGTTGTGCCTGTCGTTATGCCAATAAAATCAACATTTGCATCATAAGCCGTTTGGGCATCGATTATACTATCACCAATATAAATAACATTTAGAGCATTTACATTTAACTGTGTTATCGCTTTTAACAATGGCTCAGGATGAGGCTTATTATTTTCCACATCTTCACCACCAACAATTACATCAATAAGATGAGTGATTCTGTATTTATTTAAAACTTCGCTAATTCTATAACGAGACTTGGTTGAAACTATCCCTATCTTAATTCCCCTAGATTTTAATGAAGTCAATAGATCTATTGTGTCTTCATATAATTTAGTATTTTCTAGCATGATTAAATCAGCTTTTTCTTTGAAAAAATTAAAGAATTGCAATCGATGTTCTTGGTCGCCGTCCTCAGTCAAAAACGTATAGGCATCGGTTAAATGCATACCAATTGTTTTTCGTATATTTTCATAATCTGCTTCTAACCTATTCATTTTTAATAATGCATAATTTATCGAACCAACGATACCAAGAGTAGCATCGGCTAAGGTATAATCAAAATCAAAAATGTAAGTTGTATATTTCATTTTATTTTTGATATTTGTTCATTATAAACCCTGCAAATATGTTACGACATCATCATGTTTATGTCTTATCGCAATCATTAATGCTGTTTCATTGTTGTTATCAGTAAGATCGATGTTCGCATTTTCCCCTACTAGACATTCTACTATTTCCAAATATCCGCCAAATGCCCCCCACATCAAGGCTGTACTCTTATAATTATTTTGAACATTGACATCAACATCCTTTATCCCTACAAGATATTTTACTATTTCTAAATAACCTCCAAGTGAAGCATGTATCAATGCTGTATCCTTACCACTATCCTGAAAATTAATAATACTAGGATCTTTATCTACTAAATATTTCACCAAATATATATCGCCAACATAGGAAGCCCTTATCAAAGGATAATTGAAACTAGCATTTTTACTTGCTAGATATTCTACTATTTTAGTATGCTTGCCCTCCGA
>CAMRBQ010000075.1 GCA_947040495.1 uncultured Spirochaetia bacterium
TAAATATTATAAATAATAAATTAAATATTATAAATAATAAATTAAATATTATAAAATTAATTATATTTTATATAATTAATTTGACAAGAACTAAAATACACATATACTAAATTATATATCCTTTTATTGGACGCTAAAATAATGGTAAATCTTACAACTTCAGATAAAAATGTACTTGAAACTTATAAACTTACTATCAAAGGTCTTGCACTTTTGCTTGGTCGTCAATGTGAATTTGTTATTCATTCTCTAGAAAATTTAGAATCATCAGCAATAGCTATTGAAAATGGCTATTTATCTGGTCGTGAAATTGGTGCACCTATAACAGATAGGGCATTGAACTTTTTAAATTCTGAAAATGAAGATACATTAACAGTAAAAGTATATGATACATTATTCACATCCGGTAAAAAAGCACGCTCATTGACTGTGCCGCTAAGAAATGACAAAAAACTTATAGGCTTATTATGTATTAATATGAATATAGATTTATCCATTGCTGAATTATCTGAAATGTTTTCTAATGTAGAAAATATAAAAAATGATAATGTCACAAATACTACAGAAATAACAAATCAAGAATTTTTTGGGCAATCCATAGAAATCATGATGCAAAATATGATAGAACAATATTGTACTGAAGTTGCAAATGATATTAATGTTCCAAATTTAGAAAAGAACAAAGAAATCATTTTGAGATTAAAAAATGCAGGTTTTTTTAATCTTAGAGGTAGTGCTGAAAACTTAGCACAGCGTCTTAGTATATCTGTACAAACAGTTTATGCAAATATAAGGCGTAATTCATAATATAAAAATTTTAAGATTATTATTAGAAATATATTTACTTTCTAATTTAAATAAAATAAATATTAAAAGGAGATTAAATTACTATGGAATCAGGCAAGGTTAAATTTAGGTTTTCAAAAAAAATAATTCTATTACCAATTATATTTTTTCTTTTCTACAGTGTTTATCTATTTGTATTTGCTCAAGCATTTGATATTATAGGTCTCGCCTTAGGCGCTATTTTAGGTATCATTTTATGCTCTTTTTTCACCAAAACATATGAAAATTATTGGCAAGCTGTTATCTATGGAATCACTACACCATTATCAGGTACAGTTGTAATTATATTATTTATTGTTGGACTTTTTTCTGCTATGATGAAAAGCACAGGCATTGCCAATGGCTTTGCTTGGTTGGGTTATAATGCGGGATTATCTAGTAGTTTATTCTGTGGATTTACCTTTTTAGCAGCATCTTTAATAGCAGTATCTACAGGCTCTTCAATAGGTACTCTCTTTACAGCAACACCAATTTTATATCCAGCAGGGGTATTATTAGGGGCAGACCCTACTATGCTTGCTGCGGCTGTACTAAGCGGTGCTGTATTTGGAGATAATATAGCCCCTGTTTCTGATGTTACAATTTTATCTGTATCCACACAGTTTTATAAAAACAGTCAAAAAACGGCAGATATTGGTGGGGCAGTAAAAGCAAGGGCACCATTTGCCATAGTCGCTGGTATAATAGCATTGGCATTATTTTCTATACTTGGTGGTGGAGACAGCACTGCTTCATTTGTCATCCAAGATGATTTAAAACCCAATGGTTTAATTATGCTAATTCCTGTTGCTATATTACTAGCTGTTTCTATTAAAACAAGAAATATATTTAAAGCTATCATATGGGGAACATTAACAGGAACAATAATAGCACTTTTGGCATCACTCATACAACCAAAAGATATATTTAATGTTGTAGATGGCCATGTTGAAGGTTTTTTAGTATCTGGATTTAAAGGTATTATAGAAACAGTTGTTCTTTGTTTATCTTTATTTGGTATTATGGGTATTATGGAAAAAAGTGGCTTCTTTGAAGATTTACTTTCTTTATTTAAAAAAGGCGATATTCTAAAAAGCCCCATTAAAAGTGAGCTTATGATAGCATTAGGAACAATGCTTTTTACAATAGCATTTGCAGGCGTCACAAGTGCATCTGTAATCATGTTTGGACCTACTGCTAATTATGTTGGGCAGGCTATTAATATTCATCCATATAGAAGAGCATATCTACTTAGTGGTTTTGCTAATAGTATACCCGTTATACTACCATTTGCAGCTTTTAATTTTATAGCTGTTATTGTTGCAAATCAAAGTTCTGACGTATTAGGTGTTTCCATAACACCAGTAGGTCTTATGCTTAGCTCTTTCTATCCTATTATTTTATTTGTTATATTTTTAATTTCAATAATAACTGGATATGGAAGAATAAAAGAAGAGAATTAAAAAATATATTTAATGAGGAATTATTACTATGAATATAAAAAACAAAATAGCTAGAGGATATGCCGATGTACAAGGTGGATTATTTAGCTCTGTTGAAAAAGCGGATGTAGGCGATGTTGTATCAAGGCTTGGAGCAAGGGGAATAGATATTATGGCTTGGGCAGACCCTTTCTTCCCAGACCCTTCTATACCCGAACATATACTTGAAGCCTATTTAAATGCATTAAAAACAGGCTTTCCAGCACATTATACTATGCCAATTGGAAACACACAACTTAAAGAAGCTATGGCAAAAAAGATAACAAAAGATTGTGGCATTGATGTTGACCCAAATAGAAATTTGCTTGTAACACCCGGCTCCGATTCTGGGCTTTTATTTGCTATGTCTATTTTTGTAGATTATGAAGATGAGGTACTCGTTCATTCCCCAAGTTATCCTAGTAATTTTTTAAATCCAAAAATATTAGGAGGAAAAACTGTAGTTGTACCAACATATGCTGAAGATAATTATAGACTAAATATAGATGAATTTAAAAAAAGATTAACAAGCAAAACAAAAATGGTATTGCTGACAAATCCAAATAATCCAACAGGAACATCGTACACAAAAGAAAACTTAGAAGAACTTGCTAAATTTATTATAGAAAATGACCTTGTAGCCGTTGTTGACCAAGCATTTGAAGATGTCGTTTTCGATGGTCATGAAATGGTTACCATGGCATCTATTGAAGGAATGTGGGAGAGAACTATAACCACATATTCTGTATCAAAAGGTATGGGATTAAGTGGATTCAGGGTTGGCTTTTTAATGGCAGATGACCATATTATGGATATTTTATACGGCTCTGCTGTAAATTTTATCGGGGCAACAAATACAGCAGCACAACTTGCAGTCATTGAAGCATTCAAAGATTTATCATTCATGGAAGGATATAGACAAAAACATATGCGTAGAGCAAAATATGCATACGAGGCTTTTAATTCTGTAGAAAATGTTTCTATGGATTTAATGGAATCAGGCTTTTTTTCTTGGGTGAATGTATCTAAGCTTGATAGCTCTGCTAATATTGTAAATTACCTTATGGAAAGTGCCAAGGTCATGGTCAATGATGGCAAAAATTATGGCGAATATGGGGATGGATATTTACGTATAATACATGGTGTATTTTTTGATGATCAAAAATCATTTGACACTATAGACAGAATTGCAAATGCTTTGAGAAAATTTAAGAAGTAAATAAATACTTTTAATTCGATTTATTTTAACAACTATATGACATTTGTAGTTTATTCACTACAAATGTCATATAGTTGTTTTTATATAATTGATTTTTTATTTATAATGTTCGACTAAGATTTTATCTATTAATTGAATATTTCTTATATACATTCTTGGGATATGAAAAGGACCTTTGTACATATTCCCCTTTAATTCAGTAGATATTCTGCCATCCATATGTAGATAACCAAACCATTCACCATATTCTCTATCAATGAACTTTTCACTATAGTCCATCACAAGCATATGTTTTTTTAGATAGTCCTCATCTTTTGTTATTAAGTATGCATAAAGCGAAGCTATAGAGGCTTCATTTTGAGGCCACCAAAACTTCATATCATGCCAATATTCAGATTTGGGCTTATTCAAAACATCCTGATAATATATAATACCACCATGCTTTTTATCCCAGCCCCATTCCCACATCCAATCAAACATCTTTATACCAAGTTTTTTATACTCTTCGTTATTTCTTATATAGCCCTCATGCATAATAAACCAAGCACCTTCAATAGCATGACCCGGGTTAAGTAGCCTGCCATCAAATCTATCATAATCGATAGAACCATCTTTGTTAAGTGCTTCCATGACAACTTTATGCTCTTCTTTAACAAACTTCATCATCTCTTTTATATTTTCATCAGCGTATCTATTATACTCTTCTTTATTATCAGGGTCTGCATCTCGCATTTCTTGAATAGTTGCAAGCATTATCATAGGGACACCAAAACCGATATAGGGTCTTGTATCTTGATTTACCTTCGGCACTAATATACCATCTGTTGTTCTATATTTTTCAATTAGAGTAAGTAGATGCCTCGCTTTATCAATAGAAGTTTTATCGCCACTTGCTTTACCATATGTACCCATCGCAAGAAGAGCAAATGTTTCGGAAAAGAAATAGCGTAGCCTTTTTACAAGAGGCTTGCCATCTTCTGTTACCTTAAAAAACATCCTTTCATCTTCATCAAAACAATGTTTATTAATAAAGTCAATCCCTAGTTTTGCTGCATCAAGATACTTTTCTTCTTTACCAAAATAAGAATACATCGTAGACAAAATCCAAGCAAATCTACCCTGCACCCAAACAGACTTATCAGTATCTATTACATTACCAGTTCTATCGATGGCACTAAAATATCCACCATTTTTTTTATCTAAACTATTATCAAGCCAAAACTTTAATACGTTATTTCTAAGCATATCATCGTATTGTTCTCTCAATTCTATAAATTTTTCTTTATTCATATTTATCTCCAAGTAGTTTATAAAGTATAAGTATATACAAAACAATCCAATAAACAATAGAAATTAGAAAATATTATTTTTATTGTAAAAAAAGAGGCTAAGTATTTTTATATACCTAGCCTCTTTTTTTACAATAAAATATTATTTTTTAATTAAAATGTTATATCATGTCCATAATATGCGGCTTCTAACACCTTCTTCATTTCTTCAAGAGAAGTAGGTCTAGGATTACTGCCAGTACATGGGTCGCCAATAGCATTTTTTGCAATATCATCACATCTATTCTTATAATGCTCTTCGCTTACACCATTGTCTTTATAAGACTGACCAATACCAATTCTAGAGTTTAATTCTTTGATAAATTTAACTAATGAATCTGTAAGTTCTTTATCATTAGAACCACTTAGTCCAAGCATCTTAGATATAGTAGCAAATCTATCAGCACAAACTTTTGAATTATACTGAATAGCATAAGGAAGAAGTATAGCATTACAACAACCATGAGTTATCTTAAATTCAGCACCTGTTTTATGTGCCAAACTATGAACAATACCTAATAATGCATTTGAAAAAGCCATACCAGCTAAAGACTGGGCAACATGCATCTGAGCACGTGCATCTTTATCGCCAGCAATACTTTTTTCAATACTTTTAGCTATCATATCCATAGCTTTCAGTGCCAAAGCATCAGTAATATCTGTATGGAATAGAGCAACATAAGCCTCTACAGCATGAGTAAATGCATCCATACCAGTATCTTTGACAACTTGGTCTGGCATAGTTGCTGTCAATGAATAATCTAATATTGCTATATCTGGAGTGATATTAAAATCTGCCAAAGGGTATTTAATTTTTGTAGAATAATCTGTAATAACAGAGAATGCAGTAACTTCTGTAGCTGTACCACTTGTAGAAGGAATGGCAACAAATATCGCTTTTTTTCTTAATAAAGGCATTGAAAATGGATCTTTAATATCATCAAATGTTTTTTCAGGATACTCATAAAAAACCCACATAGCCTTAGCAGCGTCTATAGCAGAACCACCACCAATAGATACTATTACATCAGGCTCATACTTTCTCATAGCCTCCGCACCTTTATATACTGTTTCTATAGACGGATCTGGCTCAACACCATCAAAAAGGCATGTGTCTAAGCCTGCATCCTTCAATATTTTATCACATTTATCAAGAAAGCCATTCTTTTTCATAGAAGAGCCGCCTGTAACAATGATAGCTTTTTTAAAGCCCATATCTTTAAGAACTTTGAGCTCGTCCATGGCATTTTCACCATAATACAAGTCTCTTGGAATTGTAAATCTAGACATATATAAACTCCTTTTTTAAAATACTATATTACTCGGATTATAATACAAAAGATGTATTTGTCAAGAAGTAAATAACTTTATTTAAATAAAAAGGTTTTTATTTGTACTATAATTACATATTATTGTAACATAAAATCACAGATGTATATTTTTAGCCTTTTCTACAACTTCTTCTATTGTGCCAACAAAACGGAAAGCCTGATCGGGTATATCATCATACTCTCCCGAACATATTGCCTTAAAACTTCTAATAGTATCTTCAAGGCGAACATATTTGCCCTCAATGCCCGTATACGGCTCTGCTACAAAGAAAGGTTGGCTTAGAAATTGTTCAATCTTTCTAGCCCTATTAACTGTAATTTTATCATTATCGGAGAGTTCATCTGCCCCAAGTATTGCAATGATATCTTGTAAATCTTTATATCTTTGAAGTGTATGTTGTACTTCAAGAGCAACATTATAATGCTCATCCCCTATAACATAAGGGTCTAATATCCTACTGGTTGATGCCAGAGGGTCGACAGCAGGATATATTGCTTTTTCACTTATGGCTCTCGAAAGTACAGTTGTAGAATCGAGATGTGTAAATGCTGCTGCTGGGGCCGGATCTGTAAGGTCATCGGCAGGAACATATACAGCTTGAACCGATGTAATAGAACCACTCTTAGTTGAAGTGATACGCTCTTGTAATTGCCCCATCTCTGTTGTAAGTGTTGGCTGATAACCTACAGCTGATGGCATCCTCCCAAGTAAGGCAGATACTTCACTACCCGCTTGAGTAAACCTAAATATATTATCAATAAATAAAAGGATATCTTGACCTGTTGAATCCCTAAAATATTCTGCCATAGTTAGAGCAGTTAAGGCAACTCTAAGCCTAGAGCCCGGAGGTTCATTCATCTGCCCATATACAAGACAAGTCTTATCAATAACTCCAGATTCTTTCATGTCAAACCATAAATCATTACCTTCACGAGTACGCTCTCCAACGCCCGCAAATACAGAATATCCACCATGATTTTGAACAATATTATGTATAAGTTCCATTATAACGACAGTTTTACCCACACCAGCACCGCCAAATAAACCTGTCTTTCCACCTTTAATATATGGCGCAAGTAAATCGATAACCTTTATACCTGTTTCAAATAATTCAGTCTTAGGCTCAAGGTCTTCAAACTTTGGGGCTGGGGCATGTATAGAGCGAAATTCTTTAGCTTCAATAGCCTCACCACCATCAACAATATCCCCTAATACATTAAATACCCTACCAAGAGTATTTTCTCCAACGGGAACTTGTATCGGTTTGCCTGTATCAAGAATCTCTATACCACGAGCAACGCCATCTGTATTATTCAAAGCAATGGTACGAACACGCCCACCACCTAGATGCTGCTGTACTTCGCATACGATATGCTTTACACCACCATCTAGTTTTATTTCTATAGTAAGAGCATGCGTAATCTCTGGTAAGTATCCTTCTTGAAACTCGGCATCTATAACAGAACCTAATACTTGTACAACCCTGCCTTTTTTCCCTTCTACCTTCATAATTCATAACCTCTATCATTTTTAATAATTAATAAAATTATATTGTTATTTAACAGTTATACCCTTACTTTATCTATAATCTCAAACAACATTGGCATAAGCTGTTTTTTTCTAGATAATACATCCTTTAATTCAAAAACATCATTAGATATTTCAGGATATGGTAAATATGTACCCAAACTTTTATCAGAACAAACTAATAAAACACTAGATAAAGAATTTATATCTGTTACTAGTAAGAAAGTTGCAAAATAATTATTATCTTCCTTCAAATCTGTTAGAGATTTAAATAATTCTTTTTTGCGATTCATCATCGGTGTAAGTATTGTAACTTCAATCTGGCTTACAGAAATAGATATATTGTCTATTTCATATTCTTTTCTATCTATAGAAATTATCTCTTCAGTGCTCTTTTTGACAACAGCACTTGAGGCTTGCATAATCTCTTCACCAAGTATTTGAATATCTAAGTCTGTAATATTTGCTAGATAATTAGCCATTTCTATATCTACATTGGTTGTAGTAGTTGAACGCAAAATTAAAGTATCTGAAAGTATGCCACATAAAAGCAGTGATGCCATTTTTTTCGATAGCGACACTTTAGATTCTCTATACATACTTGCAACAATTGTACTAGTAGCCCCGACTACCCTATTTATAAAATTAATTGGATAGCTAGTTGTAAGGCTTCCAATATGATGATGGTCTACAACTTCTCTTATTCTATAATGCTCTGCCCCTTGTATAGCTTGTGATAATTCATTATGGTCTACAAGTATAAGTTCAATATTCGGCTCTTTCAAAAAACTACTTTCATCAAGTAGCCCTATAACTTTATTGTTTTGGTCAACTACAGCAACAGCATGGCATGCATTATTCCTTAGAATATTTTTAGCATTTTTCATAAGCTCTGTTGCATGCAGAGGCTTTATAGAATCATCGCTCATGCTAGACACTTGTGTTGAATATATGATAAGAAATACGGTATTTGATGTATCGTATGAAGAAACCAATATAGAAACACCTTTTTCCTCAGCGAGGGTTTTTATTTCTTTTGAAGGCAAAGAGCCATTCACTATAATCATAACACGCACGCCCATAGAAATAGCTATTTTTTGTGCATTTGGTCTATCACCAATAATAACTATTTTATTGTCTGTAGGCTCTGCTTCAAGATATGTTTTATAGGCAGTCGCTTCCATAATAGCAACACTCATTATTCCATTAAAAATCTCATCCTCATTAAATACACACATCGGCTGAGCTTGTATTGTTTTAACAAGAGATGATACACTTGTTGGTATAATAGCTTTGGTATTTGGATTTATTTTACTTAATACATTCTTTGTAAACACCCCATAATGAAGCATCGAATGATATTGCCCATCAGCATTTATAACTGGTATAGCCTTATCATCAATATCATTTAATCTCATCGCTTCCCAAAGTGGAGTATCCTCATTGATAACAACAGGGTCTTCTTCCATATAAAACTCTACACGTGGATGTAGATTTGTTATTAATATTGGTAAAGGAATATCTAATCTATTAAATATATATTCAGTCTGATAATTAGCAGCCCCTGTACGAGCTGGTACTACCCCCTCAACCCCTTGAAGAGTTCTAAGCTCAGCCAAAGAAACAGCAGAAACCATAGAATCTGTGTCTGGATTTCTATGACCAAGAATATATATAATATTTTTCATATGGTAATTATAACACTTATAAAAAAAAATACAAAGCATAAAAATAATATTTGACAGCCGTTATTTGATTAAATTAAGTAAATTATGTTAAAATAATTTTATTTATTATTATTTTAATAAAAACATGGATGACATTTTTCTGTTTCATAACTATTTTCTAACAGTAAATAGTTGACATAATTATAATCATAAAATATTATAAATATGATAGTCTAAATCAATAATTTACATAAAGACTATTATATAATATGATAACTATGCTATAATAAAAAAGAAGTAAATGTACTGTAAAAACACATGTGGAGTAATACATGCGATCTGTTTGTATGAAAAGATGCTATTATATTGGCATTGTTATTTTATTAATAAAAAGTAGCTTTATATATAGCCAAAATATATACCAATCTAAATACTATACAAGCCCACCGGGAAAAGCGATTATTGATATAAAAAGTATCGATGTTCCCAAAGATATATCGAAAAAAAGAATAGCCAAACTCAGTGATGATAAAAGGGTTATTCTATTAAAAAATTTAGGCTTGGCAAGGGAATATCTATATCAAAATGATATACTAAATGTATATGAAGCATTGGATAAAAGTGATGCTATATTAAATGATTTACCAGAATCTTTTTATATAAGGGCATTAGCTCATTGGAAAATTCATGATATATCATTTGCAAGATACTACTTTCTCAAAGCATTATCTGTTGGCACCGAAGATTATAAAATATATACCGATGCTATTAAGTTTTTTGAAGAAATAGGATTGCCAGAAGAGGCTTTACGCATATCGCTACATGCATATAAAAGGAGTGATGATTCTTCATGGCTTTTTGAAGGGGGAAATTTAATACTTGATTTTTATGAAGCATCCGCAAATTATTATTTCGCCTTGCTTGCAAAATCAAGTTATGATGCATTTGGTATTGAAGGGATTTCAGAGATCGGAAGAGCGTCGTGTAG
>CAMRBQ010000076.1 GCA_947040495.1 uncultured Spirochaetia bacterium
CTAAAAAATATAAGAATATAGAAGTCGTTGAATATTTAGAGAGTCTTAAATAAATAGGAAAATAATAATGCAAGATAATAATGATAATCTTATTAACTATGCTAGAGAGGGCAATCTTAAAAAAATAGAAGAATGCCTAATAAATGGGACTGATGTTAATGCTAAAGATAGTAATGGTTACACAGCACTAATGGTAGTTTCCTATAATGGAAATTTAGAAGTAGTCAAATACCTTATTGATAATGGAGCTGATATAAATATTAAAAATGAATATGGTAGTACGGCATTGATATCCGCTTCAAGCCATGGGCATATAGAAATAGTAAAATATTTAATCGAAAAAGGTGCTGATATTAATGATACAGATAATTGTGGAGAAACAGCTTTGGGAAATGCTTCAGAGCAAGGATATTTAGAAATAGTCAAATATCTTATTGATAATGGTGCTGGTATAAATCTTTAAAATGAAGAGGGCGGCACAGCATTAATGTTGGCTTCGGAGAATGGATATTTAGAAGTCGTAAAATATCTAGTAGAAAATGGGGCAGATATTAATATTAAAGATGACACAGATAAAACAGCCTTAGATGTTGCTAAAAAAGAAAAAGAAACTGAGATAATAGAATATTTAGAGAGCCTTAAATAAAAAATAAGTTAAAGAGAGATAAATGATAATTGATAAAAGAAGAGAAGAATATTTAGAGAGTAGTCGTTACAAAAAAATGGAATCTGATATTTTTCAAGAATTGGATATAGCATTAGCAAATTTACAAGACCCTGATATTACTATGCGTAAAAAAGCAGCCAAGCGTCTCAGTTGGAATTCTCGTAGAGAAACTTTCTATTCTGTTCGTGTATGGTTTTTGCAAGATAAAATCATAGAAGAGTTATTTGATAGAATTGTTGAAGAATCGGATGAAAAAATAAAAGTAGTTTTAGTCAAGACACTTTACTTTTTTTATAGCAGATATATTAAGGTGGGTCATTGGGACTGGAATAAGGATGAAAAGATTGTTAATGAAACATATATAAAAATGTTACTAAATTTTGTACATGATTTGACTGATACAGCATCCATAGAAGTATTGTTTGAAATAGCAATTATATTACTGTTCCTTGAAGATAATAGCGGCTGGGATATATATGCAAAAGCATTGGCAAAACAAAATAATAAAGTGGTTATAGACTGGTTTAGCAGTAGTTATTCTCGTTATGGGGATACAATTACACTAGAGCAAAAAGTTAAATTAATAGATGTTTTAAGCAATATTATAAAAAAATCAAAAAATAATATTATTGTACAAGATGCATCTTATGTAAAATCTGATCTTTTGCTAAGAAATGGCGATAACAAAGGCTGGGATGTATATGCAGATACATTAGAAAATCAAAATTGCATTACTTTGATTGAAGATCTTAAAAAAAGCTGCATTCTATATGCAGATAAAACTATGAGTGTTGAGCAGAGTATTAGGTTATCAACAGTTTTAACCGAAACTATAAGAAATTGTAAAGATAATTATGTTGAAGGAATACAAAATTATGTTACTTCTTGTTCAAAAGAAGCATTGGATATTTGTAATAAAATAAAAATTTTAAAAACAAACAGCATTAAAAATGGGGCATAATATAAAAATAAAGGATATTCTATATGAGTAAAATATATTATAAAAAAGGCTGTTGGTATTTTGGTGATTATTTTGACTATCTTACTACAAATGAAATTTTGATACCCGAAAACATAAGAGCGTTTGTAATGGATCGTAAATCGTATTCCCTTTCAGACAAAGAAACCTTACATGACTCTTGGATGACATCTTTTAAATACTCTTTCAATGCTAAGGGTAAAAAAGAACAGTTAATAATAAAATTTTTAGGGCCATACCATGATATTGAATATCAATTTGTTTTTCAAGGTATATATTCTATTAAATTTAAATATGAGGATAAAGATTTATATGAAGTTGATTTAAATACACATCAATTTTCACTTTGTAAAAATGATACATATAATTATTATTTTTTATTTTCAAATGGACAGAAAATTTCTATTAAATTCAAACAATTACAAATAAATACTTTAAGGAAAAAATTATGATTAAAATTTTATTACTCACTTTGCTTTTATCTTCAATTGTTTATGGTAATGATTTAGATAATGCTTTGTTTTATGCTAGTTTTGATGGCGATTTAAACAAAGTTCAAACTTTGATTAATGATGGAGTGGATATTAATGCGACTAATGAGCGTGGTTTTACTAGTTTAATATGGGCTTCTTATATTGGGCATACTGATATTGTGAAATTACTTATCGAAGAAAATGCTGATATTGATGCGATTAATAATGATGGGTTAAATTCTTTGATGCTTGCAACTCAACAAGGGTATAGTAAAATTGTAAAACTACTTATAGACTCTGGGGCAGATATTACTATCACAGCAGATGATGGCAAAACGCTTTTGAGGACATCTTATTATGCTCAACATACTGATATTACTAAACTTCTTCTTAAAAATGGAGCTACTGTTGATTTTTGGGATGCTGCGGCAGTAGGAGATATAAAAAAGGTTAAAAATTTCATTAAAGATGGAATGGATATTAATGCAAGAGGCAGTAAAGGCATAACGCCATTAATGACCGCTTCTATAAGTGGTAATAAAAGTGTTGTTAAATTTTTAATGCAAAATGGGGCGGATGTTCATTTAATAGATAATAATGGCACAACGACTTTGATGTATGCCTCTATAAATGGTAATGCTGATATAATAAAAATGCTTATCCAAAAAAATGTAGATATTAATGCCAAAAACAAACATAATCAGAATGCTTTGATGTGGGCTTCTGGGCAGGGACATGTTGATATAGTTGACATGTTTATCAAAAAAGATGTTCCTATTAATATAAAAGATAATGAGGGTATAACGCCTTTAATGTATGCTTCGATGCAGGGACATACTGATGTTGTAGATATGCTTATAAAAAATGGGGCTAATGTTAATGCTAAAAATAATAGAGATAATCTAAGCCCTTTAATGTGGGCTGTTTATGGCAATTACACTGATGTTGCAAAAATACTCATAGAGAGCGGTGCTGATATCAATGCCAAATATGAAAGCAATCATAATCAGTCTATTTTGTCATTCGCTACGATGATGGGCTATAAAGATATTGCAAAAATACTTATAGAGAACGGTGCGAAGTAGCATAGTTATTTATTTGTTTAAGAATATTAAATATGAATGGGGGCTTTTAATCGAGTGCCCATTTTTTTTGCATTTTTTTTGCATTAAAATGATATTTACATTTAATATTTATATTATATTATTATTAAGTATAAAAAAGGAGCATATAAATGAATAAAACAATTTCCGCTAATTCTAAAATCCGTTTGGTTTTAGCAATTTTCGCAATTTCGCTAATGGCTTTGAGCTGTGGAAATACAGATCCAGTTAAGCCAGTTAAGCCAGTTAAGCCAGTTGTGCCTTTTGTGCCTTTTGTGCCTTTTGTGGAATTTCCACTTGACGACGTTCCTCTTGCATCTGCAATCCCTGTTGAAAATGTTTGGATAATTACAGACGGTGGTAAACCAACAACAGCCGAATTTGACAAACTAGAAGCACTTTTGAAAAGTAAAGAAGTGAGCGGGCGTAAAATTAAACTACAGTTTCTAAATATTATAGCAATTCCTGAGCAGGCGTTTTATGATAGTAAGACTGAAGGAGTTAAAACTATTGTCTCAGTGTTTGCTCCAAAAGCTACAAGTATTGGACAGTGGGCGTTTAGGGACGCACTGCTTTTGACTACTGTTAGTTTTCCTTTAGCTATAACTATTGAAGGTTTTGCGTTTAATGGCTGCACTGCTTTGACTGATGTTAGTTTACCTTTAGCTACAACTATTGGAGATTCTGCGTTTAATGGCTGCACTGCTTTGACTACTGTTAGTTTACCTTTAGTTGAAACTATTGGAGATTCTGCGTTTTATAGATGCACTGCTTTGGAGGCTATGACTATTGCGACAGGGTCTAATCTAGCAAGTATACATAAGTATGCATTTGGTGGCGGCGTAGATACAACGGCTATTACAGTTACTACTTCTGCTGCGAATAAGGCTAAATTTCAAGCGAATAGCTGGGATTTTAAGTTTACATCATAAACAAAAATAAATAAAATTAATAATAATTGAATGGGGGCTTTTAATCGAGTGCCCATTTTTTGCATTTAGAGATGATATGGCTTGGCTAATTAGCATTTGTGAAAAAATTAAAACTACATTATAGTATATAAACAGTTTTATACTACAAGATTAATTAGAGGGGAGTTATGTTAAAATTTATTTCAAAACTTAAATATCGTATTGATAAATTCATGCAAAAAGGGATATATTATCAACTGGCATTATTATTTCTTATAGTAATTATTGTTGTAATTATAACTAGCTATATTGCATCTCTTATATTTTCATATAATTATATAGAAATGCTCTGGAAAAGTAGCATGCATTTGCTTGATACGGGGACTATTACCGCTCAAGAAGGCGAAAAAGGGACTGTATTATTATTCCTTATCATTATGACTTTTGCGGGTATTTTTATTTGGAGTTCGGTAGTCGCTATACTCAATGAAGGATTGAGAGGCAAGCTTAATAAACTTCGTAATGGTGCTATGTTTATACAAGAAGAGGAACATACTGCTATATTGGGCTGGAATGATGCTGTTGTATCTTTAATAGATGAATATATTAAATCTGATGAGGTGAAAACTATTGTTTTATTATGTAATAAGCCTAAAAAATATATAGAGCAACAAATTTCAGTATTAGATAAAGGGCATACAGAAGTGATTATTCGAGAAGCAGACCCTTTAGATATTGAATCTTTGAGATTATTAAATATAGCACATTGTAAAAGTGTTGTTGTAATGTCTGATAGTGATGTGCAGACTTTAAAAATTATTCTTGCTTTGAAAAAAGTAATAAAGAATACTCCTGTTACAGTTTCTGCAGTTATTCGTGAAAAAGAATTTCAAGAAATTTTGGAATCTCTTTCAGATAATAAATTAAAGATACATAGTGTTTATGAAACAGAGTTTCTCCTCAAGATGGTGGCTCAAAGTACTGCTTTTGCGGGTCTTGCAATAGTTTATAATGAATTATTTTCTTATAGTGGTAATGAATTTTATATTATACCAAATAAGCATCGCCAAAAGACTACAATAGAAATTGCTAAAACATATTTGAAAAAAAGGGCTTTATTAATAGGGTTTATTGAGAATGGTAACATTTTTCTATCACCACATGCAGAAACGGTTTTTCCTAATAAATGTGAACTTATAATACTCGCTCAAGAAAACCCTAAGGCTAATCTTAAATCTGAAGATGTAGCAATGCCAACTATCCCTAATAATCGAGTTTTAAATTATAATATTCTTGTAATTAGCAACCAAGCAAATAATGAATTATTAAAAGATGAAATAGCTCAATATTTTGAAGATGCAAGTCGTGTTATTTGTCTTGATTATGCTATATTGGCAGAAGAAAAAAACAAAGTGAAATATTTTATTAATTATTTTAAAGAACATAAAATTAATAGAATACTCCTACTAAGCCCAACAGGTGATGATGATGCGGGTGTTATGATGTTGCTTATATTAATACGCCATATTATTAAAAAAGAGAAACTTGATATTTCTATCCTTACGGGAATGAATTCGGTACAAAATAGAAATTTGATAACTTTTGATGATGTTACCGACTTTATTGTTAGTAGCCGCTTGATAGGGATGTTGCTTGGTCAATCGTCTTTAAATCCTATATTATTAAAAATATTTATCGACCTTTTGGATACAGATGGAAAAGAATTAGGAATGATACCAGTTGCTTCCGAACATTTGGGGCTAACTTTTGGAGAGTTGTATTTGAAGCTACTTTCTAAAAAGTCTGCTGTTATAGGGATAGAAAGGCGTGGTGTTTTTATAAATCCAATGCTTAATGAGGTTATCCTTGAAAGAGACCAGCTTATTATAGTTGCAGATATAGCATAGGCTAATCATTTGGTATTAAGTGTAAATAAGATGAGCACTCAATTGAATAAATAATTAGATAATGTTATACTATAAAACAGTTATGTTAATGTAATATAAAAAGTGAGTGATTATATTTAATTATGATAGGCATTTTTGATTCTGGTGTTGGCGGACTTACGGTTGCCAAGACTATTATAGAACATTTACCAAATGAATCTATTTTATATTTGGGCGATACAGCACGTGTACCATATGGTAATCGTAGTAAGGATATTATCATTCGATATACACTTGAATGTGTAGACTTTCTTGTATCTGAAGGGGCAAAATGTATTGTAGTTGCCTGTAATACTGCAAGTGCCATTGCGATGTCTACATTGAAGGATGCTTTTTCTATACCTATACTAGGTGTTATTGAGGCGGGTGCTAAGATGGCTTTATTAAATAGTAAATCTAAAAATGTCGCTGTTATTGGGACTAGAAGGACTATTGAAAGCAATGCCTATAAAAATGCGATAAAATTGATAGATGATAGTATAAATGTTTTTCAAAAAGAAACCCCACTATTAGTACCCCTTGTGGAAGAAAATTTTTATTACCATAAGGCTACTGAAATGGTTTTAAGAGAGTACTTAGACGACCTTGTTTTTAATGTAGATACACTTATACTAGGTTGTACACATTATCCCTTGTTGGCAGAAACTATAGCTAGTATTTATCCGCATTTATGCATTGTCGACCCTGCTATAGAGGTTGCTATTGATTTGGATAGTATTTTGGATTATGAGGGCATAAAATGTGAGAAGGCTAATAAGGCTTCATATAGGTTTTGTGTGACCGATAATGATAAAGATGTACTTTCTGTTACAAAATCTATATTGGGTGATGCAAATAATAATATTATAACTTCTATGGAGGAAGTTAGGCTATGAAAATGTTAAAATTATCTTTACTGCTTTTGTTTATTTCTAGCATATTGTATGGAGAAGTAGTAAACTCTGTTTTGGTTACTGTTGGTAATGTTCCTATTACAACTATGGATTTTAATTCGAGAAAAAAATATCTTATAGTTTTGGGCAGGATGGAAGGAAAAAAGATCACAGATGAAGATGTGTATGTAGACCTTATCGATGAGAAGGTCTTGAAAATAAAGGCAGAAGAATATGGCATTCAAGTGCATGATAGAGAAATCGAGAGAGAGATGGATAGAATAAGGAAATCCAATAATATACCAGATATAAAAACATTTGAAAAGGCTATTATGGCTCAAGGTATGGATATCGATGAGTATAAATCGTCAATTAAAAAACAGATAATTATACAAAATCTTTATGGTGTAGCTATAAAACCTACAGAAATAACAGATAAAGAGGCTGATGCTTATTATATTAAGTCGAAAGGTGATGAGAGAAGGTATTTTGAATCTGATACATCTGTTCAAGTTGCTTGGATATTTTTCAAAGCAAAAACATTTTCTGAAAAAAAGGATAAATCTGAATTATCTGCTTCTGTTCGTCAAATGGCTATAAATAATAGTGATTTTTCTTCTTTGGCAAGGAAATATAGCGATGATTCTAGGACGAAAGACAGTGGCGGCAATTTGGGTTATTATCTAATTTCAGATGTTTCTACAAAAAGACTACCCCTTCATCTATCTCGTGCCCTTAATATGGTAAACTCGGGATATAAAAGAGGTTCTGTTAGTAAGGTTGGAGAAACAGTAGGGCAGGGCTTTTGGATAGTTAAAATTTTGGATGTAAAGAAAAATGAAGATGCAATTCGTTCTAGGGTAAAAAACTATCTTGGCGAACAAAATATAGAAAAATCTTTTGAAACTTGGATAGATGATGAATCTAAAAAAATATCTATAAAACGTTTTGAAAAGATAAAGAGTAAAATATAATTGAAATAAAACATTATTTTATCTTGACAATAATATATTTTTGTGCTATCATACTTAAGTATTTTAGAAATTTAAAATTAATTCATATAGACTTTAGCTAGATTTAGCAGTAGAGTTACTGCGGACTATCTAAAAATAAAGTCTTCTCAAAAGGAGAGTGTTATGGGATTTTTTAAAAATGCTAGGGTAATGACATTTATTACTGCTTTATGCTTAATGTCTCTATCTAGCATGTTGACTGCTCAAGTTGGGCTTTATATGGAAAATAAAGTTCTTTATAACTTTGAAACAACTGACGAGTGGCAACCAATTAGTAATGCTAGTAAATTTATGTTGTTTGGAGTAAGGACGAATCATAATGATTTGGCTATAGAATATCCTTCTATTAAAACTTACCCTAGTATACCAGCAGGTATGGGTATTTTGTCTGGTCAATCTACAAATTCATTTGGAATTAAGGTTTCTTTTTTGAGAGATGCTTATAACTTTTTTGATTTGGTTCCAGTAGAACAAAAGCTTATTCCTGGTAAGGTAGCGTCGATTGATGTTTGGGTTTGGGGTGGTAATTATGATTATTCTATGGAAGTCGTTTTATCAGACTTTAGAGGGTATTCACATACTCTTCCATTCGGTTCTTTGAGGTATTTAGGTTGGAAAAATTTGTCTACACCTATACCTTTATATATACCACAGGATGAATCTTATGTTCCTAGAACAAAGGGTCTTCGCTTTATGAACTTCCGTTTTTGGTCTTCTCCTAAAGAAACTAGTGAGAGTTTCTCAGTGTTTCTTGATTATTGTAAAGTAGTTACTGACATATTTAGAGAGAGTTATGATGGTTCTGATCTAGAGGCTGAACTAGCTAGAGAAGCTGGTGGTAGTGAAGCACAACAGTATTCGGATCAGGAAAATGGTGCACCAGTAACAGGTGGCGGAACTGCTGCTACAGAATAAATTAGATAATCAAGGAGAATAAATTATGAAAAAAATACTTATAAGTATAATTATAATATTTAGTTTTGCTTTAATCGTTGTTTTTGCTCAAGTTGAGGATGGTGGTGCAGCTCCTGCTGATACCGCTGCTACTGCAGGTATGGCTACCGAAATGATTACAAATTATCTTATAGATGATTTTGAATTCGCAAATACTTGGACAGTATCTATGTCTAGGGATAATGGTATAGCTACACTTACAAGAAAGGATGGTGCTGCTGCCGATGTTAAAGCATCAAGCCCTGATGCTAGTAAGTACATACTTGGTGTTAAAATTGAATATTTAAAAACAGGGCATACTGGATTTTCTGTCTTACCACCTAAAAAGATAAGAATTCCTGGTACTGTAAAGGATATTAATGTTTGGGTTGCGGGTAGAAATTATGAACACTCTATGAGTTTTTATATTTCTGATTCATTTGGAAGTACGCATCAGATTGGTATGTCATCACTTAATTTTGTAGGATGGAAAAAGATTTCTGCTTATGTTTCACCTGCTATAGCACAAGAAGATGTTCATACACAAGATTCGGGAATAGATTTTGTTGGTATTAGAGTAGATTGTGACCCTAAAGATACACGTGGTAAGTATTTTGTGTATTTTGATGATCTATCCGCTACTACTGATATGTATTTGAGTACATATTCTGATCCTGATGATCCTAAAGATATTTGGTAGTATTTGTTTTCTTGTCATTTAGGGATTTTAAAAGTTAAGTTAAATTTTAAAGAGTAGGGGATGATATTTTAATCCTCTACTCTTATGTTTATATTAAGGGTGGGTTTCGCATGCAATTTTCTTGGATAATTTTAATTTGGGTTGTCTTGATGATTATTGGCACTGTTTTTAATGCTGTAAAAAAGGCACAGTTATTGAAAGTTAATAAAACAACTGATACTCATTATAGCCAAAGCCAAAATAGTAGAAACATTCATGCTGAAAGAGATTATGATAATAATGCATTAGAGTATTTAAAAGATATTTTAGAAAAAACTGAAACAGCTGATTCTAAAATAAAAGATGCCAACAAATATTTTACTGAAAAGAGTCCATCTATGATTAAAGACAATATTGAAGCAAAAAGTACTGCTAGCATAAAAAATCAAATTGATAATGCTAGACTTAGTATAAAAAATTCGAATGAACAGTATAGATCGAGTATAAATAATATAAAGTCTATAGATGAAGAAGAAAATATAAAAGAGGTGAAACAGTCTTATAGTGTATTGCTGAATGAAGATATGATGAAGCAAGTTATTGTATATGATGCCATACTTAATCCCAAAAGAATTAATTATTCAAGGGTTAGGAAGAGTTAATTTTACAATTCTTTTGCAAGTAGACAGATCGGAAGAGCACACGTCTGAACTCCAGTC
>CAMRBQ010000077.1 GCA_947040495.1 uncultured Spirochaetia bacterium
GATAATACTCAAACAAATTAAAAAATGTGATTGCTATGATATCAAAAAAAAAAACCAAACATAAATTTTCATTAGGAAATACAATGATTAATATTGTGATAATATTTGTACTCTTTGCATTTGGTTTGGCTATTTTAATACCACATTTTTATCCCAAAGTAATTGCTAGAAATAAAACTACTGCTCAAATTATTAAGATGGTAAATGAAAATAGAACATTTATAGATAAAGACGGCAGTGAAAGTGAAAATATTTATTATTATCCTGTAATTAGTTATATGGCAAATGGGCAAGAGTATATCGTCAATTATAATATTGATTCCTCATATTCAAAAAATTATGATGTAGGAGATGCAATTACAGTTTTTTATAATCCAAAAAACCCCGAACAGCATTATAGCGTAGAAGAACGAAATGGTAAAATGCATTTGTTAGTATTAATTTTTGGAATATTTATAACATTATTTGGTATTTTATTGACATACAGTTTTATAACAATGAACATAATCCCCTATATAAAATTCAAAATGACTGATGTAAATATATATGAGAATATAGAAGACAATGTAGAAACAAATGATAAAAAATCTAGACCATTTAAATTAAAACTAAAAAAATCTACACTTATAATCATTTCAATAATGCCACTTTTGTTATTAACAATAGGCTCAGCTATTATAATCTCACATTTCAAAATTAGGATGGTTGCTAAAAATAAAACTACAGCAGAAATAGTTCATATAATAATGCAAAAAGAGGAAGAAACATACAAAGATAGCAACGATAATACGAGAACAAGAGATGTGATTAATCATTATCCAGTAATTCGCTATACTGCAAATGGACAAGAAACAACAATTAAACATAATTTAGGACAGGGCAATACAAGCAAATATAAAGCAGGTGATGTTGTTACTCTTTATTATAATGCAGAAAACCCAAAGCAATATTATATTAAAGGCTACTATAAAGGAATTAGTCCTTTTTTAGTTTTGGGAATATTTCTTGTATTCTTTATGGTTCCATTGATAATTCACATTATAAAAGAATTTATCAAATCACAATAGACAAAAAAATTGACATACAGATTTAATGTGGGTTTCAAGATAATAGAAAGGTATGGTTACGTGGATAAATATAAGTTAAAATTTTGGTTTGAACATGGTGGGATTTGCATTTGGGCTGCGAATAACAAGGCAGAACAACAATACAACCTCGCTATTGAAAACGATGCATTGCCAATTTCACAAGAGTTGATAACACTGCTCAACAGTCTTGAAGATGAATACGCAGGTTGTTTAGATTGGGAGTACCCCCCAGATCCAAGTCCTTGGAATGAAAAGCAAAAACAAGATTTTAAATCGCGTGCGGAAAAAGCATATCATATCCTTTTGAATGAATTAGGAAGCGATTATACAGTAGAAAATGCAATTGACTCATGTATACCAAAAAATTAAACAAAGCGTTTTTTAACTACCGTATAAATATCTAGTATACTCTTATCTCAAAGACTATCAAAATTTTGACTTTTTTACATTATAATAGTATAATTTACTCTATAATGTTATAAAAATTATAATTATCATAATAACCGTAATCGAAGGTACAAAAACATATGGCTCAAGACAAAAAGAATAAACCTCAAGAAGAAGAAACAAAAATTTCTACACTGACAAAAGATATATTAAAACGTATATCCCCTATTGCTATAGAAACTGAATTAAAAGATTCATACCTCAATTATGCTATGAGTGTTATTGTCTCAAGGGCATTGCCTGATGTGAGAGATGGTCTAAAGCCCGTTCATAGACGTATACTATATGCCATGCATACATTAGGGCTAACCCATGATAAACCGCATAAAAAATCTGTTTCTACTGTAGGTGAAGTATTAGCGAGGTATCATCCACATGGTGATGCTGCTGTTTATGGTACTATGGTTAGAATGGCACAGCATTTTTCTATGCGTTATAAACTGATAGATGGACAAGGTAATTTCGGTTCTGTCGATGATGATCCACCAGCAGCCATGCGTTATACAGAAGCTAGAATGATGATGATAGCCGAAGAAATGCTTACAGATATACAAAAAGAAACTGTAAGATTTACACCGAATTTTGATGATTCGAGACAAGAGCCTTCTGTACTGCCCGCCTCATTTCCACAACTATTAGTCAATGGTAGCATGGGGATTGCTATAGGTATGTCGACAAATATGCCTCCGCATAATCTAAAAGAAGTAATAAGTGCTATATCTGCCTATATAGAAAATGAAGATATAGAAATAAAAGATTTAATGAGATATATAAAAGGACCTGACTTTCCTACAGGTGCTATCATATATGGAAAGGAAGGAATCAAGTCTGCCTATTTAACAGGTCGAGGAAAGATAAAACTTAGAGCTAGATTTGAGATGGAAGTCGTAAGAAAAGATAGAGATGCTATCATTGTAACAGAGCTTCCATACAATGTTGTAAAGAGTAATTTACATGAAAAAATAGCCAATCTTGTAAAAGAAGGAAAAATTGAGGGCGTTGGTGATATTCGTGATGAGAGTAGTAGAAAAGGTGGAATGCGTCTTGTTATTGAGATGAAAAGAAATGTCAATACACAGATAGTCATAAATCAGTTGTTCAAGCATACAGAACTTGAAGCTACTTTTGGTATTATTAATCTAGCCCTAGTTGATGGACAGCCTAAGGTACTCAATTTAAAAGAAATAATATCGCTATTTGTAAAGCATAGACTTAATGTTGTAACAAAGCGTATTCAATTTGATTTAAAAAATGATGAAGCTCGTGTACATATTGTAGAAGGGCTTCTAATTGCACAAGCAAATATAGATAATATTATAAAAATTATACGTGCAAGCCAAAGTACAGATGAGGCTCGAGATAAGCTTATGAGCACATATAAGTTATCTGAAAAGCAAGCCCAAGCTATACTTGATATGGCATTAAAAAGACTTACAGCACTTGAAAAACTTAAACTAGAAGAAGAACTCGCGGAACTTCAAAAACGTATAGCATATTATAAAGACCTTCTAGCAAATCCAAAAAAGATACTTGCTCTTATAAAAGAAGATTTAATTAGAATATCTGAAAAATATGGCGATGCAAGACGTAGCGAAATAATTGGAAAAATTGATGATTTGAGTATGGATGAAGATGATTTAATTCATGATGAAAATATGATTATATCCATAACCACACAAGGTTTTATAAAACGTGTGCAGCCTTCTAGTTATAGAGCACAAGGTAGAGGTGGCGTTGGTGTTCAATCGAGTAACAATAGCTACAAAAGACTATGTTATCCTTTGTACCAATAAAGGCAAAGCATTTTGGATGAAAGTGCATGAAATACCGATGATGAATAAAACATCACAGGGTAAAAGTATTAAGTTTATATTAAATCTTACCCCAGATGAAAATGTTACAAGCTATGTTACAGTCAAAAATTTTGGTGATGACCATACACTGATGATGATAACTAAACGTGGAACTATAAAAAAGATGTTATTAAGTGTCCTTGAAAATGCCAAAAAAAGAGGTGTACTCGCATTAAAACTTGATAATGATGATGACCTTGTTGGAATTGACGTTGTAGAAAAAGGTGATGATTATATCATGACCACAAGAAATGGGCTTGCTCTTAGAGTAAGTGAAGAAAAAATCCGAAAGCAAGGCCGAGTTGCATCAGGCGTAAAAGGTATAACATTAAATAGCGGTGATGAATGTGTATCTGGAAATGCATTAAGAAAAGGTCGTTCACTTATAGTCATAACAGAAAATGGAATTGGTAAACGACTATCTGCAAAGCAGTTTAATGTAAAAGGGCGTGGTGGCAAAGGTCAAATATACATGAAAATAGACAATAAAACTGGTTTTGTTGCTCGTGTAAAGACCGTTGGCAATGATGATGATATAATGATTGTAACTACTGAAGATATGATGATAAAAGTACAATCAAAAGATATACCTGAACTTGGAAGAAATGCCAAAGGTGTAAAAGTTGTAAATGTAAAGAGCCCTGTTAAGGTAAGCGATTTAGCTATTGTTGATTCTAGCGATAAAGAAAAAGACAAATAGCGTTTATAGGACTCTATAAAATTTGTATGTGACTTTTATTATCACAAATTGATTTTTTTAATTATAGATGTATAATTTATATAATTAAAATGAGGTATCTAAGTAATATTTATGATGCTGAAGAGAATAAAAAATGGCGACACAATACAAAGACATTATACGCAATAGATATACAAAGCATTACCATATTATAGGATGTCAGGTTTTTTGGAGAGAATTTTCCTATTTTGCTAGTAAAAGCCCTAATATGTATTCATATTCTTTTTTAAAACAATGCCTTCATAATAGTCCAGATATACTTAGAGATTCTGTACAGAAAAAAATTGATGAAATAAGTGCTGATGTTGACGATGAAGGAAAACATAGATATGATATAATAATATTAGGTTATGGGCTTTGTTCAAAATCAATAGAAAATATTGTAGCCCATGATATCCCTGTTATTATCCCTCGAGCCCATGATTGTATTACTTTATTTTTGGGTTCAAAAGAAAGGTACAGAGAATATTTTGATAAAAACCCTGGTACATATTGGTATACTCCCGGTTGGATAGATGCTACACTTATGCCTGGTGAAAAACGTGATGAAGAGCTTAGAAAATATTACATCGATGAATATGGGCAAGAGAATGCTGACTATCTAATGGAAATAGAACAGGGCTGGATGGACAACTATAATAATTTAACATATGTAGAAATAGAAAATATATGTGATAATAAAAAATATAAAGAGATAACTAAAGAAAGTAGCAAATATTTGAATTGGAATATGGACGAACTCAAAGGCGACCCTTCTCTTATTATAAAATTATTAAATGGTCCTTGGGATGAAAAAGAGTTTCTTATATTAGAAAAAGGTGAAACCTTAATTGCCACCGATGAAGAATCTACAATAATAAGTAAAAAATAAATTTTATTATACTAGGAGAAAAACAATGATAACATTTTATAATATGACAGATAATGATATATTAGAAACTATTGAAAATAAAGAAATACCAGAGAGCTTGCTCGCAAAATCAAAAAATGTTATCGCAGTACTCACTCAAGATTGGTGTCCTGATTGGCATGCTCTTGAAAAAGATTTTAAAGATAATGTAAATTATAGCGATGATGTATTTATATGTATAGGTATATATAATACAAGTGCCCATGTTGAAAAGTTTATGGACTTCAAAGAAAATTTTTGGCAAAATGCTTTAATACCATATATTAGATGTTATAAAGATTCTAAGTTTATAAAAGATAGTAATCTAATGCCTTTTCAAAGAATAGTAAAAGCGTTTAACTAGAAAATTATTTCTCATGATAGATTATCTACTTTCAGATACATATAATTTTTTTCTACCTAAAGAATTAATAGCGACAAAACCAGAGGAAGAACGTGATGAGTGCAAACTTATGGCTTTGTCAAAATGTGGGGATTTAAGCCATAAACATTTCTATGATGTTGTAGACTATATGAATGAAGGCGATGTTCTTGTCTTAAATGATAGCAAAGTAATCGCAGCACGCATTTTTGCATATAAAAAAACTATGGCTAAAGTTGAAATACTTTTACTAAAAAAAACAAATGATAATACATGGCAATGCCTTGTCAAAGCTAGAAATATAAAAGACAATGATATTTTATATGTAGATTTTGAAAATGAAATAATCGAATGCATTATAAAAAGAACCAATGAAAATACAAAAATAATCGAGTTCTCTAAAGATATAGATAACAGTGTACTCTCATATATAGGCAATATCCCCCTGCCCCCATATATTATTCAGGAACGAAAAGAGCGGGGTGAAAATGAGTATTATGAAAGTGATAAAACATATTATCAAAATGTATTTGCCAAAAATTATGGCAGTGTCGCCTCCCCCACAGCCTCACTACACTTTACAGAAAATTTGTTAAAAAAAATAAGCAATAAAAATATTGATATTGTATATATAACCCTCCATGTAGGCTTTGGAACATTTGCCCCATTAAAAACAAAATATATAACAGAACATATTATGCATTATGAGAGTTTTTCTATAGATGAAAAATCAATGAAAATTATACGCAAAAAAAAACATGAAGGAAAAAATATTATCGCTTCAGGAACAACAGTAGCACGTGTACTCGAAAGCCAATACAATGATAAAACTAATTCATTTGATAAAGTATCTGGAGAAACTAATATATTTATATACCCTCCATATAAATTTAAATGTGTCGACAAACTTATAACAAATTTCCATACACCAAATTCAACATTACTTGCAATGGTTACTGCCTTTGGTGGATATGAAAATATTATAAACGGCTATAAAACTGCTATAGAAAAAAAATATAGATTTTTTTCATATGGCGATGCTATGATTATCTATTAACTATTTCACTTTTTGATAGAAGTCAAAGTATTCACTTTCGAGTTCTTTATATTTTACAGCCATCTCATCATAAACTTTCATATCTTCAATATTTGGACTAACTTTATTTTTTTTATCGACATGCACAAAGCCAGTAGTAGCCGCAGCCCAAGATAACTCGCTTTTCTCTTTTTTATAATAAGCATGTAAAGCCCTAATAGCCGAGCCCAAAGAAGCACTGTTTGTCGAATCAAAATTATAAATATCAGCCTTATGGACATTCGCCATAACTTTACATATCTCTTTGTCTTTTGAAGCCCCGCCTGTAGCATAAATAGTATCTATATCAACATTCATCCAATCAGAATGCACTCTACTACTCAACATTTGTGCCTCTATAATCGCCCTTACATTAGCAAAAGCATCGCTTTCATCAATGTTTTTTCTTATGACCTTAGGCTCTGTAACTACAGGGATTATCTCGGGATAAAAATATGGTAGCATCATTCCACCATTATTACCAGCCTTAGTTTTTATCAATGCCTCTGTAAATGTAGTCCAATTAAGTTTATATTTATCTCTAATTTGTTCACGGGCAAGAGAGCCATTTTTATATACAAGCAAAGTCATATAGTCACCTATAGGACTTCTAAATATATGCCCCTCACCATTTATATTAACGCTAAGTTTTTTCATCAAAGACATATAGACATCGCTTGTCCCAAGTGAATATGCGGCTTGCCCTTCATTTGTAAGACCTACACCTATCATCGAATTTGGATTGTCCCCGCTGAATACAACAATAGTGGCATCTTTATTAACATTATAATTTTTCACAAAATATTCTGATATATTACCTATGCATGTGTCAGAGTTTACAATATCTGTCATCTTATCTTTTAAATTGGGGGAAGTTGCAGATAAACATTTTTCATTCCATATGCATTTTTCAATATCCATCATATTCATTCCAGCCCCATCACCATAATCTATAGGAGCAGATATACCACTCATAATTGAAGCCAAAAATGAACTAACTAAATGTATATGTTTTGTATTATTATAAGATTGCTCTTCTTGTTTATAAAATTTTCTTATCTGTGAAGCTGTAAATCTCGCAAATACATCGCTACCTGTTAGCTTAAAAACTTCCGCAACGCCGCCTATCGATTTACGTATTTCATCACATTCTTTTTCTGTAGAACTATCCATCCATATAGGACTTGTCTTTCGAGAAAATATATCATCAATACCATCAAGCAAAGATGTTTTATTTTTAAGATTATTTAGATAGTCTAAAAAATTATCATTCAAATAAACACTGCCGTGCTGTTGTCCACTTCCAGATATAGCAAGTATTTTATCTAATGGTGCATTATCGCTTTTCATTTCAGCAAACAATAAATCTATAGCATGAACCCACATCTTAGGATATGAATGTACTATAAGCGGATTACTATCAACTATTATACCAGATTTTATATTGTAAATATCAGCAAAGCTATCTTCGAAATTAATAGATTTTTCATACATGACATCTTTTGTTTCAAAATCAATTATTGTTCCCTTAATACTTTGTGTAGAAGCATCTAAGCCTAAAAAATATTTACTCATATCATAATTCTCCATTTTATCAATTTAAATATTTATTCTTCGTATCTTAGAAAATCTTTTGCTATAAAATAAAACACCCATTCATTATCAATTTTTTGACATAAATATTCAACCACATATATAATATTACTCTCTTTATATTCTATATAAAAATAAAAATTTTGGGCATCAGTTTCCCCCATGTATGTTCTTATAATATCAGAATGTGCATTATTTATTTTTAAATCTTTTATAACAGCATCTTTTATTTTAGAGACATTATATCTTTTAATTACAAATGGTGTAATGATTGAAACAAACACTAAAATAAGTATAATTAAAATAATTTTTATTATAGATTTTATATTAAAAAAAGATTTCATAAATATTAAAAAATATTATCCTATATAGCTTTATACTTTAAAATATCATGGATATGTAGCACCCCCAATAATTTTCGACCCTCATCAGAATCTTCTACAACAATAAGACTTGTTATACGCCCCTCCATCTTTGATAAAGCGTCACCAATTAAATCATCTTTAGCCACAGTAACAGGGCTCACGTTCATAACTTCACTAACAGGCTTTTTAAGTATATTTCCTATATCATTAGAGTTAGATAAAATACGTTTAAAATCACCATCAACTAAAATGCCTTTTAAAATATCGCCATCTAAAACAAGTAAAACCCCAAGTTTATGTTTTATCATTACATCTATAGAATCATTTAATTTTGTATGTTCATCAACTATAGGTAAATCATTTGTATGCATTATATGTTCAATTGTTGTTGCTTGCTTGCCAAGGTCACCACCCGGGTGGAATTTTGCAAAATCATACTTATCAAAATTATGTAATTCCATTAAAGATGTTGCTAGAGCATCTGAAAGTGCTAAGCTTACTGTAGAGCTTGCTGTTGGGGCAAGATTGAGTGGACAAGCTTCTTTTTCTACATAAATAAGTAATGTTATATGTGCATGCTTTGCTATAAAAGAATTTATTTCATTTGTTATAGCAATATAAGGTATAGCCTGTCTTAAAAGCCAGTTTACCATATTAGACATTTCTGATACTTCGCCACTTTTTGAATATAGTATCATAACATCATCTTTTGTAATCATACCAAAATCGCCATGCATGCATTCGACAGGGTCTACAAAAAAACTTGGAGTCCCTGTTGATGCAAATGTGGCCGCTGCTTTTCTAGCGATATGACCACTTTTACCAATGCCTGACGTTATTACCCTACCCTTAGTAGAGAATAAAAAAGCAACGGCATCTTCAAAATTCTTATCGAGATGTTCAAGCATCCTCATAATCGAGGACGCCTCTATCTCTAAAGTTTTTTTTGCACGAGAAATGATATTCATCATATTATAATCTTCCATCAAGTTAGAACCTATTGAAAATCTTCAGCTAGTTCGCCTGCAAGATCATTTAAAGCTTTATCAATATACTTTTCGCTTTTAATCATCTTTTTCAGCCTAGCTATTTTCTTAGGGTCTATTTTTACTGCTGTTTTCATAGATACACCCTAAATAAAAATATTTTCAATAACTGAGATAGACCTGGCATATGCACTTTCATCTATTAACACTGCAGAAAACAAACATTCAGTTGTAAGCGGCATATCACTTTCGATTAGATATTGCTCACCAGTCCGATATAAAGTTTTCTTTTTCTTCTCATTAATAGCATATGAGGCATCACCAAAACATCCTTGTTTACGATACTTTACCTCTATAAACACAATAACAACTCCTTTTGTCATTACTAAATCAATTTCACCAAAATTTCTATGTTTACTTCGCCAATTTCTACACAGCAAAGCATAACCAAGATTGAGTAAATACGCTAACGCTATATCTTCTCCTTCATTACCAACCTCTCTTTTAGTTAAAATTTTCTTTGACATAAAAATGTTCTATCTTTTAAACAAAAATATTTATAAAAATATCTTTGGTAACAGATCTTTATCATTAGAAATACTTTTTATAAGTAAATTCTTTTCGTTCAAAAGGTT
>CAMRBQ010000078.1 GCA_947040495.1 uncultured Spirochaetia bacterium
CTTTGAGGAAGAGTTGTAAAGAGAATGCACGTAAATACTGTCCTGAACTTCAAGCAAGTTCATTTAGACATTTAAAATAAGATAATGAATTATACACAAAATTTGAAAAGCAAAGTAAAAATTTTGATTAAAAAATAAACAGGCATGCCTGCTTTAATATCTGCTTCTTATAAAAGTCATACTGAGACAGTGAAAGTTTTAATTAATAAAGGAGCAGATGTTAATGCTAAAAATAAAGAGTATCAAACTTCTTTAATGATAGCTTCTTATAATGGGTATATAACAGTAGTAAAATATATTGAAATAACTAAATATCCCATCTAGTATAGTAAAAAATAATTGACATTTATATAATATTTGTTATACATAGATAAGGTCTTTTTATGCTCACATGTATAATGAGGAAAGTGTTAATGAAAAGTATTTTTTTTACTATATTTACCATGCTACTTTTGTTTACAGCAAAGCCTTCGCATGCACTACAAATTTCTATAGGGGCTTCATTTTTGGGCGGTGGTTTTAATATGAACAGAGGGGATGATTATAAAAAATTCTTAAACTCATTTAATCCAACGGATGAATTTAAAAAGAAATCGACATTCTCTTTTAGCCCAGCTTTTCAAGCAAATTTAATGTTTAATTTCTCTCCATATTTTGCTATAGAAACTGGTCTAGGTGTTGGTGTATCTAGGTCTTTTCATGCTGAATCTAGTATTAAAAAAGATGAGATAACAATTACTAGAATTGATATGATTATACCACTTATGCTACGCCTTCAATATAGTTCTAAAAATATTATATTATATACCTTTATAGGACCTAATTTTAATATGCCTACTACAAAACATCCCTATACACAAGAAAGTAATAAAGGAGAAGCAATAGAGTCTTTTAAATCAGTTTTTACTATCGACATGAGTTTTGCTTTTGGTGCTGAATATATGGTATCTAAAAATCATTATATTGGCATCAGAGCTGCTTATAATTTAAATTGTTATGCCTATGTTTAGCATAAGAAGTACCACAGCAAGCAATAATAAAACATTTGAAGCACTCGATTGGAATCAAGATACATTTAATCTGAGTCTAACATATAGATATGCATTTGACCCATTAATATAAAAAAACTGATACAAAGCCAAAACTTCATATCAGTTTAAGTTTTATAAACAAAATATATATGTATTATATTTTAATCTCTCTAAGCCTCTAATCCCAATGCTTTCTTAGCGACAACGACAACTTTAGCAAAAGCCTCCGCATCATATATAGCAAGATTAGAAAGAACTTTTCTATTCATAAGTACATTAGCTTTTTTAAGCCCATTTATAAATCTACTATATGAAATGCCTTCTTTTCTACACTGTGCATTTATTCTAAGAGACCAAAGTCTTCTCATCATTCTCTTCTTTTGTCTTCTATCACGATAGGCATATTTCAAAGCATGCATTACAGCTTCTTTAGCTGTTTTCATCTGCTTGCTTCGGGCACCATAATAGCCCTTAGCCATTTTTAATATCTTTTTAACCCTTCTTTTTCTTACAATACCGCTACCTGCTCTCATATTATTATTTCTCCTGAATTATAATTTATGGTCTACCATATGGCATAAGTCTAGGCATCTCAAGCATATTTGTATCATCAGCCAATTTCATCTTTCGATACTTACGCTTTCTATCTGTAGATTTATTTAAAAAATTATGTCTACCAAAAGCCCTAGCGAATTTAACACGACCTTTTTTCGTTATACGAAATCTTTTTTTTGCAGCACTAGAAGTTTTTAATTTATTTTTCATAACCTATTCCTTTATGGAGTCTCCTTTATTTAATTATATACTCAAGCGTTTAGCGTGATAAGCACTACTCGCCAGTGGGTTCTTTATTATCATTTGCCTCGGTAGTTTTTACCTTTTTTTGTTTAGAAGGGCTAAGTACCATAGTTAAATTTCTACCTTCTAATTTAGCAGGCTTTTCAATAATAGATTCTTCTTTCAAATCTTCCATAACCTTATTTATTATTTCACGACCAATATCTATATGACTCATTTCTCTACCACGAAACATCACAGTAATTTTAACTTTGTCGCCATCTTCTAAAAAATCACGAACATGGTTCATTTTAAAATTATAATCATGGCCACTTATCTTAGGTCGCAACTTTATTTCTTTTAGCTTTACAGTTTTTTGCTTTTTTCTAGCCTCTTTATCCCTTTTTTGTATCTCAAATCTATGCTTACCATAGTCTATCAACTTACACACAGGTGGGATTGCTGTAGGCGCTATCTCTACCAAATCGATACCTTCGCTCTCAGCAATATCTAATGCAGCTCTTAGACTCATCACACCAAGAGAGCCTCTTTCTTCATGGACTACCCTAACCTCTTCGGCTGTGATATTTCCATTAATCCTTTCCATTTGTTTTCTTCTATTGAAATTTGAAGCCATATTATTCGTTTAATACCCCTTAATTTATAATCTATTCAAAGATAGAATTATTCATATATTCTCTAGATTCTACCAAAAGCTTTTCTACCACCTCTTGCAAAACCATACCCTTACTCTCTACTCCACTTCTAAGTCTAAGTGATACAGTAGAGGATGACAATTCTTCGTCCCCTATTATAACAATATATGGAGTTCTTTGCAAGCGTCCACGCCTTATTTTATAACCTAAATTCTCATTACTGTCGTCTATTTTTACCCTTATTCCATTATCTAGCAATATTTTCTCAATCTCACTACATTTCACAAGCTGCTTTTCATCATTACTTACAGGGACTATCAATACTTGGAGTGGCGATAACCATAATGGAAATTTACCATTATAATGTTCAATAAGGATACCTATAAATCTTTCAAGCGAGCCTAATATAGTTCTATGTAGCATAACAGGAAAATGCCTTTTGCCATCACTGCCTTCATAATGTATATCAAATCTTTTTGGCATTGAAAAATCTACTTGAATAGTCCCACATTGCCAATTTCTTTCAAGCACATCTTTTATATTAAACTCTATCTTAGGTCCATAAAAAGCACCATCGCCATCTTTAATTTTATATGATATATTGAGTTCATCAAGAGATGATGTCAATGCATTTGTAGCCATTGTCCATTCTTCATCTGTACCGATAGACTTTTGAGGACGAGTTGCTATAAATATTTCATAGTTTTCAAAACCAAATGTTTTATAAACATTCAATGTATATTCTATTGTTGTTTTTATCTCATCTACCATTTGCTCACTTGTACAAAATGTATGAGCATCATCTTGTGTAAATGAACGCACTCTAAATAGCCCATGAAGTACGCCAGAAAGTTCATGTCTATGTACAAGCCCAAATTCAGCTGTTCTTATAGGCAGCTCTTTATAACTATGCATTTTTGATTTAAAGACAAGCAGACCACCCGGACAATTCATTGGCTTGACAGCAAAATCGAGCTCATCTATTTTTGTAAAGTACATATTACTTTTATAATTATCCCAATGTCCACTCTTATGCCATAGGCTTTCATTAAGTATAATAGGTGTTCTAATTTCATCATAACCATATTGTTCATTTTTTTGACGGGCAAATAATTCCAATTCTCTATAAATCACCATGCCATTTGGATGCCAAAAAGGAAAGCCAGGGCCCTCTTCATGAAAACTAAATAAATCTAAATCCTTACCTATTTTTCTATGATCACGCTCTTTTGCCTCTTTAAGTCTTTTAAGATATGCTTCAAGTTTTAACTTATCCTCAAATGCCACGCCATAAATACGAGAAAGCATTTGGTTTTTTTCATCGCCTCGCCAATAAGCACCCGCAACACTCATAAGTTTATATGACTTTATATAGCCTGTCGATGGAACATGGGGACCACGGCATAAATCGATAAAATCACCCTGTTCATAAAAAGACACCATCTCGGCATCTATACCCTCAAGTATTTCTACTTTATATTTTTCGCCAATATTTTTAAAATATTCTATAGCATCAGTTCTTTTCATGTCTTTACGTATTAGAGCAATATTTTCCTTTATAATACTTTTCATTTCGGCTTCTATTTTTGGCAAATCCTCATCTGTAAATGTTTTCTCTATATCAAAGTCATAATAAAATCCATCTTTAATAGCGGGACCTATCGAAACCAAAACATCTTTGAACAAGCGTATAACAGCATGTGCCATAAGATGACTTGTAGAATGCCTTAATATTGTAAGCCCCTCATCAGAATCATTTTTTACAGGTATCATAACACCAGAAATATTTGGTTTATAACTCAAATCAACAAGTTCATCATTAAAATAGCATGCTACTATATTATTATTTTTTTTGCCCGATTTTTGAAGTATATCCAAAAGACTAGAATTTTCATCTGCCTCTATTTTTTTATTATCTATCTCTATCTCTAACATTTTCATGTCCCTAAATATTATTTAACAGTCAAAAACAATATATCATAAAGTAGTCAAAAATCAAATTTTATTAAAATAAATTACTATTTTGATGCAAATTTAAAAAAGATTAGAGCCAAAGCACAAACACTATGACACTAATCTTTTTTAAGGAGGAAATCAAAAAAAATATTATAATTATATAAAGAAGTATCTCTTCTCTATATAGTTATAATACATAAAATCTTTATAAAAAAAACAATTTTTATAAAACCATATTATTTTATATTCAACATATACTTAACATAAATAATATTCTATAAATATATTGACAATATAATGCATAAATAATATACTAACCTAATCAAAATTAATTTAATAAAACTATTAGGATATATATGGCTTCACAGAAAAAATGCAAAAAATGCGGCACAAAAAATGATAAGATAAGAAAATTATGTTCGCATTGTGGTGCGACACTTTATAAAGATATACCATATAAAATCGCTATAAAGGTTACCCTGCTGTCAGATATAATAATGGCTTTTATTTACATATCTTCTATATTTATACTAATAGATATAACAACAGATATCAATATTGATAAAGTGAGCTATATACAATCTTTACCAATACCAGAAACATTTTCATATTATATTTTAATTGCATTTTTTGCTGTAAATGCGATTGTAAAAATATTTTTCATATTAAACCATTTTATATTTAAAACATATATATTTATCTTTATAAGACGCATTTTTATGTTTGTTGAATGTGTATTTATATTCCCATTTCAAACTATAATGGCTTTATATTTTTATAATCCCGCCACAAAAAAAACTAACAGTGATATAATATAAAAATTATTGTTATATATATAGTTTACAAAAAAAATATTTTTTATATTTTACTATATAAGATAATAATATACATAGGATGTATTTAAAACATATTATCTGTATATAAAACATACATATCATATTTTCACATGTTTTATATTTATACATATTAGAAGCCATTACTAACATATTTAACATGTTCTTTAATGATAAACTATAGTATTTATATACATATAGACTATAGTTTATTGGCACAATTATTGCTCGTATAAATTATAAAAAAATTAAACAATAAGGATAAAAAATGGATGATTTAGAAAACATAAACATTATTGATGAAATTAATATCAAAAATGAAAAATCTAATGTAATTATAATAGAAGATAGCCTCCCTCATAAACTTACTGTAATACCTATCAAATCAAAACCACTTTTCCCAGGCCTATATTCTCCATTTCCAGTACCTGCAAAATATATAGATGAGGTTCAAAAAGCTATTGATAAAAACAATGGTTTTTTAGGTCTAAATTTATTTATTGATGAAAATATAGACGAAGATAAAGAAATAAAAAACACTGACATATATAAAGTTGGTGTTGTTGTTAAGGTATTTAAAAAACTTAATCTTCCTGATGGGGGTATAAATATACTTATAAACTCTATAAGCCGCTATAAAATTGTTCGATTTAATAGTACAAAACCAAATATAATAGTCGAGCCTTTATATATAAGAAACAACAGCATCCCAAAAACTGAAAAGAAAACACAGGAAATGAAAGCATATATACGTGCCTTAATAAGTGAAGTTAAAATATTAAGTGATAGTAGTCCTTTGTTTACAGAAGAGATGCGTCTAACTATGGTCAATGTTGATGAGCCAGGTAAGCTTGCCGATTTTGTAACATCAATGCTTAATATAGATAGAGAACAACAACAAGAGATACTAGAAACTATTGATGAATATCAAAGAATAGAAAAAGTTTTAATGCTTATAGAAAAAGAAAAAACTATAATGCAGCTTCAAAAGAAAATACAAGGCTCTATCAATGAGAGAATGCATAAACAACAAAGACATTTTTTCCTTAAAGAACAGATGAAAGAAATACAAAAAGAGCTTGGATTAAATAGCGACCCAAGGGCTAAAGAAATAGAAAAATATAAAGAAATGTTTTCAAAACTGGATGTCGTAGAAGAAGTAAAAAATCGGATGTCTGATGAGATAGAAAAACTTTCTATGATTGACAATCATTCGCCCGAATATTCTGTTACAAGGAACTATCTTGAAACACTTTTTTCTCTCCCTTGGAATAATGAAGCGAAAGAAGAAATCGATATTAACAAAACAACCCGTATATTAAATAGAGACCACTATGGTCTTGAGGATGTCAAAGAGCGTATACATGAGTTCTTAGCTGTAAGACAACTTAATCCAAATAACAAAGCATCAATACTATGTTTTGTAGGCCCTCCCGGTGTCGGTAAAACTTCAATTGGAAAATCTATTGCTGAGGCTTTAGGCAGGGGTTTTTTTAGATTTTCACTTGGTGGAATGCGTGATGAGGCGGAGATAAAAGGTCATAGGCGTACATATATCGGTGCAATGCCTGGCAAAATTATCGAAGCATTAAAAATTATCAAATCAAAAAATCCAGTTATCATGCTTGATGAAATAGACAAACTTGGTGTAAGCTATCAAGGCGACCCTTCTAGTGCTTTACTTGAGGCACTTGACCCAGAACAAAATATTGAATTTCGTGACCATTATCTTGATTTGCCATTTGATTTATCTAATGTGCTCTTTATAACAACAGCCAATACCCTTGACACAATACCACGACCATTGCTTGATAGAATGGAAATAATAAGATTGTCAGGATATATACTTGAAGAAAAAGTAAAAATAGCGACAAAATATATAATCCCAAGGCAATTAAAAAAACATGGACTTAATGCAAAAAAAGTAAAAATTACAAATGAAGCATTAAAGCAAATAATTCAAGGATATGCTCGTGAAGCTGGGGTGAGAAATTTTGAGCGTAGCATAGAAAAAATATGTAGAAAAATAGCCACAAAGCATGTTGTAAGCAAAAATAAAGAAATGCATAACACTACTATAGATAAAAAAGACCTTGAACAATATTTGAAAAAACCTAGGTTTAGTTCTGACCTCACCGAAAAAATAGATGTCCCCGGCTTGGCATTAGGGCTTGCTTGGACTAGTCTTGGCGGTGTAACTTTAACTATTGAATCGATAGCCATACCTAGCGAAAAATCTTCTGGTAGCATAAATCTAACAGGGCAGCTTGGTAATGTTATGATGGAAAGTGCAAAAATAGCATATGCTTATGTAAGAAGTATAGCAAGTAATTATGATATAAACCAAGATTTTTTTGAAAAGTCTATAGTAAATTTGCATGTGCCAGAGGGAGCAACTCCAAAAGATGGACCTTCTGCGGGCATTACAATGGCAACAGCGATACTATCTCTAGCCAGAAATAAACCAATAAGAAATGATATTGCTATGACAGGTGAACTATCACTTACAGGGCGGGTATTACCCATTGGAGGGCTAAAAGAAAAAGTCATCGCTGCCAAAAGGCTTGGTTTTATAAAGCATATTATTATACCATATGAAAATAAAATAGACCTAGATGAAATTCCATCGCATATAAAAAATGGTATAAAATTTTATCCCGTTACTCTTGTTAATGATGTTTTTGATATTGTATTTAAAGAAAAGAATAAGTCTAAAAATATAAAGCCATCCACTAATAAAAAATAATAATAAGTTTAAGGAAGAGGTCATTAGAATAAAAAAGTTATTCGGCCTCTTCTTCATCTTTATTTTTTTTAATATATATATCTCTATATTTTAATGGTAAATATATGTTATTGTAATACTTTGATAGTTTAAGTATTTCATCATCACTCATGTTTTTTGTATCCACAGCCAAATTAAATTTCTCATCTTCAAAACCACTACATATTATCTTTATCTGTCTACCAAATTTAGCTTCCATAAAAAATCTTGTTATAATCACCTGTGGTAAAATTATAAATGCTGTTATAATAATATATATTATAATAGCTAAATATATTGTTATTATAAATTTTTTGCCCGATAATACAAGTATAAACTCAGCACTTTTTAATATCAATGTTTCAAACACAAAATGTTTTTTTACAAATGCATCATAATTCTCGCTTTTATATAGACTAGGACCCACTCTAAGACCTATCTCTTTTATATCATATGTTTTGGCAAAATCATCGAAGGCTATTTCTCTATCTTTATCGCTATAATAGTCTTGCAAAAATTCACTCAATGAAGAGTTCGCTTCATATGATATTTGCTCTAATGTATTATTATGTTTCACAAATATTTTATTTAATACCTTATCATTAAAGTTTATATATAAAACAAAAAACACAATAGAGATAAGTATAAAAGAAGAGATAGTTGTTTTGGCATTAATATCAGATATTATTTTTGTATTATATTCTTTTGAGAAAAAATAATAAAACTGTCCGATTCTTAACATGTATATAAAAAACAAATTTGGATATACATATGTAAGTAGATTTATCATTCTTGGTCCCCTTGAAACAAGGTTCTCAATGGATATAAGATTAAACACTAATAGCAATGTAAGCAATGTTACAAAAAATGGTAAAACTACAATTATATTTTTCATTATAAAAATAATTTTGTATATCCAATCTTTAATATTTTTTTTATTGAAATTATTTTTGGACGCTTTTTTGTGGGAATAAAATGTTATTATAAAATACACATCAAAAATAAGCATGGTAAATATAAATATTCTTATTAAATTATGTGATAAATCGAAAAGCAAAAAATATAATACGGCTATAGTAATTGATACATAGATAGTAGAAACAATAAATTCCATTTTTTTTAATATTTTATTATACATAATTTTTCATATACCTAGATTATCGATGAAAAAGTTTTAAGCTCTGATATTATATTTTTATCGAGAGCAAAAAACGCAGCATTATTTTGCAAAGAAGTTATCATACTACCATAACTAGTTTTAGAGCCTTTAATCATGCCATTATCATCTAATTGATATAGTGACAACATTTTTGATAAATGTGAAAACACAGCTACAAGTCTCGATAATACAGCAACACTTTGATCATCTTCATAATATGGGAAAAAACTTTTCACAGCCATAACATGTATTATAGGGCTAATTAAACTAAGCAAATTATCTGAAAATATATCGACTATTTTAAATAAATTATTATTTAAATGCTGATAAAAATCTTTTTTATGATTCCCATACTCATTAAAATCATATATATCGATTGAACTATAGGCTTGTAAAATATCTTTTAATATCAAAAGAAAGTTCACACAATTTATAGTCTCTTCCTTGCCAAACGAAAATTTATCTTCCTTCGATATAAGTTCAAATAGACTATCTTTTATAGTCCAAGATGCATTAATAATCTTATCTGTCATATTAGTTTTTAGCAATAAATATGTACATTTATTATTATAAACAAATAAATCATTTCTAATAGCATCATTTAAAAATATAAAAAAAGACTGTGCCTGCTCTACGGAAAGCCCATCGCCTGAAGGAACTTTTTCTAGGAAAGCAAAATCTATACGATCGTTAAGATATGGCATTATTTCTTCAAAGTAGAAGCCTTTATGTTTAACATTGTACATTTTTATATCCACAAAAAATTATATTAATATTAGCATATACTAAAATAAGATTAACTATTTTTTTGGCTCTACTTTTTTAGCAGCAGTTTTTTTTGGCTCTACTTTTTTAGC
>CAMRBQ010000079.1 GCA_947040495.1 uncultured Spirochaetia bacterium
TGATTGGTGGGGCGATTGGGGCTCTATCTTTAATCGCTTATACTTTGCTCAAGATGTTTTCATAAAAGTCTTGTATGCTTTTTAATTAAAAATCTAATTTATTATCTTCTTTATCTACAATTAAAGTTGGTTGATGATAATCATAGTGCTTTTTATCTATTTCTGCTATAAATCTTGAGGGTTTAGAAAAGTCTAATCCAAAATAATAAGCGGTTGATGGCATTGTAATATAAATTTCTTCCTTAGATCTTGTCGTAGCAACATAAAACAAACGCCGTTCTTCGTCAATTTTTTCAATATTTTCAAATGAATAAAAACTTGGAAAAATACCATCTAATGTTTGTATAATAAAAACATAAGACCATTCAAGCCCTTTGGCAGAATGAATAGTAGAAAGAGTTATATAATCATCATCAACTTTATCTACCAAAACTGTACTTTCATCTTTGAATTGACTATTGGGTGGGTCTAAAGCTAGGTCAGTTAAAAATTTTTCTATGTTATTATTATAATTTTTAGCAAGAGAAAGGAGTGTATCTATATCTAAAAGTCTTTTTTCATAATCATCTTCTTTCAGTTTTAGTATTGGTGCATAGTATAATTTTAATTTTTCAATCATTTCGTATACACTATTAGAATCTTGTAGGCAACTATTTATAACATTTTCTAACTTATATAAATCTGTATAAAACTTTTTGCTTCTAAAGTTAGTAAAGGTTATAACACCATTGTTTTTTTCTATTTCTACAATTATAGAACTAGCTGTAATTCTACCTACATTATCTATCAAAGTTAAAATTCTATTCCAAGATGCAGCATCCATAGGATTAAATATTACTTTCAAGTATCCTAGAATATCTTTTACATGTTTTCTATTCATAAATTTTATACCACCAAATACAACATATGGTATATTTCTTTTTGTGAGTTCTGCTTGCACATAATTTGAATTGTTTCCATTCCTATAAAGTACGGCTATATTATTGAGTTTTTTTTCTTTATCTCTAAGTTCAAGTATTTTATCAACTACCCATATTGCTTCACTTTCTTCATCATAAAGTTTTATTACTTGAGTATTACCCAATTCTTTTTTATTTGAAAACAATTTCTTTTTATATCCCAGCGTAAATTTTTCTATGGTATTATTTGAAAAATTTAGTAATTTATTTCTACTTCTATAATTTTGTTCTAGTTTAACTATTTTGCAATTTGGATATGTTTCAGAAAATCGTAAAATATTTTCAAAGTTAGCTCCCCTAAATGAGTATATTGATTGACTATCATCACCCACAACCATAACATTTTTATTTTTTTCACCTATTAAATCTATAATTTCTTTTTGTATTAAATTTGTGTCTTGAAATTCATCAACCATTATATAAATATATCTGTCTTGTATAGATTCTCTAAACTGTAGATTATCTTTTAATTTTTCACAAAATATTTCAAGTAAATCATCATAATCTAATAGAGAATGAGATTGATTGTATGATTTATAATTTTCATATATAGTCACTATATCATCAGCAAAATCTTTAATTCCTTCATATTCATTTTTAATAACTTCTTTTATAGATATTTTACAATTTCTAGCCTTTGAGATAATCATTTGTATCTTACTACTTCTCGGGAAGGCTCTATTTCTTTTTTCAAATTTCATTTCTTTTCTTATCAGAGATAGAACATCGCTAGAGTCAACAGTATCTAATATTGTAAATTTCCCATTTAGACCAATCATTTTAGAATATTTACGTAATACTAAATTAGCAAATGAATGAAATGTCCCACCAGATACATCTATTTTATCATTTTTAAGTAATAATTTTACTCTATCAATCATTTCATTAGCCGCTTTTCTTGTAAATGTTAGGAGTAAAATACTATTGGCAGATACTCCATTTTCAATCATATATGCCACTCTATAACTCAATGTTTTTGTTTTTCCAGTTCCAGCTCCTGCGATAATAAGAAGTGGATTATTGATAGTAGTTACAGATAAAAGTTGTCTTTTATTTAATTCCTTTTGATAATCTATATCAGACTTCTTTTTATCAAAGATAGTCATATCAACACTTTCATTACTATAACTATCTTCAAGGTTTTTTATTAAATTTTGCAAATATGTAATTTTATTTTTAGTATCTTCATTTATTTCTATACCAATGTATTCTTCATATAAATAATCATATTTATCCATACTTGGCATAACATCAACAGATATTTTATTTTTACCCACAAGTTTTTTTCGATTTATAAATATGTTAAAAAAACATTCAAGCTTAGCCTTATGTTGAAAATAATTCCAAATTTTATTATAATCATCAAATGAAAAAACATTTTTGTCAAACCAAAAAGTAACAATCTTTCCAGACTTCTTTTCTATAGACATATATGCTTCATATGAAGCTATATAAATTTTATAAATATCAACAATACTGCTAATTGCGATACTTTTTTCAATATTTGTTATTGTTGCAATAATAATTCTTTGATTAGTTAAATAAAATTTACCATTTACAATTTCCTTGTCATATTCTCCTTCATTACTATTTTTTCTTTTTTCACACCAAGAAACATTATTCATTTCTAAATAACATTGTTCTGTCGATTTAAGTTCTATATCAATTTCAATTGGAAAATGCTCCATACCTTCCAAATCATATTCTAAATTGTATTTCATTTTGAATAGTTTTCGATATATTTCTCGTTCCTCTTCTTCACGTGGTTTTTCTTCTTCGTTCAATTCTTTATTTAATATTACTTTTTCCTGTTGTGTTTTGACACAATATCCTTCTCTTTCATTTTTTTTATTTTCGTATAGTTCTACAAAATAAGTTAAAATACTTTCTATTAACTCAATTGTAAATGTTATCGCATAGGCACACAATGTTATAATCATACATATTAGATGTACCATTGCTAATATAATTTTCATAATTTCTCTCATAATAATTTTATATTTAAGAAACTTTATTATACTTTCTGAATGCTTGAATGATTTCAAAAACACCATAAGGTATGAATATTTTTCCAAACATGTAAAATAAAATAGCAGGAAGTTTTAACCAGCAATTGTAGGTATCAATTTTTAAGAAACAACTTAAAATATTATAATTAGTAGGTATAAAATATTCTATTAAATTAGCCAAAAAATAACCTATATTTAAGAAATTACTTTTATCAGACATAATATCAGATAAAATAAGTGTTGTATAAAACAAGCCAAATGAAATCATCCAAACAATAAAAGTAAATAAAACGGCTCTCTGCCAACTTTGCCCATGATTATTTGATAGCCTACTAATACATAATGACATTTTATCAAAACAATATTTTCTTTTTTCTTTTTTAAGTCTTTTTATTTCAATTTTATTACTTTTCTTATTTTCTTTTGATTTCTTTAATTCTTTAATTTTAGATTTATTTTCTTTTATATTTTTTTTAAGTTCTATTGTATATAAATCTTTTTCAATAGCCTTATACTCCAAAGCCTCTATAGTATTTGACCTTTTTATACACTCATGTTTTAGAACGACAGCAGTCCCCCAATTAGCAGGTACAGCTTTAAATTTTATTCTATTCAGAGTTCTTCTAACTACAGAACCAAATAGATTTAATTTTTTAATATTATCATTATTAAAGTCTATTCGTCCAAGCAAAACTGAGTTAACTAATTCTAAGATATTTCCTTTTGTTCCTCCAAAATAGATATGAGATTTATCTTCTAATCGTATGTTTTCAAATGTTAATATGTCAAAAGAAGAACCCCAAAATGCTCCTCTATTCCCGAATCTGCATCTTACAAATTCAACTTGCTTCTCAAATACTACTGTTTTGAAATCACCTTCTTCTTGAAAATCTACTTCTATAAATTTTGTATTATCTATAGTTGTACTGATATCTAATAGATTATTAATATTTACTAGAAGTGGGTGTTTGTAAAAATCGGCTTCTTCAACAATTATTGATTTATTAAATATGCAATCTATAATAATACTTTTTCCCAATAATAATTTTTTGAATTCACAATGAGTGAAATTATTAGTATCCCATTTTGTAGGATATAAAAAATTATTAATATCTACTCCTAGTTTATATACATTTAATTCTTCAAAATTACATTTTTCAAATATGATATTCCTCATATATGAATTACAACAAGTTATTTCTTTAAAATTAACAGTCTTAAAAAGACGTTTATTATTTTTATCTTCTGGATTTTCAAATGTTTTAAATTCGACACTCTCAAAAAGAGTATATCCATTAAAATTAGTGTTTTCAACAATTACATTTTTTTCAAATATAACTCCAGTAAAATCAACCACTTGATTAAAATCAGTATAACTAAAATTAACCACTTGATTAAAAACAACATCATTCAAAATTACATTTTTATTAAAACTAGCATTCTTGAAAATAACATCCTGTTTGAAATCAATATCACTAAAAATAACATCCTGTTGGAAATCAATATTAGTAAAATAAACATTATGATTAAAAGTACAATTACTAAACCTAATATTATAAGGACATATAGTATTCCCTTTTTCATCTTTTTTGGGATCCCCAAGTTTTTTTAAAATTTCTATAAAGTTAAAATTGAAATCTATTTCTATTTTTTCTTCTGATTCAATATTACTATTACCAATGTTAAAAACAAGTTCATATTCTTGCACATCTAAAATTCTTTGCATTCTAATGTTTGCATAAAACCAAGCGATTAAGTCTTCTTGTTTATCATAACTTTTAGGTTGTTCCATTATCTCCTCTTACACAATAGTCGTTTCAGATTCACTAAACCCATAAATCTTAGTCCTTAATTTTTATTTGGAATATTAGGAAATTGTACTATAGTACCCAAACTACTATGAATTACTTTTCTACATTGTTTTACAAATTCCTCATCATTGTTATATTCTCTAATATACTGCACTATGGGGTATAAATCAGATGTTCTGATTAAAATAATATTTTTTTTATTAGCTCTATCAATACAAGCTTTAGTGAAATTTTCATTTCTTGTTTCTACATCTTGTAATCTATAAGCATTTCCAAATAAGATGCCATAAACATTCGTATCATTATTAAGGTGTTCTTCATATACATTAATATGATCCAATAATTGTCGAAATTTATTTACATCAATCGCTTTATTTTCTTTTCCCTCACATTCACCACAATATATAAATCCTTCAGGAGATTCTAAAATAACATCTATTTCATCGCCATTTGCATTTTTAAAATTTCCAGCCGTATATCCTAATATTTTCAAACTTTCAATAACTATATTTTCTAATGGTGTACCAGTTTCAAATAATAACCCCTTTAATTCTTGTTCTTTATCTAAAGTAATATTAAATTGCTCTTTATTCTGTTCTAATTGTTGTATGTCATTTTCAATTTTTTCTATATTATCTTTAGTGTCTTTTTCTATAGATGAGCTATATATAATATTTTGTGTCCATTCAGGTGGAGGTGTTTTGCATCCTTTAGACAATTTACAATCAATATCAGTAATTGTTTTTATAAAAATATCACTATAATTAGACGCTAAATACAAATTAGAACCATTATCCATATCAATCCTGATAATATTTAGAGATGGCAATAAAATACAATAACTTTTAGATTCATGTTCTAAAATAGAACCCAAAGCATGATTCTTATCAGTACCTGTGAAAATTATTTTAGACTTTGGATTTGTTTGTGAATAAGTTATATAGTAAGAAAAATTATTTTTGTAAATTTCATAGAATTTATCTAATACAGATGCTTGTTGTTTCTCTACAACTTTTCCATTTTTAACTTCTAAATTAAAAAATGAAAATGGAAGTATATCATAAATATTTTCTCTATTAGGAAGTAGAAAGAAATATATGTTTTTCCCTTGTTTTAAGAAATTATCTATTTCTTTTTTCCAGTAAGAAGTATTTTCTATTAATGGAGCACTATAAAGATAAATAATTATAATGTCATAATCCATCAAAGCATATCTAGTATTATACTGTATATATTCCACATTTTCGCAATATAATTTAATACCCAAACTAGCTATTTTCTTACTCATCAATTCCCCTTTATAACAGTAATTTAAGACTTACTAAATCTATACATAAAGATTATGATATTTGGATTAGTACATAAAAATTGAAAATAAATTATTTTTTAATACAGTTATTATTTCCAATTAGTATTCAAAAGTTCATTTATTCTTTTATCTATCTCATCTAATGGTATTAAGTTAAAATGAAATAAATCATTCCTAGTCTCTTTTATTTTATTAAATTGTTCGTTATTTATATATTTAGTTATATCATCAAAACTTGTGTAGCCACTATTTTTTTGTTTAATTACTAGGTGTTTCGATATAAAATAATTTTCCCATTCAATTATTTTTCTTATCGAATATATATAATAATCCATAAGAAGTCGCATGAAATTATCATCTAGTACATAGATAGATTCTTTCTTAAATGTTATATAACATTCTTGATATAAATGCTTTTTTATATTATTAACTTTATTAAAAGACTGTTGGTCAATATAACGATAATGTTTCTCAATATTCCATGATTTTATAGTATCTATTGTTATATTATCAATTTTTTTTTCAAAAAATATTTTATAGTTTATGCTATTTGCTCTTATATAAAAATTACTATTTGGAAAATTAAAAAATATATTATTTTCTTTTAATGATTGACGATTTCTTGTTGGTAAAGTTAATCTTTCAAGCTTATTTGTTCTATCCTTATCAGCACTACTCAAACTTTTATAGTACCATACATACAAAAGTACACATTCTAATGCCATAAAAAATTTACTTTTATCTTCTTTATATTTTTTCTTGGCTTCTTTATTATGAAATTGCTTCTGTAACTTGTTTTCTTTTAGTGGTATTAATGATTTATATTTTTTCAGTATTTCTATTAAGTGGTCTATATTAGGTGTAAAACCCGACAAATTAGGAACGTTTTTTTCACCCATATTGTTTTTTTGATTATTTTTAAATATGTCTACAAATTCTTCTATAGATTCCCATAATTCTTTTTGTGTATCTATATAAAGAGATGGTCTTATAATGACATTTTTTTTATTTGTCTTTGTACCATTTTTACCTCTTTTTATAGTTTCCCACAATTTTTTATCTGATTCTTTGTCTGCCACTGGCAGCTCATCTTTTCTTTCTAAATATTTCTTAATAAAATCTCTTCTATCACCAAGTTTATTAAGTTTTGATTCGCATATTTTTTTATATACATCATCTATAGTTTTATCATTATATTCAGATAAAATCTTATACAGATTTTCATCGCATTTATCTTTAATAAAAGAAAAATTAATTTTTTTATTATAAAGACAATTTTTCATTAAACATGGTTTTATAATTTCATAAATATTAATATATTCATTAAAACTTTCTTCATCTTTCTTTTCATCTAATTCATGATTATACATAAAAATAATATATCTAGTAAGACTCTTTATAACCTTTTGTCTTATAACCGCATCTTCTTCCCATGATTTATCTCGCACTCTATTTTTTTTTGTATCCCATTCTTTGTAAAAATTAATAAGCTTAGATAAATATGGATATGTATCTTTATTCCTTTCTATATCTTTAATTTCACCTAATTTAAGTTCTAATATGCTATCAAGCGAACTAATATCATCATAAATATGTTTAAGCAACACATGTTGTATAAATGTTTTACTTAGTTCATATTTTTGTGCTTTCTTTTTTATATCATCAGTTTTTAATGAAAATTTTATAGAGTTTGATTTTTTTATATTTTGTATATCATTCATATCTATGTCATGTTTTACTTTTAACATAGGCAAAATATATTTTCTAGCATTAGAAATAAAAACATAGTCCCAATTTTCTATTATATTTATATCCTTTCTATTTTCTTTAAAATCACTTTGTTCTTTTTCTGTTAATATTTTTGATGGAAATCTATAGAATGATGACATATCTAAGTTAATACTATCATTATTTCTACTAGATATAGAGTTTAATATTTTCTTCCATACTTTTGGATTTATAAACTCTATTGTATCTGTGATATAATTTATAATAAAGCGAGGTAAAACTAGAGAAAGGATTATAATAACGAAACGAACATCCATACTATGAGCATTAAAATAATTTTCCAAAATATTATCTGTATCATATTTGATTATGTTTTTATAGAATAGGGAAGTCTTATCTTCTTTATATGTTTTTTCATGAAGAACTATTTCTTCAAACGTTTCGTTTAATTTATCTTCTGCATGATTTGAATGAGAGAAATAGTTTCTTGAATGTCTTATAAACTTAAAAATATTTTTATAAAAATCTATTCCTTTATCTATAGTATCTATATATTCGTATATATCTTTAAATACTAAATCATTTTCAATTATTTTATTGCTTGTAATGTTTTCTAGTAAAGTTATTTTTTTATTATCTACTTTTATATCATATATTTCTGTATAATGTTCGCTTTGTTCATATGTTCTAGATGATAGTTTTTTTATAAATTGATATACATCTTCAGGTTTCTTTTTCAATCTATTTATAAATAAAATATAAATAATAGTTTCTTTAAGATTATCTATTTTATCTCTTAACATACCTTGATGATGTATAGACACATCTTGTACATTTATATTATCTTTAAGACTATAATTTTTTATATATTCTATATCATTCTCATTACTTTCTTTTTCAAAATATTTATTTATATTGATGATGAAATAATAAAAAGATGTTTCTATCGATGCTTTCGCTAATTCCAAATATGTGGAAAAATCTTGTATTGGATATTTATTATATCTGGTATCTTTATATGATATTATCGACTGATCTGCAGGAATTTTTGCAGTAATATTTTTTTTGTTCCCTCTCATAACTCGCCCCTTAATACACTATCTCCGCATTTTACAACATATACATAGAAAATCAATATCAAAACATGAGAGATGATTGATAACCCATAATCTCCCTTTATTTCAAGGGTTGTTATAGGTTATTATTATGGTTATCAAGTAATTATCTAGCTATAAGCTCCCTTTATTTCAAGGGTTGTTATAGGAATTAATGTACACAGGAGATATAGAAAAAGGCTATAAGCTCCCTTTATTTCAAGGGTTGTTATAGGGACTAAAGAGCATAGCAGCATACAAAAATAGCTATAAGCTCCCTTTATTTCAAGGGTTGTTATAGGATTAACAGTCGGACGGGCTATTATAAAGTCGCTATAAGCTCCCTTTATTTCAAGGGTTGTTATAGGTCAATTACAACCTTACTTTAAAGTATATGAGCTATAAGCTCCCTTTATTTCAAGGGTTGTTATAGGAGACGTACATTTATATAGTAATAATAAATACCATATAAACAACAATCATTTTTAATATATAAATATCATAGAGCTTTTATTCTTAACACCTATATTATAATAAATAATTATTAAAATATCAACAAATACTAATAATAAAATAGAACCTACAAGTCTAACTATCAAAAGGGTACTGCTCCCGAAAAGCCACCCAAGTATCCTCGCTAAGATATTCCCATATCAAATCCCAGTCGATAGAACCATCGCTCTTTTTACAATCTCTAAAATCATCACAAAATAAATAAGCCGCAACAATATTATAACCCATAATATCGAGAGCCTCATTTCTACGACCCTTCGGCAAATGCCATTCCCAGTTATCTTTGCCGTTCGATGAATGCTTTTTTCGCCGCTCTTCGGATACCAGCATTTTGAAATAATCAATTGTAAAGTTAGAAGGGAAATTACAAAATAGAGGGGGGGAATCGTCATCAGTTTTATTCACAACAACACGACTATAAACTTCAAGCTTCGATTGATTTAC
>CAMRBQ010000080.1 GCA_947040495.1 uncultured Spirochaetia bacterium
TTTTTGGCTCTACTTTTTTAGCAGCAGTTTTTTTTGGCTCTACTTTTTTAGCAGCAGTTTTTTTTGGCTCTACTTTTTTAGCAGCAGTTTTTTTTGGCTCTACTTTTTTAGCAGCGGTTTTTTTTGGCTCTACTTTTTTAGCAGCGGTTTTTTTTGGCCCTACTTTTTTTATAGTATCTAAGTTCTCATTATCTTTTTCAAGCATAAGAGTATAATGACTATTATCTAATACTACAGAAACTGCTTTTGTATGTAGCTTCACCCATTGAATAATATCATCAATAACAATTTTTTTATCAATTTCTTTTATAAGTTCATGCCTAGCATCTTTATAAACTTTTATAACTACATTAGTAAAATCTAGTCGCCTATAAGTCGCATACAACTTCAATACATTCTTAGAAAAATCACCCACTGGGTCTCTTTGTCCTGCAAGGATAAATATTGGTAATGTCTTAGGCATTTTATCTATCATTTTCTTATCAGATATTTCATCAAGCATTTTAAATATTTCTATATAAGTTGCAATACTAGAAGCCCCATTAAGACAATACTCATCTTTTAAAAATTTCACTTGCTCTATTTTATCCCGAGTAAGCCATGCGGCTGTGTTATTATCTTCTGGAAAATATTTTTTTGCATAACCTCCTATTGAAAGTTTATGCATAAAATTTGCTTTCGATTTTTCACCAAATACCATTTTTTGTATACTTGCCAATACCGATGCAAAATATTCTACAAAATCCTTACTGCCTTTTGTAGATGATAACATCATCCCACTTATTTCATTGCCATACCTGATAGCAAATCCCCTAGAAAGCATACTACCAAAACTATGCCCAAACAAAAAATAGTCAATATCATCACCAAACTCAGATTTTGTTTTTTTCATAAGAGTGTACATATCAGAGAGTATTAAATTATAACCATCTTTATCCCCAATATGCCCCATATCACCTCTATCTAAAACAGACTTGCCAAAACCCCTATGGTCTTCAGCACAAACAACATAACCTTCATCTGTAAAATAATTAGCAAGCTCTCTATAACGTCCAACATGCTCTCCCAAACCATGTGCTATTTGAACAATACCTTTTATACTTTTTTTATTATCGGGTATAAAATAATAACAATGTATTTTCACATCCCCTTGTGCTATTATTATATCAGTTTTTTCCATCATAAATTATTCCTAAAAAACATATACTTATTTTATTGAACCATTTTTGTTTCTTCTATATAAGGAATTAAAAATTGACCATCATTTATATATCTCATTAAACTGCCATCTTCTAATTTTAATAAAGATACATTTTCATCAACCTCTAACACATTAGCAAAACCTATCATCTCAACGTTATTAGTATTAATAGATTTTGTATTATAATCATAAACAGGGCTACCATTATAAATCGCAAATCTTTGTTTATTTGTTATCCCCTGCCATTTACCTGCATTTATATATATAGAAGAATGATCTACTTTTATTATAGTAGCATAAAAAGGTATTGATTCATTTATACTTTTAGCAATATTTATACTAGAATTTACAAGTTTCTCTTTTCCATAAGTTATACTATGTATTGTTTTTATAATATTTCTACTTTTACTATCAATTAAATTTATATCTATACTTATAGAATTGCCCATATTATTAAATGTTCCAGCTATATAAAAATCTGTATCATTTCTGTCAAGCATACCAAAAAATTGACCCTTTGTCATATTATAATTAGTATACGAATCGACAGTAATAAATTTATTATATTGATTAAGAGCATCGCTTAATGATTGCTCTACAGAAATATCTGACAAACTATAAATACCATTAATATCACTCATATAAGGTGATACAGCAACAGAAAAACCACTATCCAAAACATCATACTGGGAGATACCCCATTTTTTAGAAATTATATTTCGCATTAAACTACGAGAATCATTTTCATATCTATAATTTATAGCCTTATTATCTGGAATTAAATCTTTTATTATACCAAGTTCTTCAACATATTTCTCTACATAGCCCATTCTTTTATATATATCTGAAATATTAATACGAGCCTCAACATTTGTAGGGTTTAATCTCAGCATCTTTTTATTATATAAAAGTGAACGAATTGGGTCGCCATTTCTTGTATATTTTTTAGCAATATCACTATAGTAAGAAGCTGCCAAAACCCTATCTCTATTTATATTTGTAGTAGAGTTAAGTAGCGATTTTTCATAAGAGTATCTAACAATTTCATTATCAACATCGTCTTTGAGGTATCGGCCATAGTTTTGAGAAGCCTTGTCATAAATGTTTTGCTTATCATAAATATTGCCAATTATATAATATTTATCTATTCCAATATCCCTATCATCTATTTTATTTATTATAGCGAGAGCCTCGTCATATAGTCCACCCATGGCCTTAATGTTTGCATCCAATATTAAAGCCTTTGTATAATTAGAGTATAAATATAAAGCACGTTCAATCTGATTTGCGGCTAAAATATAATCATTATTTAAATAATAGATATTTGCAAGATGATAATAACTTTCTTCATTATCAGAATTTATACTTTGATTTTTAGTGAGTATATCAATAGCCCTTTGTTTTTGATTTTTATTTTGATATAAATATGATAAAGCAAATATAGATTCTGGAGTATAATTTGTCAATTTCAAAGACTGCTCATATAATTTGATAGACCTATCCAAATAGCCTTTTTTTTGAGCGAGTAAACCCTCAGAATATTTCGCATAATAATTTTTATTATCTAGTCTAACTATATTACTTATGGAAGAAAGAGACGCTTTCTCATCGTTTTCTATAAGACTTATTTCTAATTCACGCTCAAGAGGTAACACACTTTGAGGATGATATCTTTTTAATTTTACTATTAAATCTTTAGCCCTTATATAATTTTCCGTTTTTATATAATTATCAATAAGAAGTATCAATGATGGTAAATCATATGTATTTTTCGTCTCTATATTTTCAAGAATTGCAATACTATCATAATATTGTTTTTGATTATAAAAATCTAAAGATTTCTGATATTGATCTGAATAATCTTGTGATATTAAAGTATTTGACAGCATTAACAAAACAAAAAGTAATGTTAAATATTTCCCTATAATATTAAACATGCTTCTCCTTAAAATACGATAGCATACATTCGACACATAATGAAAAATTTTCACTATGTTTTTATTTTCTTGTCTCTATAGGTCTACGTAAAAAAGCGGGTGTATCAATATCATTTTCATCATATATCTGTCGATTTTCTATTTCACCAAGCTTTCTATGATAAGACAATTCATCTTCAGATAGCACATCATATGGAAGCTTAAATAAATTTTTCTTCTCATGTGTAGTAGTTTCTGTGCTAACCTTAACATATCCATCATCATCTTCTTCTTGTATGAAAGATTGCCTTTCTCTAATATCATCTTCTAAAATCATAGATGGACGGGAGATTACTTCTCTTTCTAATTGCTCATTATTCACAGCATAATTAGAATTTTTATTATCATTAGTATGGGTAGAATTATCTATAGACATATCGTTTATAGTATTATTTCTTTTTATCTCTTGCTGCCTAGAATCATGATAATTATTTTGCACAGTGCCTTTGTTTTCATTTGAATTATTATGCTCTTCTTTTCTATTCATCATAACAACATCACTACCATAGCCAGTTTTTAAATTATTATTATTGCTGTTGTTACTACTATTATTAGAATCGCCATTTTTTATATTTTGAACTATGTTCACAGCCTCGACTATATCATTATCAATACATTTTTCATTTTGATTTTCACTTGGCAAGACAGGCTCTACTTCTTGAGTAACATTTTGTAATTCTTCACTTGGCTTAACGACATCTTCCTTAACAATATCTCCATGTTCAAAACCTGTGGCAACAATAGTTACTCGTATCTCATCATGCATATCTTCTTTTTGACATACACCAATTTTTATATTAGCATCAACAGCAGCATATTCTTGGATTATTTTCATAGCCTCTTTATATTCACGAAGCCCAAAATCCTTAGGACATAATATATTAGCAAGTATACCCTTAGCATTTCTTATATTCTCGACATCAAGCAATGGATTATTAAATGCATGTAATGTGGCATTTTCAAGCCTTTTCTCGCCTTTGCCACTACCAATACCCAAATGAGCACGACCATTAGAATGCTTAATCATAGTTTGAACATCAGCAAAATCAACATTTATACCAAAACCTATTTGAGTTATGATATCTGATATACCTTGAACTGCTTGCCTTAATATATCATCAACTACCCTAAGGGCATCTTCAAAACTAATATCTTGTTCAAACATATCATTTAAATTTTCATTCGGTATAACAATAAGGGAATCTACAGATGCAGTCATCTGCTCAATGCCTTTTTCAGCACGACTCATTTTTAGTGTACCTTCCATATCAAATGGCTTAGTTATAACACCAATAGTAAGTGCCCCCGATTGCTTAGCTATATTAGATATTACAGGGCTTGCACCAGTTCCAGTACCTCCGCCAAATCCACTAGCTACAAAAACTAAATTAGCACCTTCTATAATATTTGTAATTGTTTTTTCATCTCTACGAGCAGCTTCTGCCCCTCTCTCTGGGTCTGTACCAGCACCAAGACCACCTGTTACATCTTCACCCAAAACAACTTTTATATCTGCCTTAGAACGTGAAAGCATTTGGGCATCAGTATTCATAGCGATAAAAGACACGCCTTCGAGCCCCTCTTCTATCATCCTATTTACAGCATTACAACCACCATTACCAACACCAATAACTTTTATAACTGTTGGATTTGGCATAAAATTTGGATTGATGCTATCACTAATTTTATCTACCATTTGTATTCGCTGATTTATTTCCATAAAATGCAACCTTCCTACATACTAAATATTTCATCGGCAAAGATATAAATCTAGTTTACATAAATTTTTAATTATATTAACATAATTAAATTTTTTATGCAAGCGGTTTTCCGAACTATACAGTACAAAATACATACAAAAGGGTATAATAGAACGACCTTTGACAAAACTAAAATTGAAAAGTATAATATTTGAGATAAGTAATATCTAGGAAAATATTGATGCAATATATATTTGAAAATAAAATACTGACCATTCTTATTGGCTATGTCGTTTTTATAATATCAGGAACGATACATGAATATTCACATGCAAGGGTTGCATATAAATTAGGCGACAATACTGCTATGTCATTAGGTAGGCTAACATTAAATCCACTAGCACATATGGATATATTAGGCACGGTTATTTTACCAATACTTGCGGGGCTAACGGGCATCCCTGTTATAGGATGGATGAAGGCTGTACCTACAAACCCAATGAACTATAAAAAAAATAGAGAACAAGGGATGGCGATAGTTTCATTTGCAGGACCGTTTTCAAATTTCACTCTGTCTGCAATAGCATTTATATTAATAAAAATAATAACATTTCCAATATCTATTAATTATGGAGAAAATATAATGCCCCTCGCCTATTACTTAATATCACTTACAGGAAGCAGTACAACTATAAATATTTTAGCCCCACTTCTAAGCATTATAGCAGCATTACTATTTTATTTTTATATTATAAATATAATGCTTATGGTGTTCAACCTTTTACCATTTCCACCACTCGATGGCGGATGGATACTAAGATATATTTTGCCTATAAGCGGAAAAATAATATATGACAAAGTATATCCATTTGGATTTATTATACTATATGCCCTTATGTTTTTTGGCATACTTAGATTAATACTCCGTCCACTACAAAGCCTAATTATGAATCTACTTGGCATGTCCTTACCAATACTATTTAGCTTTTAATATTAAACCTTTGCATCTTTGAAGTAAAGCAGTCTTAATGCATTTAATATAACTATCACAGTAACACCTGTATCAGAAAAAACACCTGCCCACATTGAAGTTATACCCAAAATACTCAATACAAGAACGACTAATTTAATCAAAAAAGCAAATAGCATATTTTGTGTAACAACAGATTTTGTAAGCCTCGCCCCTCTAATAATATCAATAACTTTTTTTGGATTATCATCCATTATTACAACATCGGCATTTTCTGTCGCAGCATCTGTACTAAGAGCACCCATAGCAATACCAACATCACTTCTTGCAAGCGAAGGTGCATCATTGATACCATCGCCTACAAAAGAGGTAGTACCATATTCTTTCATAATAGATTCAAGGCAAGTAAGTTTATCCTCAGGCAAAAGTTCACTTTTCGCCTCATCTAAACCAACATCTTTTGCAAATTTTTCTACAATATCTTTTTTATCACCGCTAAGTAATACTGTATGTATATTCATATCTCTGAGATTTTTTAGAGCCTTTATTGTATCAGATTTTATTGTATCTGCGATTAATATAGTACCTTTATATATATTATCTATCGCAACATAAACAATACCCGCATATGCATCAACATTGTTATCTTCAGTTAGTATAACATTATTTTCAACAAGCAGTTTTTTATTACCAACCAAAACATTTTTGCCGTCTATAATAGCAGTAGCACCCCTTGCACTTATTTCTTTATAGCCTTTTATTAATGCAGTATCCACACTGCCATAACGCTCTTTATAATATGAAACAATTGATTTTGCTATTGGATGATGGCTACTATTTTCTGCAAGGGCTGCATATTTAACAAGTAAACTTTCTTCTATCTCTATTGCATGAATACCTTTCACCATAAATATGCCTGTTGTAAGCGTACCCGTTTTATCAAATATAACTGTCTTTATTTTTGCTGCTATATCTATAAAAACACCACCTTTAAATATTATACCCTTCTTAGCAAAGCCACCTATAGAAGAAAAATATGTAAGCGGTATCCCAACAACAAATGCACAAGGGCAAGAGATAACTAACAATGTCAAAGAACGCATTAGATAAGTATTAAAATCTTGTTTAAATATCAAAACAGGAATAGCTGTAAGTAATACTGATATACCAACAATAATAGGCGTATAAATGCCCGCAAATCTACTTATAAATTTTTCAAGATTAGTTTTCCTTGACGAAGCCTCTTCTACAAGTTTTAATATTCTTGATATAGAAGATTCGCTATATTTTTTCAACACCCTAGCATATAAAGTTCCCTCCATATTTATCATAGTGGCAAGTAAACTATCTCCAATTTCAACATATCTTGGCATACTTTCACCAGTCAATGCCCTAGTATCCACACTACTGCCACCATCAATGATAATGCAATCGACTGGCACTTTTTCAGAAGGATTTATAATTATAATATCCTCTTCATTTATAATTTCTACGGCAACTTTTTCTATTGCATTATTTTTAATATCAATAACTTTATTTGCATAATCTGCTTTTGTCTTCATTAGACTTTCTATGGCACTCCTACTTTTAACCTCGCCAAGCTCTTCAAAGTAATTGCCAAATCTATAAAACACAAGTACAGCTAATGCCTCTGGTAGCTCGCCTATAAATATAGCCCCCAATGTTGCTATACTCATAAGAAAACTCTCTCTCATAAAGTGCCCGCTTATAAAATCTTTAATGGCATATTTAAATACAGGCAAACCCAATATTAAATAAAATGGAAAAAAGATTATATATTGATACATCATATTTAAACTACCATGAAATAAAACCAAAGCAACAAGTGCAACAACACTTAAACCCAAGACGAGAAAAAGCCTTATAGTGTTTTTTCTATCATGCCCATTATGTATATGGTCATGCCCATCATGGTTGCTCGAGCAAGATGCTTCATTCTTTTTATTTTTATCCCCACAACATGATTTACTCATAAATATGCTCCTGTCCTATTTTATATATTTTTTCTATATGTTTATCATCTAGCCTATAAAAAACTTGATTGCCTTCTTTTCTTCTTTTTACAACCCTAGATTTCCATAATGTACTAAGCTGCTGAGATACGGCTGGCTGTTTTAATTTTAGCAAATAAGAAATATCACATACGCATAACTCTTCTCTCATTAGAGCATCAATTATACGTAGTCTTGTCGGGTCTGCAAACACAGAAAAAAAACTCGCAAGCATTTGTATATCTTCATCATCAGCCACTATCTCTTTTGCAAGTCTATCAACGACATCTTTATGAAGCATCTTTGTTTCACAAGTTATCTCTCGTTCAATCCTATTTTTTATTTTATTTTTTTCCATAAAAAACTACGCCTTTAATATATCCTTTCAACAACAATCTATATGCTTATATACTAATATAGTTATACACTAAAGTCAATACTATTTAAACAAAAAATACTTGATAAATACAAACATATTATATAATATTATAGATATGAGTAATCAAGAAAAAATAATAACAGATACAAAATATTATAAACATGATAAGCCATTTTCATTTGCAGGTGGCAAAAATATAACTAATCTTACGATAGCATATGAAACATATGGCGAATTAAATGAAGAAAAAGATAATGCCATTCTAATATGCCATGCTTTATCAGGCGATGCCCATGCTGCATTTTATAATAGTATAGAAGATAAAAAACCCGGTTGGTGGGATATAGTTATTGGACCAAATAAATCTATAGATACAAATAAATTTTTTGTAATATCATCAAATGTTATAGGCGGATGCAAAGGCACTACAGGACCTAGTAGCATAAATAAAAAAACAGGCAAACCATATGGTAGCAGTTTTCCATTTGTAACCATAGAAGACATGGTTGAAACCGAAAAAATACTTGTTGAGCATTTTGGTATAGATAAATTATTTGCTGTAATGGGTGGCTCAATGGGCGGAATGCAGGCTATTATGTGGGTGAAAAAATATAGTGACAAAGTGCTACATTGTATTGTAATCGCAAGTGCATTATATCAGTCAGCTCAAAATATAGCATTGCATGAAGTAGGCAGAACGTCTATTATAAAAGATAGCAATTTTTCAAATGGCGATTATTATGAAAATGAAAATCAACCAAAACTAGGGCTTTCAATCGCTAGAATGCTCGCTCATATTTCATATTTATCTAGCGATAGTATGAAAGAAAAATTTGGCAGAAGCATTCAGCAAACAAAAGAATATCCTCATACTAATGAGAATCAATATATGCAAGAACGTTTTAAAATTGGTAGCTATTTAGAATATCAAGGTGAAAGGTTTATAGAACGCTTTGATGCAAACTCATATGTACAAATCACACGTGCTATTGATTATTTTGATATAGGCTATGAAGAAAACAATAGTGATATTTTTAAAAATATAAAAACAGAGTTTCTAGTTATAGGCTTTTCAAGTGATTGGCTTTACCCCCCTTTTCATTCGCTTGAAATAGTAAAATCTTGCAAGACCAATGCTTGTACTGTAACATATTGCGAAATAGAATCTAGTGCAGGGCATGATGCCTTCCTATTAAAAAATGATAGACTAGAAAAGCATTTGCTTGATTATACAAACAATTCATATAATAAACTTAGAAACATTAAAGATGATAGCAAAAATATACAAACAGAATATAGACTCGACTATGATATTATTTTTAATGAGATAAAAGAAAAAAGCAATGTTCTTGATTTGGGCTGTGGCGATGGCTCTCTACTTCATAGGCTACATAATGAAAAAAGCTGCAAAGTACAGGGTGTCGAAATCGATGATAATCTTTTTACAAAATGTGTTAATAATGGTGTTCCTGTTGTATCTGAAAACATAGAAACATTTTTAA
>CAMRBQ010000081.1 GCA_947040495.1 uncultured Spirochaetia bacterium
CAATAAATCCGCTGTCCAAAAATCGAGTTATCCAATCACGCTCCACTGGTAAAAAACCAATATTTTTTTGATTTTCCTTTGGGCGAGCGAGGTCTATTTCTGTATGGGCAGCATTAACATCGCCGCAAATTATAACATTAGTTTTCTTTTTTAATTTATTAGCATGCTTTAATGTGTTTTCATAGAAGTTTAATTTATACTCGAAATGCTCTTTTGATTTTCCACCATTAGGAAAATATATATTAAAAAGTGTGAAGTCATCAAAAGAAAGTGATATTATCCGACCCTCATTATCTTTGAATTGACTACCAAGTGATGAATATTCTACCTTGTTTGGTTTAATACGAGTGTACACGCCTACCCCGCTATAGCCTTTTCTTATTTCAGCAGGGTTCAAATAAAAATCATAGCCCTCTATTTCTTTCAAATCAATTGGAAGCTGCTCTATCATAGCCTTTGTTTCTTGCAAGCAAAGTATATCGGGGGACTCTTGTTTTATAAAATCTAATAATCCCTTTTTATATGACGCTCTAATACCATTTACATTCCAAGATATAATTTTTAATTTTTTAGACATATATATTATTTTATTTCCTCAAAATAGTATTTTTAATATTTTATAAAATCTTTTGCAGGTTTAGACAGTTTATCATTATTATCTATAATTGTACTTAGCGTAAGATGTATTTCCCTATTATCCTCTTGGCTTTTCAATACAAAAGACGCTGGATATGACACACCGTTTATATTTGTATATGAACTCATGTCTATTGTAATTATATTATTATAATATTGTGTTTGATATGTACGCACACGCATAGATTTTGCAGAAAATACAATTGTATCTTTTCTATCTTTATAGTCGATAACAATAGTATGCCAGTTCTTTCCAAGTTTTATAGATTTTTTTTGTATAGTTCTTGCCGTATCTATAAACACATAAGAAAGGGCATCCGAATATATTTTTGGATATCTCATAATTGGCACATCTATCTTTATAGAATTAATATTCATTGTAAAATTTGTTTGCCATTCTACAATGTCTGCTGTTAGCATATTTTTATTTATTTTCAAATCAAAAATAAGCGAACCCAAAAGCCCATCAATAGCATTCATACGCCTAGTGTCATTTTTTTTATTATAATTATATCTCATGGTAAGAGGCATTTCACTAATACCATCGCCAAAAAAGAAAGCCCCGCCTTCAATATATAAAGTATTAAATGGTGAAGTCGAAAACTTTTTTATAGCATTATTTAATATTTTATTTTCATTGGCTAATATAGTGCCCGAAAAAAAAGTTGTGATAATAACTACAAAACAAATAATTTTTTTTATCATAAATTTAAATCCAATAATAATTAATAATTCTCATTTATATTAATGAGATACTTTGTTTCTTCTATCCTCTCTCTAATATACTCTTCATTAGAAGTATCAATATAATTTGAAGAATCTTTGAGTTTATATGCTTCTTCATAATATTTCAAAGCAAGATTAATAGCACCTAATTCATAATACACATCAGCCAAATGTGAATAGATATTATATTTCTGATAATCATCATCTACATTTTCTAGTGATTTAAGTAGTAGCAACCTCGCTGTTTCAAAATTCCTTTGTTTATAATAACCCCAAGCAAGTGTATCCAAATAATTAGGGTCCTCCAAATTGTCGCTCAAATACTCTTCGATATACTGCATGCCCATAGGTACATTTATATCTAGATCTATCAAAGCCCATGCAAAATTATTTATAACAGCATAATTATCCGGATATAAATTATAAATAAACTCATTATATTCTAAAGATAATTTTTCATCTCTTATATTCATAGCAGCAAATGAACCTACCATAAGCGTATTAATATCTATATCTTCTAATTTTTCTTTATCACTATATAAATCATTTAGTATCAATCTCACATTTTCACTATCTTTAATCATAGAATAAAAATATGCTTTGTTTAATTTAACATTAATAATATCATCAGTTATTTTTTCAAGTTGTTCATATAATCTTATTGCTGTATCAATATTTTTAATCTCATAGGCAATAGAAATGGCCATCTCTAATTCGCTTTCAGTATAAACAAAACTATCGCCAAGTGATAAATACTTTTCCAATGTTTCATTTGCCTTATTATACTCTCCATTTTCATAAAACTTTGAGGCAACATTTAAATACATACTATTATATTTTTTATCATATTGGGCTAAATGTTCAATATGCTTAACCATCGACTCGGGCAATCCCATTGCATCATAAAAAGTAAGTAATAAATATTCAGTTTCTATTAGATCTTTTTGAGTTTTTATAGCAGCATCATCGGTTATCATTTTATAGTACATCTGCAATATATCTAAATTATATCTACCATGTTCAATATCAATAGCAATAGCCTCTAATGCCTGAGCCTTTGAGTTATTTTTTTCTATTTCAATATATTCTATAATCCTAGGTTTAGCACTATCAATATCATTTATTTTTTCATATAATTCTTCATCAAAATTATCAGATAAGTAACTTAGAAGCAATGTAATATAAAGCATATCATAATCTTTATATATCTCATAAGATTTTTTAGCAGCAGCATATGAAGCATCGTAATCCTCAATTGCCTGAAGTGATTTTATTAGACAATTATAATAAATCATAATTTCTTCATCTTTGAGGTCATCCACAGATATAGATAAAAGATTTTCACTTGCATTTTTGAATTGATTTATATAAAACTGACTCACCCCAAGATAATATTTTATATATGTACTATACAAGCTATTATAATTTGAAGAGGTGTCTTCTAAGAGGTATTTAAATTGATATGTAGCTTCTGTAAAATTTTCAGTTATGAACAAAATATATCCAAATAGAAATCTCGCCTCTGTATTATTTTTATTGACCTCTAAGGTTTTATTAAAATAAAATAATGTTTGATTTAGATAATTTTGAAAATATTTTAAGTCATCATTAGTTTTTACTGATACTAATTTATTATATGTTAGCATCCAATATCTTTTTGCAATCTCATATAAAGATGTTTCATCATTAGGATATTCTTTTAATACCATCCCATATGTTTTAATGGAATTTTCTGCATCCATTGATATATCATACAACTCTGCCAATGTATAATAAACTTCTTTTTGAGCATTTGTATTTATCAAATCTAAAAGTATTGATTTCGATTTTTCTATATTATCTTTTGCTTGAGCACTTATAGTATTTGTTCCATCTTGTTTTATAATCTCAATAGCTTTTTCTTTATAATACATAGCCATTTGAAATTGAATAAAACTATCATCCTCATTCTCTATAATGATTTTATTTGTACTTTGAGAGAAACTATTAGTTTGTGAATATGTAAATGTATTAAATATAAACAGAAAAAAAAATATTGTGATAATTTTTTGTCTCATTAAAATTCCTAGAAGAATACTATTATCAATAGTATAAATTATTTAAGCTACTACTGTACACTACTTTTTAATAAAATCATAGTATTTATACAAAGATGATATATAAAAAATCTAATCTATTTTATATCATAATACACCCCATAATATACAAATTTTATTGAACAGATTTGCAAAAGTTATGCGGCTAATTTATCTCCATCAGCAAGGAATACATTACTTGAGATGTTTTCTATATCGCCTGCGAATGCAAAATATTACCTGTAAGGCTTGCATACATTTATTCTTGCAACTCATCATATCTATTTGATAATTTGGTTTCAAGCTTATTCAAAAAAAATCAAATGCCTTTTTAATTTGCCCTGTGTCGGTATCACTTGGAACAAGCCCGTCTATTTGAATAAAATTGTCTTGTAGTTCTAATATAATTTTTATTAAAAATAGTCACTTGAAGGACAATGCCAACACACTCTTACCCTGGTGTATTATTTCATCAACATATTCCCAATGCATGGTATATCCAAACTATTTATTTTCATTTACATCTCCATCTTTATTTTTTATTTTTTGGTATCCACAAATAGCAAGACTGTATTTGCCAATCTATTTTGGTCAAGTAAATTGCCACCACTTACCACAAAAAATATTCCAATTTTGTTTCAATTGACTTGCAAATATCCAATGCTTTTTTAGCTGAGGATTGAACATAATTTATTATGCTGGTATGGTAATTGTCTTGACTATTGGCTATGATATTTATCAAAACAAATGACAATCTGGTATAATTACAAAAGGCAGCATAGTTATAATTGGAATAGAAGTACCATTCAAGTTAGATATGGGACATGATTTTTTCGTAGCGGGTATTACAAATTTGCTTGACAAGAACACTTTCCAGCTATAAAGCCGCTTGCAAATGCAAACCATATATTATATCCACCAAGATCCCCTGCTATGTCTATGGCTTCACCCGTAAAATACAGCCCTGATACTTTATTTGTTTCAAAAGTTTTTGATGATAATTCTTTGGTATCTATTCCACCTTTGCTTATTTCTGCAATATCATATCCCATATCTGCCACTGGTTTTATTGTAAACAAATGTATAAAATTATACAACAGCTCAATTTGACGATTGGATAATTCTTTAATATTTTTATTATCTATGTCTGTTTGATATAAAATCCAACTGGCAACTTTTGCAGAAAAATAATTTTTCATAAAAGACTGGATTGCTTGCTCAGACTTTGAATATTTTTCTTGATTTATAATTTGCTTTATATTTGCATTTGGCAATAAATCTATGCCAATAGAAATACCCTTACTCCAATACGATGAAATCTTTAATATTGCTGGTCCGCTTAACCCTTTATGAGTAAACAACATATCATCATAAAAAAACTTCTTGCCAATACTTGTTTTACAGAACAAAGATGTCCCTGCAAGCTCTATATACGGGTTTTGCAGTCTGAATGGCACAAGTGCTGGACTGTAATCTATAACATTCATACCAAAGTTTTTTGCCGTTTCTGCTGCGAAATTACTGACCCCTAGTTTAGGGCATGATATTCCCCCTGTTGCTATTATCACAGATGTAGAATTAAAGCATCCCTTGCTTGTTTCTATTTCAAATACGTTATTTTTTTTTTGCAAAGAGCTTATGTCTGTGTTAAATGAAAAGTCTGCAGCCTTTGATTGCTCGAGTAAATAATTGATAATATCACTAGATTTGTTTTTGCAAAATATTTGCCCCAATTTTTTTTCATAATATGGAATATTATTTTTATCCATTTCAGCAAGAAAATCATAAACGCTAAATTGCTTAATGGCAGACTTAATGAAATGAGGATTTTCAGAAATATAATGATCAGCCGACATATCAAGATTTGTAAAATTACATCTGCCCCCACCAGATATCCTCACCTTCCTAAGTGGAGCATTCTGATTATCAATTACAAGCACAGTTTTATTATGCTTCAAAGCAGATGCCGCAGCCATTATACCACTTGCCCCCGCACCTATAATTATTAAGTCATATTTGTTATCAATCATTGTTTGTATTTTATTCTCTACTTCATTTTTGTATTTATTTAAGACTCTCTAAATATTCCACTATTTTTTTAGTCCCAGAGATAGAAGCAATCATCAATACTTGAACGTCTAATAGTGGGTGGCATACAAAATCGCTAGAACCTCCCACCATACAACGAGTAGTTAGTTACAAATGCATGGATTAAAAAATTATTAATAAGTGCTTGTCAAGTCGACATAGCATCCGACAAAAAAGTATAGCGAAAATTTGAAGGAAGATATATCTTCAATTAAAAGAAACTTTATGTATAGAAATATTATTAAAATAGTCCCTTTGTATTTTCAAAAAATTATTGACTAACTCTTCTAAATTTTCATATAAAATATAAAGCGTACTACCAGAACCACTCATTGAAATTTTTTTATTTAATAATTCTTCTATATCTGTATAATAATTTTGTATTTCTTTATACTCATTAAAAATACTATTTTCAAAAATATTATAAGAACAATTGACAATATCATCAAATGCCATATCCTTGTTTTCAAAAATAGATTTTGCTTTTTTATAATTGCCTTTATCAAACATACTTTCATCAAGTAATGAATAAGCCTTTTGTGTTTGCACATGTATATTTGGATATATTAATATAGCATGATAAGCAATAGGTTCATTTATTTTTTTTAAAACATCCCCTATACCACTCCCCCATTGAAAACCACCATCAATAAAAAAATTCACATCAGCCCCAAAAATTGGTCCAATTTTTTTTAATTCTGTATCATCTAAATTTTTGTCAACTTTTTTTGATAAAAATTTTATTATACTAGCAGCATTGGAAGAGCCACCACCCAGCCCCGCACCAACAGGTATATTTTTTTCAATGTTTATTTTATATTTATTTTTTAATCCAAAATTATTTTGAAAATACAAACAAACTTTATGTACGATGTTGTCTTCAATATTGTCATCAAGAGCAAACTTCCCCGATGTACTAATATGGAAATCATCAGTCGGCTCTATCTCTTCTATTGTTATAATATCTTTCAAATCAATTATATGAAATGCAGATTCTATATTATGATAGCCATTGCTACACTTTGAAGTTATATCTAAGAATAGATTTATTTTTGCTTTCGATTCTAATATCTCTTTCATAATATTAATTGTTATATCCTACTAATGCAAAAAACCTGTGAGCGGTGAAGATGCATTAGCCAAATCATTTTTTTGTGCGAGGCTCGATTCATATCCTTTTCTACCCGCCTCAACAGCAAGCGAAAATGCATAAGCCATATTTACAGGGTCGCCTGCAATAGCAACCGCAGTATTTACAAGAGCAGCATCACCACCGATTTCCATAGCCAAAGCAGCATGACTAGGAGCACCAATACCAGCATCAACAACAATAGGTAAATCTATTTCATTTATAAGTATTTTTATAAGCTCAATTGTAGATATCCCTTTATTTGTGCCGATGGGAGAGCCAAGTGGCATAACAGTCGCAGCACCAGCATCCACAAGCCTTCGTGCATCCATTAAATCGGGATTAACATATGGCATAACAATAAATCCCTCTTTGGCAAGAATTTCTGTAGCCTTTATCGTTTCAAAATTATCGGGCAAAAGATATTTACTATCACTAATAACCTCAATTTTTATCCAATCACTTTGGCATAGTTCACGAGACAATCTCGCTATTCTTACTGCCTCTTTGGCATCACGAGCACCCGAAGTATTTGGCATAAGTATTACATTTTTTGGTATATATGAAAGCACATTCTCTTCTTTGGCATTATTGTCTACTCGCCTTAATGCCACAGTAACAAGCTCGGTATTAGATTTTTCTATAGCCTCTTTCATTATTGTATATGATGAAAATTTACCCGTACCCAAGAAAAACCTATTTTTAAATATATGGTCTTTTATTTTTAATTCACTCATTTTTATTCTCTATAATAATATAATTTTGTTTATATTAATATTATACAATACAAAGCATTAAATAAAAAGTAAATATACAAAAATAATTATATTTTAGACTTCATCTTATTTACATATAAAAGATTATTTCTTCTTCCACCTCATATATCCGTATACAGAATTTATCAACATGCTAGACCATTGTAAAATTATAATATAATTAGTTGTAATAGACCATAATACTATCGTAAATATATTTATAGCAATCCATAAAAGCCATTGTTCTCTATATTTTTTCAGCATGAGTATCTGTGCCAATATAGAAGCAATAGTAGTAAAAGAATCTATATAATATTTATATATTGGATGATTAAAAACATCGCCATATAAAAACATCTGTACATTATCTAGACTCATCAGTGTACCATATAAATATATACCAACAGATAGTGATAATACAATAATAATCCAGCCTTTTATATTTAAATATTTTGTTTCAACTTCATCTTTTATATTGGCAAGACTTCTGCTCCAAAGAAACCAACCGATAAATTGAATAGGCACATAAAAAACTAGGTTAAGCATCCATTCACCAGTATTACCATAGATATAAGAAACAATACCATAACTAACCGTCCCTATAAGACCCGGTATAAAATTAAAAATACTTCTTTTGGCAACGAGTATAACACAAGTAATATTTGAAATACTTGAAATCATAGACAATATTGCTGCCAAAGAATGGTCTTTTACTGTTACAAATAAAAGTATTGATAAAAATACATTTGATGATAATAATATCGTTTCAAATTTATTAAACTTCATTTTGATTTCCCTTATCTAATTAAACTCTTCTAAGATAATTCTTTATTTATAATATTTTTAAGTCTTGCTTCATAACTATTGCCTTCTAATATCATAATATCATTATATCCATAAAAATTATAGTATTTAATTATATCTTGAAATGATTTTTCTCTTATCTCTTTTGTCGCCCCTCCATGTAAATACGATGAAAACTTTCTTTGCCTATCCATTACATGAGAAATATTTGGAGGCAATGCTATAATTAAATTATATTTTAATTTACTATTTTTTATCATAGATTCTACAATATTATATATCAGTATCAAAGAAAATTATTTTATTTGCATTTGCTGTTGCATCATTATCAGATAACAATTTTTCATATGCTATTGTTTCAAAATCTTTATGCTCAATTAAATCATCATGCCCACCAAATCTTGTTCTGGTCAAGCAAAATTGTAATAGCCTATGCGAAAAAATTATACACTATACCTAACTTGAATTGGGCTTTTATTTGCATTATAAGTATGCGGTCTTTTATAATTATACCACAAATTACTATACCACAACAATTTAACTATTTATTAGATAGAAGTATAAATGTAAGAAGATAAAGTAAGTTTAATTATAACCCTTTCTAACTAACTTAGCTCACATAATTTTTCAAGCTATAATAAGTTTTATATTATTTTTTTCTACTTGATTTATAGTTTCTTTTGAAATTTCTGAATCAGTTATTATAATATCAATATCAGTAATTGGCATTATAAAATGTAAAGTTTGTATATTAAATTTTGTACTATCTGCTAATAATATTATTTTTTTGCTGCATTTTTTTATTTCTTTTTTGACAGACACTTCAAACATTTCAGTATTTGTTATTCCTTTATCTATATCAATTGCATCAGCAGACATTATAGCAGTTTCGACATTGAAAAGCAGTAGATTATCTCTTGCCATAGCCCCGCCAATAGAATAGTAACCATAGCGTACTTGCCCACCAATAGTATACAATGATATTTTTTTTTTATTACTAAGTTCCATACTTATTTTCAGATCAGTTGTGATAACATTTAAATCACTTTGATAAAGTTCTTTTGCTAAAAAATAGCAGGTTGTCCCAGAATCTATAAGTATCGATTCACCATTTGATATTAAAGAAGCACATTTTTTTGCTATGGCTTTTTTTTGTTCAATACGTATATTAATTTTTTCACTAAATACATGTTCTGTTTTAGTAGAAGACGTTTTTAACATTATACCATTTCTTATTTTAGAAAAGATATTATCGCTTAATATTAATGCCTGCATATATCGTCTTGCTGTAGGATATGATACTTTAAG
>CAMRBQ010000082.1 GCA_947040495.1 uncultured Spirochaetia bacterium
TAAAATATTAAAAACGGAGTTTGTCAAAAATATTATATTTTCATCGAAGTGGCAACTAGAGAGAGAACTTACCGACTACATTAATTGGTATAACAAGGAGAGGCTTCATAGTAGTTTGGGATATGTTGCTCCGTTACAGTATACAGGGGAATGTTAGAGGAAGTGGCTAGTTGTGAACAAATATTTTTTGTGCTAAAAAGCCTCGCCATTCCAATCCTAACTAGGACAAAAAGCTAGCCATGCCATAAAATTTTATTTTAATAAATATTGACAAAAGAAATATTTTTGACTATACTCAATTTAGAAAGTTAGTTTACTTATTACTCATTTGAAGACTTAATTTTAATCTAAAAAAAGAGTTAATTATCTATTACATGATTGCAAAAATGGGCGGCTTATGCTAGAGCATCAAAAAAAAGCAAAAGAAAAAACGACAAGAACTATCTTTAGAGAATGTTTGAAACAACGAGAGTTTACTGGTGCAACTATTGGTAAAACATTGTCATTTAGTAAGCCTACAGTTAATGAGGCACTAAATTATTTGGAAAGTAAAAATTTGATTGCAGGCAACAGTTATACTCAAGGAGAAGTCGGTAGGAAGACTAAAATATGGGCAATTAATAAATGTCCATGGCTTGCACTATCTATCGAACTCGATGCTAAAACAATTAAGTTTGCCTTAATAAACTTAATTGGTGAGGTAGAATATTTAGTTAAAACAGAGCATACTTTGGAGGAAAGTATTTTAGATTATCTATATGCTTCAATTAAAAATTATCTGGATACTATTACAAAAAACATTACCGAACAAATAAAGTCATGTTTTATTTCTATTGCAGGAGATGTAAGTTTTGATAGAAAAACAATTGTGTATGCTACTAATATGCAATTAGAAAATATTAGTATTTTACCATTAGAAAAAATGTTGGGAATGCCTATATTTTTAGAAAACGAGGCTAATTGTGGCGTTTTATCGGAATTTTATTTGTCTAAAAATATTGCAAATACATCGTTATATATATCTATATCAGATCAAGGTGTTGGTGGTGGTTATATTGTTGATGGAAGATTACAAAAAGGGGCTAATAGAAAAGGTGGCGAGATAGGTCATTTTACAATAGATATTGATGGCAAAAAATGTTCTTGCGGTAATTTTGGATGTCTTGAACGTTATACATCAAATCAAGCATTGTTAGAATTACTAAAAGAAAATGGCTTTGAATATAATAATTTGGAAGAAGTATTTGAAGATTATAATAATGATTATGTTATTGAAAAATATTGTCATTATCTTGGGCGAGGTATTCGTAGCCTATCTGCTATATTAGACCCTCATCAAATTATTATTGGAGGAAAGATATCGCAGTATAAAAATAGGATTCAAAATTATATAGAAAGAGAGGTATTTTATAATAATAATTTCATGGCAAAAAGGGTTTTAATTCATTATGCAAAACATGGTGAGTTATCATCTTTGATAGGTGCTGGGTTATTATCATTTTTTCCAATGATATATGATGATGATACTTATAGTTAATATATTTTTTAAATAATTAATAAAGTTATTTTATTAAAAAGAGGAGTTTAATTGTGGAGTTTTTTAAACAAAAAGTTAGTTATGAAGGTTCCGAAAGCAGAAATCCTTATGCATTTAAGCATTATAATCCCGATCAAAAAGTGGCCGGCAAAACGATGCGAGAGTGGTTACCTTTTTCTATGTCATGGTGGCATACTTTATCATCTGGTGGGCGAGACCCATTTGGTGTAGAAACTGCTGACAGACCATGGAATGGCTTAGATGCAATGAAAGCCTCTGAAATGCGTGTAGAAGCTGGTTTTGAATTTATGGAAAAGTTAGGCGTTGATTATTTCTGTTTTCATGATAGAGATGTTGCACCTGAAGCTAAAACTCTTAAAGAATCAAACTCTAATTTAGACCATATTGTTGATATCATTGCAGAGAAAATGAAAGCAACAAATAAAAAACTACTTTGGGGAACAGCTTGCTTGTTCACCAATCCTATTTATATGCATGGTGCATCTACTTCACCTTATGCTGATGTATTTGCTATGGCATGTGCTCAAACAAAAAAAGCATTAGATGTTACGCATAAACTTGGCGGTCTTAGTTATGTCTTTTGGGGCGGGCGTGAAGGTTATGAAACACTTCTAAATACTAATATGAAAAAAGAGCAAGATAATCTAGCATACTTTTTAAAGATGGCTGTAGAATATAAAGAAAAAATTGGTTTTAAAGGCAAATTTCTTATAGAGCCCAAGCCCAAAGAGCCCACAAAACATCAGTATGATTTTGATGTTGCAAGTTGTTTAGAGTTCTTACGTAAATATAATCTTGAAAAGCATTTTGCTATTAACGTAGAAGTTAATCATGCTACACTCGCAGGCCATACAGTACATCATGAAATTAATTTTGCTCGTATTAATGATATGTGGGGTTCAATGGATATTAATTTTGGCGACGCATTACTTGGTTGGGATACAGATCAATTCCCTACAAATATCTACGATGCTTCATTAATAATGTATGAATTAATGAAACAAGGTGGATTTACAAATGGGGGATTAAATTTTGATGCAAAAGTCAGAAGACCTTCATTTACAATGGATGATTTATTAGCATCTTATATTGCGGGCATGGATACACTTGCTTGGGGTCTTAAGGTTGCTAGTATTATGATTGAAGATGGCTATTTTGATAAAAATATTGATAGTCGATATAGTTCTTATAATTCTGGTATTGGTGCTAAAATATCTTCTAAGCAGGTATCTTTGGAATCATTAGAAGAGTATGCTTTGACACTTGAGAGTATTAAATTTGAAAGTGGAAGACAAGAAGTTTTAGAGGCAGAACTAAATCAGTTTATTTGGAAGGCAACTAAGTAGAGTAATTTGCTTGTGATGTTTTTTATTATTAATTGAGTTCTAAATTTAATATATGTAGTAAAAGGTGTTTTTCACGCCTTATCAAATAGAAGTTATATAGGAGTTTTGTTTATGAAAAAGATATTGATGTTGATTTTACTTATTATGGTTATTTTTTCATTTCTGATTTCATGTTCTAATAAATCAGAAGAAAATACTATTACTGTTCAAAGACCGAGTCAACGTAATGAGTTGGTATTTTACGAAGAGATTGCCAAAGAGTTTACAAAACAAACTGGTATTAAAGTTGAGTTTCAAGCGCTTCCTCCAAGCCCAGAAGAAAGACTTCAGACAATTGTAACTGCTATGAGAAGTAAGCAAAAAAATCCTGATGTATTATGGATGGATGTTGCATGGGTTGGACAGGTTGTTGGAGCCAATTGGCTTGCACCTATGAAAACAGACGTGACTCCATTTTTTGAAGGTACTATTAAAAATGTTTTGGATGAAAATAACAATCCTTATGCTTTACCTATGTTTGTAGATTTGGGTATGTTTTTCTATAGAACAGATTTACTTGAAAAGTATAATAGAGAAGTCCCTCAAACATGGAAACAATTAGTTGATACTGCAATGTATATTCAGCAAGAAGAAAGAGCTGCTGGGAATAAGCAGTTTTGGGGATATACATGGACTGGGGCACAGACAGAAACATTAGTTGTTTATTTCTTAGAGCATGCTTTATCTAAAGGTACAGGCATATATGATAAGAATGGTAATATAAACTTAAATACAGCAGAAAATAGAGAAGCACTTCAAACTATGGTTGATTTTTCTTTAAAATACAATATTACAGCACCAGATAATTATATTAGAGGCGAAGGTGAAACTATGGAGTTTTATCAAACTGGTAATGTTTTATTTCAAAGAAATTGGCCTTTTGTATGGGCAATACATAATAGCGATAATTCCCCTATAAAAGGGAATGTTGGTGTCGCTCTTATACCAAAATATGAAGGCGGTAAAAATGTTTCAGGGCTTGGTGGTTGGTTTTGGGGAGTGTCTGCTTACAGTGATAATAAAGAAGGGGCTCAAAAGTGGGTAGAATTTGTTACATCTAAAGGGATTCAAGAGAGATTAGCAAAAGAGTTAGGTTTTTTCCCTGGACGTAAAGATATTTACCAAAATGAAGAAATACTTAAGCAATATCCAATATTTGCTGATTTTGAACAGTCCTTAAAATATGCAGCAGCTCGACCTGTTGTACCATATTATTCTGAGATGGCAAGAATATTGAAAGAAAAATTTAATGCTGCTATTTCTCAAACTCTAACTATAGAAGAAGCTTTAAAACAAGCTCAAAAAGAATTAGAAGTTATTGAGGCTCAGTATTCTCAAAATTAATTTTTAATGTGATTAGAAAGTAGTAATAGCTTTATCTGAAAATTATGATTTGTATATTTATTTAATATTTGAATTATAGTTTTCAGAAATAAGCAAAATAGTAGTTATGAAGGTGTAATATGTTAAATCTTAGAAAATACAATAAGAGAGAAGTAATAACAGGTTATTCATTTATTTTTCCGCTAGCTGTTATTTTGATTTTATTTATATTGATACCTGTTATAATGGCATTTATTAATAGCTTATATCAAGACGTTTCTTTTTTGGGCGAAAAAAAATTTATAGGTTTTAGAAATTATATTCAATTATTGCAATCTGGTAAAATATTTTCATCGTTAAGATTTACAATATTTTTTTCTATAGTTAGTATTTGTTTTGAAATAATAATTGGTATGATGATTGCTTTATTTTTGAATGAGGGATTTAAATTAAGGGCATGGTATAGGGCATTAATATTACTTCCTTGGGCTATTCCATCAAGTGTTACTGGAAAATTATGGCTTATTTTATATGACTATCAATTTGGTCTTTGGAATTTTTTACTCTCTGGTATTGGCATTGATGCTATAAATTGGCTTGGAACTCCAACCAGTGCATTTTGGGCTATAATATTTGCAAATATTTGGAAAGCTATTCCATTTGTTGTGTTATTGCTTCTAGCCGGCTTGCAAGCTATACCAGTGGACTTATATTATCAAGCAAAAATAGATGGCTCGTCTTTATTAAAAAGATTTACTCATATCACATTGCCATTATTATTGCCCGTTATGTTAGTTGTAATGCTTTTTAGAACAATAGATAGTATAAGGGTTTTTGATCTTATATACATATTAACAAAAGGTGGGCCAGGCGGTTCCACAGATGCTCTTTCTTATTTAGGGTATAGTTATTTTGGACAAAGTAATTATGGTTATGGCTCTGCTATTTCTGTCATTATCTTTTTAATAACTTTCGCAATAAGTGTTTTGTATGTGTACGTTGTTTCACGGCTTAATGCGGGCAAAAAAATAAGGGGGGGAAAATAATGAGAGAAAATACTATAAAAAAAATACTTATGATATTATCTATGATAATTATTCCTTTTGTAATACTTGTGCCCGTACTATGGATGATTATTTTATCCTTTACAGGAGAGCCATATTTTCTATCTGATATTTCAAGTATAGATTTAACGCTTGAAGGCTACAAATATGTGTTTTTTAATGAAACATTAGGCTATTGGGGTTATTTAAAAAATAGTTTGATAGTTGCTACATTTATATCAATAGTTGTGCCCATTATATCATCATTTGCAGGATATTCTATTTCGAGACTAAATTTTCCTGGTAAAAAAATACTACCGCTTGTTATTTTAGCAATATCAATGTTTCCCCCTATTTCTATAGTAGGTTCTATATTTGAAGCATTTGCTAATCTTGGAATATTAAATACTCATATTGCTTTAATACTTCCAGGTATTGCTTGGGCTTTACCGTTTGGGCTTTGGGTAAATATAAGCTATTTTTCTCAAATACCAATAGATTTGGACAAAGTAGCATTGGTAGATGGAACTTCGAGAATAAAAATACTCTTTAAAATTATATTGCCATTAGCTGCTCCCGGAATATTTGCAACAGCATTACTTGTATTTATTGGTTCATTTAATGAGCTTTTATTTGCAATACTTCTTACATCCACAAGAGCAGCACAAACTATTCCTGTAGGGATTTCTACATTTCAAGGTTCATACGGTGAAATTATATGGGGACCTTTGATGGCAGCTTCTACTTTGACAACTTTGCCATTAATAATAGTGACATTATATTTTCAAAAATATATTATAGGTGGGTTAACTAGAGGAAGTGTTAAAGGCTAAAGGAGATTAAATTATGTCAGAACTAAATTTAGAAACAGTTAGTATTTCAATAAAAGGTATTAAAAAACAATGGAAAACAATGCGTGGTGTGGTCACTGCTTTATCGAAAGTTGATCTAGAGATTAATAGCGGTGAATTCTTTGTTTTACTTGGCCCTTCTGGTTGTGGGAAAAGCACACTCCTCAATTTACTTGCAGGTCTTGATAATGCAACAGATGGACAAATTGTTTATGGGGATAAGGTTGTCTTTGATGCACAAAAATCTATTAATTTAGAGCCTAAAGAACGTAATATTGCTATGGTCTTTCAAAGTTATGCTTTATATCCTCATTTTACTGTAGCACAAAATATAGGCTTCCCTCTAACAAATATAAAACATTATACAAAAAAAGATATTAAAAAAAGAGTTGAAGAAATTGCTTCTATGTTAAAGATAACAGACTTGCTTGATAGAAAACCAAGTGAGCTTTCAGGCGGACAAAGACAAAGAGTTGCCATAGGTAGAGCATTAGTTAGAAATCCCAAAATATTTTTGATGGATGAGCCGCTTAGTAATTTAGATGCTCTTTTGAGAAATGAAATGCGCGTACAAATAAAATCACTTCAAAAGAAACTTGGTGTTACAACTATTTATGTAACGCATGACCAGCTTGAGGCTATGACACTTGCTGATAAAATTGCTCTTTTGAATGGTGGTCTTGTCCAACAAATTGGTACCCCAGAACAAATATATAATGAACCTGCTAATTTGTTTGTTGCTAGATTTTTGGGTTCCCCTCCTATGAATATATTAGAAATAGAAGCCACTTCCGATGGTTTTAAATCTGATAATAATATAGTCAAATGCAACTGTCCTCTTAATGCAAAATATATAGGTATTCGCCCTGAGCATGTACTTATTAGAGAAAATGCTACCAGTAATAGTATTGAGGTAAAAGTTAATTTAATAGAAAGTATTGGTACAGAGTATCTTGTATACACCACCATACTAGAACAACATTTTGTTATTAAAACTTTCAATAAAGTTATCTTAAACTCTGTTTATATAGAATTTCCAGACGATAATCTACATTATTTTGATGAAAATCAAGATAGAATTGTGTTAGATTAATTATAATTTTTGGAGAATAAAATATGTTTATAAAAAAAAGTAATACACTAATTTTTAAATTTGAGCAAGAAGAGGTTTTAATTTCATTTATAAATGATAAAACAGCCCATGTACAGTCAAGTCTTAATTTTGAATATAACTACGAGTTATTTGCCTTAGAAGATAACCTAAATACTATAGATGCCAAAATAGAAATAGAAGAACATAATGCTACAATATCCTCTAAAAATATGAAAATATATGTTGATCATACAGGGAGAATCTCATTTTTCAGAAATAATGAGAATAGTTGTTTTTTAGAAGAAGTTATTAGTCCACGTGCTTATATACACAAAGGAAGAATGTATAAAACTCTTGGTGGTAATGAATTTGCCTTAGAACAAACTTTTATTTCGAGCCCTGATGAAAAGTTTTATGGCTTAGGACAACATCATCATGGTCTATTAAATAATAAAGGTATTACTCTAGATATAGAACAAAGAAATAGTGAAATTATTATCCCATTTTATGTATCTAGTAAACAATATGGTTTTTTGTGGAATAACCCAGCATTAGGTCGTGTAGAACTTTCTCAACATCAAACTAGGTGGGTGGCAAATAGGACAAAGCAACTTGACTATTGTGTATTTATAGGTGACAACTACAATGATATTATGAAGCAATACTACATTGCTACTGGTTTTCCGACAGAAATGCCTGAATATGCAATGGGTTTTTGGCAATGTAAACTTAGATATAGAACACAAGAAGAGCTTATGGAAGTTGCAAGGGAATATCATAAAAGGGGTATACCTTTAGATGTTATAGTATCTGATTATTTTCATTGGTCAAAGATGGGTGAATGGAAGTTCAATTCTGAGTTTTGGCCAGACCCAAAGGCTATGGTGGATGAACTTGCTCAAATGGGTACAGAACTTATGGTATCTATTTGGCCGAGTGTTAATACAAGTGGTGAACATACAAGAGATATGTTAGAGAAATCTTATCTTCTATCCACTGAGAGAAATCATGGGGCAATATTAAACTTTGGCGATGTCGATTATGTTGGCCCCAAAGCTTCATATTATTATGACCCTACAACTAAAGATGCTCGAGAATATATGTGGGAGATTATAAAGAAAAATTATTTATCATATGGGATAAAAATATTTTGGCTTGACGCATGTGAGCCTGAGTTTAGACCTCTTGATTTTGATAATGTTCGCTGTAGGCTTGGTAGTATGGTCGAGTATGGGGCTATGTACCCTAAATTTATACAGCAGGCATTTTATGAGGGTATGAAACGTGATGGTGTAGAAAAGCCTATAAATTTATGTCGTAGTGCCTGGGCTGGTTCTCAAAAGTATGGTGCTCTTGTATGGAGTGGTGATATTGATTCAACATTTAAATCTTTGAAAGAAAATATAAATGCTGGGCTTAATATGGCTATGAGTGGTATTACATGGTGGACTACTGATATAGGAGGTTTTCATGGTGGAAAAATTGATGACCCTGAGTTTAGAGAACTTATTATTCGTTGGTTCCAATATGGAGTATTTTGCCCTGTTTGTAGACTTCATGGAAATAGGGTGCATCCAAGTCATGGCGATGGTTATATTGAACCTATATCCGACCCACGAAATGAAACAGGTAGTGATAATGAAATATGGAGTTTTGGAGAAGAGGTTTATAAAATATTAAAAGAGCAAGTTAATCTTAGAATTAGCTTAAAAGATTATATCAAAAAATGTTCGGAGGATTCTCATAAAGAGGGAAGACCTATGATGGTTCCTTTATTCTATGATTATTCATCTGATGAAAATGTGTATAATGTTGAGCATCAATTTATGTTCGGAAGTGATTATTTAGTTGCCCCTGTTGTTGAATACAAGGCTAGAAGTCGTAAGGTTTATTTGCCTAGTGGGTACAAATGGGAACATATGCATTCTAAAAAAATATATGATGGTGGTATATTTATAGAAATAGAAGCCCCTTTGAATGAAATACCCGTATTTAAAATTTTAGAAAACTAGAAATTGTTATTAGAAAGTATCGTATTTGCAAAACATGTTAAGTGTTATTGTCTATATCTGGAATGGCAAGGCTTTTTAGCACAAAAAATATTCGTCCACAACTAGCCACT
>CAMRBQ010000083.1 GCA_947040495.1 uncultured Spirochaetia bacterium
CACAAAAAGATATTCGAGAGTTTCAATTAGCGAAAGCCGCTATACTTTCGATCATACGCTTGCTTATGGAATCTGCCAATGTGAATTATAAAGATATAAACAAAATATATATCGCTGGTGCTTTTGGAAATTATATTAGAATAGAAAGTGCTTTAAACATCGAGCTCATTCCAAAAGAGTTTGAAGGAAAAATAGAATCTATAGGAAATGCAGCACTTACAGGGACAATGATGGGTGCATTATCTGAAGTCTCATATAATGATATTATCAAAATAAAATCTATAGCGAAAAACATGGAATATGGTGGTAGTAGCAAATTCCAAACTATTTTTGCAGAATCTTTATTTTTCAATAGCTCTAATATCGATTTATAGATTATTTAAATATATTATTGCTATATAAAAAAGTATTAATGTAAAATAATTATCTATATTATTAATTCTAACATAAGCCACTATAAGGACAATATTTTGGAAATAACCGAAAAAAAAGCTATATTATACATGATTCTATCCGCTTGCTTTTTTAGTTTAATGCAGTTTTTTGTAAAAATATCGGGTGATAATATATCAATAATGATGCAAGTTTTTTTTAGAAACTTTGTAACTTTAATAATATCATCTTTAATAATGCTTAAAAACAAAGAAAGTTTTTTACCAAAAAAAGAAAATATCATTTGGTTATCCCTACGCTCTATGACAGGATTTTTTGGCGTGGTTGGTTTCTTTTATGCTACAAAACATATGTACTTAGCTGATGCGAATATACTTCAACGTAGTTCCCCTATTTTTATAATAATTCTTTCATTTATATTTTTGAAAACTCCATTACAAAAAACGCATATACTAGCCTTGATACTAGCTCTCATGGGCTCTATTTTTGTAATAAAACCAAAAATGGATTCTTCTATTATACCTTCAGTTATAGGTTTGTTATCCGCAGTTTTTGCAGGGGCTTCATATACGATAATATCATTTATGAAAGGTCGAGAAACTGGCAATTTAATAATATTTTATTTTTCTCTTTTTTCTTCTATATTGTCGCTAATATTATCTTATGATACATTTATAATACCAAATACAATGGGAATAATAATGCTTTTAGCGATAAGCGTATCAGCAGCACTCGGACAATTTTTTGTTACAACAGCATATAAAAATGGCAACCCAAATTCAATTAGTATATTTAATTACTCTGGAATTATAATATCATTTATATTAGGTGTATCGATACTACATGAAGTCATTAATATATTTAGTATAATAGGTATAATTTTGATAACTGCAAGTGGATTAATAATATATTTAAAAAAAGCATAAAATATAATTTTCACTATAATAGCCGTTCGCACATACTACATAAAAACAAACCAGCTAACATCATAAAAAATCCAATGAGATAAAATATCATAAATAATTGCAATTTTTTTACTCTAATCATTACTTATTTACCCATATTTATTCTATAAATTTATACAAGTATTTTTTAGTACCGCCTATTAATACTAAAAAATACTTGTTTTAAACTTGAAAATCGATAAACTATGTATATATTTATAGTCTTATAATTATAATTATAATTTTACAGTTATTGTGTAAAGATTGTTTATTATATTACGATACTTGTAAACGCTATAAAAAAATATACAATTATTTATAAAAAAAACTTTAAGGATATAATAAAATGTATCAATTTCATCTTACAGAGAAAGCAAAGAAAGTTTTAGAGATATATGCACAAGAAGAAGCCAAAAAACTAAATCATGATATAGTTACTCCAGAGCATGTTTTACTTGGTCTTCTACATGAAAATGAGAGCCTAGCCTCAAGGATATTTCACAGGCTAAAGATAGACACAGAAAGGATAAAACTAGATTTAGAAAGTATCATGAACAAAGTAGCTGGCGCAAAAATACATGCGACAATCCCAGCCTCACCACGCGTACAAAAACTTATAAGTAGAGCAGCAGAAGAAGCACGTTCTTTAGGGCATAATTATATCGGCACAGAACATCTACTTCTTGGTATTGTACGAGAAGGTCAAAATACTGCATTCAATGTTTTATCAAATCTAGGTATGGATATAGATATCTTACGTAAAGAAATAATGCAAATACTCGGTGTAGGCATGGCTGAGACAACTATTCAGACAGAAGAAACTAAAAAACAAAAGACCCCTAACCTAGACCAATTTGTTAGAGACCTCACAAAATTAGCCAAAGAAAATGAACTCGATAAAGTTATTGGCCGTGATGAAGAGGTTGCCCGAGTTATACAAATTCTATCTAGAAGGAAAAAAAATAATCCAATATTACTTGGGGAGCCCGGTGTTGGTAAGACTGCAATTGTTGAAGGATTAGCAGAAAAAGTAATATCCGGCGATGTTCCAGATATTTTACTTAACAAAAGAGTACTCACTCTCGACCTTTCATCTGTAGTTGCTGGTACAAAATATAGGGGTGAATTTGAAGAAAGATTAAAAAATATTATGGCAGAGATAAAAAAATCTTCTAATATTATAATCTTTATAGATGAAGTACATACTATTATTGGTGCTGGTGGTGCTGAAGGTGCACTTGATGCTGCTAATATATTAAAGCCTGCATTATCACGTGGGGAGCTACAATGCATCGGTGCTACAACTTTAAATGAATATAAAAAATATATAGAAAAAGACACAGCATTGGCACGCCGCTTCCAATCTATTATAGTAGAAGAGCCCAATGTAGATGACACTATCAAAATACTTTATGGAATTAAAGTAAAGTATGAAGAACATCATAAAGTAAAGTATTCTGATGATGCAATAAATAGTGCCGCAACACTTTCAAAAAGATATATAAATGATAGATACCTTCCAGATAAAGCAATAGACCTTATCGACGAGGCGGGTGCCAAGGCAAGATTATTAAACACAACAAAACCTAAATCATTTAAAGATATGGAAGAAAAAATAGCTAAGCTTACTGAAAAAAAAGAACAATATGTGTCTGAGCAAAATTATGAAGAAGCTGCAAATATTCGTGATAAAATAAAAAAAATTAAAGATAATTATTATAAAGAAGAAGAGAAATGGAAAAAAGATAGAGATAAAGTAGAAACAATTATCAATGAAAATGATATACGCTGTATTATTTCTGACATGACACATATACCCTTAAATAAACTTATATTTGCAGAATCAGAAAGACTACTCACAATGGAAGAAGATTTACATAAATCTATAATTGGTCAAAACGAAGCGATACAGGCTGTAGCAAGGTCGATAAGGCGTAGCAGAGCAGGCTTAAAAACAAATAAAAGACCTACGGGTAGTTTTATATTCTTAGGTCCTACAGGGGTTGGAAAAACTGCTCTTGCAAAATCACTTGCTGAATTTTTGTTTGGTAAGAGTGATGCACTCATACGTGTTGATATGAGTGATTTTATGGAAAAGCATAATGTAAGTAGGCTTGTTGGTGCCCCTCCTGGATATGTTGGATTTGATGAAGGTGGCGACTTGACTGAGCGTATTAGAAGGCGACCATATTCTGTAATACTTTTTGATGAGATAGAAAAAGCACATCCTGATGTATTTAATATGCTTTTGCAAGTCCTTGAAGAAGGGCAGCTTACAGATAATCTTGGACATAAAGTAGATTTTTCAAATACTGTCATCATCATGACAAGTAATCTTGGCTCTAGAGATATAGTAAAGGGAAGTTCGCTGGGCTTTTCTACTGATGAAAAATCTAGTAGTGATATGAAAGATTTTGCCATTGATGAATTAAAAAAATCATTTAATCCCGAGTTTTTGAATAGGATAGATGAAGTTGTCGTGTTCCATACTCTCAACAAAGAGTATATGAAAGATATACTAGATATTATGCTTACTGAAGTATATGCTGCTTTGAGAGAGCAAAATATGGGAATGGATATAACAGATGACGCTAAATATTTACTCATCGAAAAAGGCTTTGATAAAAAATATGGTGCTAGAAGTTTAAGACGGGCTATACAAAAAGAAATAGAAGATAGAATAAGCTATGAAATATTGAAGGACAATCTGAAAGAAGGTGCTGTTGTATGTATCGATAGTAAAGATGACGAATTTATATTATCTATTAAAAATACTAGTGAAAATACAAATATAGATCATAGCAGTCCTTCTATAGTATCGCTTTAAATTTTGTAAAATAAAAATCGGGAGATAAAAAAGATATGTATTATTTTTATAGTTACTGGTGGCTAATTATACCGGGGATGCTTTTATCCCTTTTCGCACAATGGAAAGTAAAAAGCACATACAAAAAATATCAACAAGTCAATAGCAAGAAAAACATTACAGGGGCACAAACAGCCAAGTATATACTTGAAGCTTATAAGATAAATGACATAGCTGTAGAGGAAACAGGTGGAACTCTGACTGATCATTATTCACCACATGAAAAAGTAATTCGACTCTCTACCAATGTCTATAGAGGCACAGATATAGCAGCACTTGGTATAGCCGCACATGAAGTAGGCCATGCCATACAATATTCAAAATCTTATGCACCTATAGCTATACGTAATACTGTATTCCCTATAGCATCTTTGGGTAGCAATCTCGGGTATGTACTTATAATACTCGGCATGATTCTTGGCAGTCTAGGCTCTATATCTCAAATATTTATATTAGGTGGTATAGCCCTATTCTCATTTTTTGTTTTTTTTACAATTGTAACATTACCTGTTGAATTCGATGCTTCAAATCGTGCTATAAAAATACTTTCAAAAGGTGGTTTTCTAGATACAGAAGAAATCGAAGGTGCAAAAAAAGTTTTGGGAGCTGCCGCTCTAACATATATAGCCTCAGCTATTACAGCAGTATTAAATCTTCTAAGGCTTGTACTTATGTCAAGAAGTAGAGATTAATTTTTAACATAATAAACTAATTTTATAAAAGCTATTTAAGGTATATTAATACTTTAAATAGCTTTTTTTTATTGCATTTTACACTTTGATAATATTCTTATTCTAAATAATAAAATCTATACCTAATAATTTTTAATCTCTTATTCTATTGCATCTCTCAAGGAATCAACACTTTGATTTAAGTTTGGTTCTATTTTCGGGAAACCTATTCCTGAAAACTCTACTAACCTAAACTCTATCCAGAATTCTTTATTCCAATAATATCCCTTAACAGAACCCGAAGTAAGATCACTTGGTAGAGATTCTGGTTTTACAGCAAATGATATAGACATATCCCAACCATCAAGGTCATGCCATAATGTAGCCTCTATAGATTCCAACTTGAATAGAGCCGAGGATAATTTTTTTTGATCGGCAAAATTAAATGAATTTCCTAAATCCTCAAAGAAATTTACATACTCCACTCCCTGTTCTTCAGCATACGACTCTATATATCGATAAGCACGGTTGTTTGCACTATTTATAGCAAATTGAAAATTCCATAATTCATTTATTGAAAAATTTATACCAAATTTAAAATACATCTTATTAAATAGATAAGTTTCAAAATGATGCTCATAGCTATAAGATAAAAACAAATCAAATGAAGTTAAATATTTATTTATATAATTTTTCTTATCTATTGGTGAAAATATAAACGCCACAGCATCTTTTAATGGTATTGGTAAATAAAGGAATGTTTTAATAGAATTTGCTGTAATATTTGTTTTCAAAATATCATAATCTATATTATAAGATATATATGAATTATTATATTTAAGTTCAAAACTTGATCTTGTATATGTATTTAATATACGGTCTTTTGTATCTTCTAAACTATAACTTTTATCAAATGCATCATATGTAGGTCTTAAATCATAACCCGTTGATGTTGTATTTCTTAGCGAGAAATTTAATTTGGGAATAAAAAACAATCCATAACCTGTACCCCCTATAGATAAGGAGCTTGTAATATTATTTTCTCCAAACCCACCATATGTATCAAAATCTTCATATTCGTCTTTAAATTTATAACTTATATTGTAGCTATTATTAAATGAAAATGTTGGTTCAAAATATTCATACATTTCTTCAGGAAAGACATCCCTTGGAATAAAAAATGAAAGTGAATTTCTATTATCTAAAGATGTATATGTTGCCTGTTTATCAAATAATTTTTCTTCAGCCGTTGGATTTTCACTTATCTGTTGATTATAGTTAACACCTACAGAAGGAGTAAAACTTAAAAATGAATTTGTAAATGAACGAGACATATTACCAGATGCACCAATAACATGCCTTTCTGAAAGTACATTATCAAGTTCATCTTTAAGATTTGGATTGTCATCAAAAGAAATACCTTCTGTAGGCACATAATTTATAGTATGTTCATATCTCGTACTTATTCCATAATTTATATTAGCACCATGAAAATAATAATCATCAGGGCCACCTATCATATCATTATATGATGCTGAAATTGCAGGTAAAACTATTGATTTAGTTACAGGTTTTTCATAATCAAAGTTTATATTATTTTGTACAGATAGATTTCTTACTGCCTCTAAATTCCAATCAGATCTAAAAGAGATACTATGATTTTTACCACTATTTTCAATATTAATCCCATTATTCATATATGATTCTGCATCTTGGTCACCTATATCTTCAACGCCAGAGATAGTCGATGTAAGTAATTCAAATATATCTATCCCACCTCTTTCATTATAAAAATCAGATTTAAAATACAAATCACTTGCAAGTATAAGTGAACCACTGACCTTTGTAGTCATAAAATCATTTTTATGTACAACAAGTGATTGGTTATAATCAAAGCGATATCTAAAAGCATACTCACTTGAAGCATCGGGAAAAAAGTAATTGCCATAATAAGAGCCACTATAATATACACTAGAAATATCTTCCAAGAGATAATACTTTCTACCCAAAGCGGTCATCGCATCAAAAGTTATTGTATTACCATCAGAATCATACCTTAACTCATCGCCTACTAGTAAACCAAGTTTTTGATATAGGTCAAATCTAATCGTATTATCTAAATCCCCTGTAGAAAATGTTTTTTTATTTTGAACAAACATCCCTTCTCTAATAGATTGTCCAAATGATGTAATAATACCCGTTCCAAAAAAGTTTTGTATAAAAAATGGAAACCAAACTATAGGTTGTTCCCCAATACTATATATAGTATTATAGACCATGATTTTTTTTTCGTCCCAAAGCAATGTTCTTTGTGTTGTTAGACTATGTGCTGGTGGGCTTAGTTTTGAAAAAGAGATTTTTGCATCTTCAATTATAAATACATCTTCTTTAAATTTGAGAACATTACCTTCTACTATAAATGATTGAAATAGTGTTTGCCCATTATATAATAATCCAACATTGTTTTCTTTATTTATTAAAAACCAGCTCCCTTCCATAATAGAACTACTCGATTTTAATACAACATTGCCAGAACCAAATACTTCATCAGTTTTTGTACTATACACAACAGTATCAGAAGAAATCATATTATCATATAATTTTAAAGATACATTCCCATATATAAACAGAACCTCTTCATCAGCTTCTTTTATCTCATATCTTTGTACTATATCGGCATGATATAAAACCACATCCCCAGTTTGACCAAAAATACTTCTTCTTGGTATACTTTCACTTGAATTTATTTGCTCTATTACAGGGCTTATATCTAAAAATGACTTTATGATTTTCTCACGTAATTGTGCTTCTGTATCTGTATTCAAATATGCTATATTATTTAAATATGCGAATTCTCTAAGTAGATCTAATGGGGCAAGTCCTATTAATGTCACAAATGAGGATGCTTCTTTTCTAGCATTTAAAGGAGTAAATGAAAGTAAATCAGATGAATTATCCTGTCCATATAACGCTATATTTATAAATAAAAGCAATATAGAAAATAATACCAAAAACCTCGGTTGTCGCAGCATATTTATACCGGGCTAACTTATTTGAAGTTTATAAAATATGCGTTTACCTATCTTTAAAATACTACCAGATTCTACAACAGCATTTTGATCTATAATTTTTTCATTATCTATAGATACACTACCCTGTTGTAAAAGACGCCTAAGTTGAGATGAACTTTCGCCTGTATTAGCTATTTTTAATAATTCAAATATTGTAATCCCTTTTTTTATATCGAGCAAAGGCATATCATCAGGGATGCCCCTATCCTTGAATATTCTAGTAAATTCTTCAGAAGCCATACGAGCATCATCTTCGCTATGATACATAGACACAATCTCACAAGCTAGAATAGACTTTATATCTCGTGGATTAGAGCCATCTTCCATTTGTTTTTTATAATTTTGTATATCAGCAATTGGTATATCTGTTGTTAATTCCATATATCTCGTGATAAGCTTATCTGGAATACTCATGAGCTTACCATACATATCCTTAGGGCTTTCATTTATTCCAACATAATTGCCAAGCGATTTACTCATCTTTTCAATGCCATCTGTACCCTCAAGCAAAGGCATCGTAATTACAACCTGAGGCTCAAGTTTATATTCACGCATCAAATCACGCCCTACAAGTAAATTAAACTTTTGGTCTGTACCACCAAGCTCAAAATCAGTTTTTAATGCAACCGAATCATAAGCCTGTGTAAGTGGATATAAAAATTCCATTATAGATATTGGCTGACCCGTTTTATACCTTTTGGTAAAATCATCTCTTTCAAGCATTCTTGCAACTGTATACCTAGATGTAAGCCCAAGAACATCTGAAAACTTCATTTGTTCACACCATCTACTATTAAATTCAACTACAGTTTTATCTTTATCTAATATTTTAAAAACCTGCTCTTGATATGTCTTTGCATTTATTAGCACCTCTTCCTCTGTTAGCTGCTTACGCATCTTATTTTTACCAGAGGGGTCGCCTATACGCCCTGTAAAATCGCCTATCAAAAATATAACCCTATGCCCCAAGTCTTGAAAATGTTTCATTTTTCGCATGATGACACTATGCCCTAAATGTATATCTGGTGCTGTTGGGTCAAAGCCTACCTTTATAGTCAAAGGCTTCCCTGTTTTTTGTGATTTTATTAATTTTTGTTTCAGTTCCTCTTCATTTATAATCTCATCACAACCGCGAGAGATAAGAAACATAGCTTCTTCTATAGATTTATCCATCGTTTTCCCCATAAAAAAATATAATACTAGGTTAGACACAGTACCATATATATGGGATAAATTCAAGTAGTAAGCATAATTATAGCATATCAAAGTCTATAAAAACAAGAGTTATTATAGGCTTTATTTATGATAAAAATATATAATATAGGCGAAATATCTTAGTCTATTATTACTTTTTGTTATTGATAAATTTACATAGCCGATATAACATGGG
>CAMRBQ010000084.1 GCA_947040495.1 uncultured Spirochaetia bacterium
TTCTTATTAGATTATGGTCGAATATTTTTTGTCCTAGTTAGTATAGCCTATCCAGTACGTGTTGAGTTCTCTATAAAAGATGAACATAAAAATAAAATGATATGGGCAAATGATGCATTTATACTTAAAACAGAGGGGCCATTAGAAATAATTGGAGATAATGTTGTTGCATTAATTGGAGGGTGTCGAGCGGTATGGTTGAAAACTGAAGGGCAAAAAGAAGGAAAAGCATATTTAAAAATTACTTCTCCTCGTTTTGGAGAACAAAAATTAGAATTTAATTTACTAATAAATAAAAAAACATAAAGGGAATTATTATGCGAATAAAAATAGGAATATTATTATTGTTTTTAGGTTTGATTTCTTGTACAGAAAAAGATACTACATTAACTATTTGGGAAACAGGCTGGGAAGAAGAGAGGGAGTTTTTAGAATATGCTATCAAAGAATTTCAAAAAGAGTATACTGATATCACTATTTCTATAGAAACATTTCAATTAGGTAATATAACACAACGTGTTTTACAGGATATACCAGCTGGAGTAGGTCCTGATATTTTTGCGGTCCCACATGATCAAATCGGACAATTGATAGATGCGGGATTAATTATGGAGAATTTAGTTTCAGCAGATGAAATACGTTCTGAATTTCACCCTGTAGCTGTGGCGGCTGTATCTAAAGGTGATAAAATTTATGGATTTCCTGTAAATATGGAAACTTATGCTTTATTTTATAATAAAAATTATTTTGATAGTGACCCAATAACATTTGAAAATCTTATTATCCAAGGTGAAAAAATAACAGATAAAAAACAAAATATATACACACTTGTATGGCCTATTGCAGAATTATACTATTACCATGCTTTTATGGCAATGAATGGGGGTTATATCTTTGGTAAAAATGCTACAGATCCAAATGATTTAGGGCTTAATAATGAAGGTTCTATAAAGGGATTAGAAAATATGTTAAAATTAAAACCTATTAGTATAGATAATGCTACGGATGCAACTACTGATGTTATGTATGGTTTTTTTGGTGAAGATAAAGCAGCTGCTATAATTACAGGACCTTGGAGTATAAAAAATATCAAACAAACAGGAATACCTTTTGGTATTGCACCTTTACCTACATTTGAAGGTAATCGTCCTGTATCATTAGCGGGTGTAATCACATATCAAGTCAGTTCTTTTTCAAAAGATGCTGAAACAGCCCAGTTGTTTGCCAAATTTTTATCTTCACCAGAAATGCTTCTTGAACGTTTTAAATATACATCTCATATTCCACCGCATAAAAAGTTATTAGAAGATCCGTTAATTAAAGAAAATGAAAATATAGCACCTTTCTTAATTCAATTAGAAAGTTCTGTTCCTATGCCGTTTATTTCGGAAATGGGGGTAGTGTGGGCACCTACACATGCTACAATTTCAGATGTTTGGGATGGTAAAATTTCTGTAGTAGAAGGATTAAATAACCTAGCAAAAACAGTTAGCTCTCAGATTAAAACATTAGAATAGTAGGTTGAATATGAAAAAACAACAAATAGCACAAATAGCATCATATTTTGGATTGGGTTTCGGTCATTTTATTCTAGGGCACAAACTTCAAGGTGCTATTTTGTTTTGTGTAGAATTAATAGTGATTTTTTTTAACTTAGCCTTTATAAAAGGAATTTGGGGATTAATTACATTAGGCGAAACCGTTCAGAAAATGGATGGTTTTTCCGTTACACAAGGTGATCACTCTATTTTTTTATTAGTAGACGGTGTTCTAATGCTTGGTCTTCTTGTGATAATACTTATAATATATATATATAATATAAGTAGTGTAAAGCATATTATTAAAGATAATTTACAGGTTCTTCCACCACTGAAATTTTTTAAAAATATTTATGAAAATTATTTTGTTGCACTTATTCTTATTCCTGCTGGTATATTGTTTCTTCTTTTCACATTAATGCCATTAATTATTACTGTATTAATAGCATTCACTAATTATTCAGCACCCGATCATATTCCACCAAGAAATTTAGTAGATTGGGTTGGTTTCAAAACATTTACTAATTTTTTTTCTATGCCATTATGGAGCTCTACTTTTTTCAGGGTTGGTATATGGACAATTGTCTGGGCTATTAGTTCTACATTTACATGCTATTTTGGTGGGCTTTGTTTATCTTTAATTCTTAAACGTAAAGATATTTTGTTTAAAAAAGTTTGGCGTACTATTTTTATTCTTCCTTGGGCTATTCCTGATTTTGTAAGTCTTTTAGTGTTCCGTCTTTTATTTTCTGGTGTAGGACCTTTAAACACTTTATTGGAACAACTTATAGGATTTAAAATTCATTTTTGGTCTGATCCTATTTTAGCTAAAATAACGATAGTATTAATTAATATGTGGTTAGGTGTTCTTTATTTTATGGTTATGGTTTCAGCTGCTCTTACTAATATACCTGCAGATATTTGTGAAGCTGCTGATGTTGATGGGGCAAATGCTATTAGAAAATTTTGGAATATAACTTTACCAATATTATTACTACAAACATCACCTATAATTATATTAACATTTGCAATGAACTTTAATAACTTCAATTCTATTTTTTTACTAACTAATGGAGGACCTGTTGATTCTTCTCTACAATATGCAGGACATACAGATATTTTAATTACATGGCTTTACAAATTAACATTACAACAAAATCAATATAATATATCCTCTGTAATTTCTTTGCTTCTGTTTGTTTTCTTAGCAATAGTATCTTTTTTACAACTTTCAAAAACAAAATCTTTTAAGGAAGGAGAGTAAATATTATGAAGGTTTTAGAACGAATAGTAATCTATGCTTTTCTCATTTTATGTTCTTTACTAGTGATACTTCCTATTCTTTGGATTGTAATATCATCAATACAGCCTAGTTCTTCCTTATATAGCTCGAGTTTTATCCCTAAAGGATTTACTTTGAAACATTTTTATACGATTTTTACAGAGACGAATTTTCCTTTATGGTATTTAAACACATTAAAAATAGCTCTGATAAACATGGTTGTATCTGTAAGTATTACAACATTAGCAGCATATGCATTTTCTCGCTATCGTTTTGCATTTAAAAAAAATATTATGACATCTATACTTTTACTCCAAATGTTTCCTTCTTTTATAGCAATGACAGCTATATATATAATTATGACAAAACTATCTCTATTAGATACATATTTGGGACTGCTATTAGTATATCTTGCTGGACAACTACCTTATAATACTTGGCTTGTAAAAGGCTACTTAGATAGAATCCCCAAAGAGCTAGACGAAGCTGCTAAAATAGATGGTGCTGGACATTTTACAATATTTTTAAAAATTATTTTTCCATTAGCTCGTCCTATTGTAGTGTTACTTGCCACCACTAATTTTATAGCACCATGGTTTGATTATATTTCCCCAAGTATTTTATTAAGAACTTCTTCTAAAAAAACATTGGCTGTAGGTATCTTCGAATGGATTAGTGGATTTGCAAATGATAATTTCACGCAATTTGCTTCGGCTTCACTTTTAGTAGCTATTCCTATTACAATTTTATTTATACTTTTACAAAAACATATTGTGGAAGGATTGACACAGGGTGCTGTGAAATCTTAACATTTTTATGGGCACTAATTTTTATTATTGTCATTTTTCCCACTTAATAATGTAAATGTTTATTATAGGAATAAGCAATCAAAAGATACATTCTCGAGGACATATGGGGCTTGATGACTTACTTCTATAAAATATGTTGTAGTAGGTAATGGTCATATCTGTAAATAAAGTACTGCGGACATGCATGTCGTTTAAGTTGCACATTGTAGAGTTTATCTAACACTCATATATATTTATAATAGATATTATATTTAATTTTAGATAGATTTATAACGTGCAACTTAAGCCTACGCAGTAGTATATATAATATTTGCTTGCTTTCTAGAATCTTCTAAAATGTTCATAACTAGTAATGTTTTTTTCCAAGAATTGATAGATGTTTCCAACTTATTAAAACTTATCAAATTATAAAATTCGCTAAGTTCATAATACATAGGTTCATATTCTTGTTCTACACTAGTATATTTATCATCAACAAAAAATCCTTTAATATCAATAAATTCTTCCACAAAAATATTTTCATCCCCATTAATGCGGATATAGCAACCTCTGTCATCCATTTTTGAATGAAAAATCGGTACAGAAAAATTATCATATTCTAAGACTAATTCGCCTTTACTGTCGACCCCACTGCTTAATACTTGGGCTTTATGAGTCCAACTTTTTGGAGTCCCAAATAAACTAATAGCAGCCCAAACTGCATATACACCAACATCGACTAAAGAACCTCCGCCCATTTCCGAAGAAAACATATTTGACATTTTGCCTTCTAAGAAATCATTATAGCGTGAAGAGAGTTTGCAAAAAGAAATTTCTACACTGTTTATTTTTTTAAATTTACTAACATATTTTTCTAATTCTATAAAATTCGGTAGGAATGTAGTTTTCATAGCCTCCATTAAAGTTAAGCGATTATCATTTGCTGTATTCATTAATTGCTTTGCTTCTAAAACAGTGGATGTGAAAGGTTTTTCTAATAGCACATGTTTTTTGGCAGATAGTAATATTTGTGCTTGCTTATAATGTAGCGAATTAGGGGATGCTATATATACAGCATCGACATCTGAGCAGGCTAATTCTTCAATCGTAGAAAAATAATATAAAATATCAAATTGCTTTTGAAAATGTTCTGCTTTTTCTTTTGAGCGAGATAAAATACCATATGGCGAAAATCTCTTGAATGTTTGTACAGATTTAAGTAATACTTCAGTAATAGTACTTGTTCCAACAACTGCTAATTTCATAAATCCTCCCTTGTTATAGAAGGAAATTATATAATTTAATTAAAAATTATCAACTTAATATTATTGCGGGATGTTTTTGTTAGGTACTACTTTATAATATTTTTAATATTAGGCGGGTTTTCTACGATATGCTCGACTAGATTGCCAACAACTTCTAGTGTTTTTTTATCTATTTTATCAATAGTGTCCTCATGAGTATGATGATATTTATAGCCCATACCGATTATATCAATGAATGGTATATCTCTATATACAAATGGATAATGGTCATCCACAATTGCTCCCCAATGTGATGCTTCAAAATATTTGTTATACCCAAGAGATTTTGCGGCTTGCCAAATATAATTATATAAGCCATTAAATTTTTGATATGAGTATGATTCATATTTGAATATAGCATCTTTAGCACCGACAAGGTCTAGTAATATTCCAAAATATATTTTATTTTTTGGAATTATATCATCCTCTACAAATTTAATACTTCCCTGTATCCAATCAGTTCTTAGAGGGTCGCTATAATCATATGTATCTTTATTATATATACCGCCATCATCTTCAAGATCGAAAAATACAAATGCGACAGAGTAGGGTAGTTTGCCTTCCTTTTGTTTGAGTGTCCTCATTAGTTCGAGCAAAACAGCAGTACTACTACCACCATCATTTGCCCCAATAATAGGTTCTTTACGTTTTATAAATGACGGGTCTTTTTCAGCGACACTTCTTGTATCATAATGGCTTGTTATGACTATATACTTATCACTTCTACCTTTTAGGAATGCATATATATTTTCACCATTTCTTCTAGGTATATATGGTGCTTTAAATTTATGGGTATTTACATCATAGTCCATTTTTTTTATTTCAGACTTTATAAATTCTTGTACTTTTGTATGACCCTCGCTACCATAATTACGTACACCCATGTCTGTTTGAGATTTTAAATATTTATAGGCAGAGTCAGAATCAAAATTATATGCATTATTATTTTGTGGGAATATTTTAACATTTTGAAACATTGTAATAATTAATATTGAAAAGAAGAATATAGATATTTTCATTTTATTTCCTCTAGAATTATATAGTTTATAGTGTTTATTTATTTTGCAATGTGGCTATACTTAGCTTATTAAATCCAAATGATTTTGCTATGTCCATGCTTTCAATAAGGCTTTTGGTTGGGACATCTTCATCAGCCCTTATGATAATAATATTGTCTGTGGCATTTGGTTCTATTGATAATTCTTTTAATTTGCTTTTGAGCTCATCAAGAACAACCTCTTCTTTGTTGAGAAAAATTTTACCATCATTTGCAAGTGTGATGAAAATACTTTCTGTTTTTTCACTTTGAGATGAGGATGAAGATTTTGGAAGATTAACTTTTATAATTGGGGTATTGGTTAATGTTGTACTGACCATAAAAAATATAAGTAGATTAAATACTATATCTATCATAGATGTTAGGTCTATACCTTGTTTTACTGTAAGTCTTTTTCTAAAATGCATGTTGCTATGTTACTATTAAAAATAAAATCCGTCAACAGTATTTTTGATATAAAAAAAGTATGTTAGGAATATATATTATCCTAGCATACTTTTTATTATAGTTTATGATATTATTTTCTAATTATCTGTTTCTTCTTTTGCTTCAGTTGAAGTTGCAGGTTTTGGTACTATCTGTTGTTCTGCATGTATCATGAGTACATCGTTTGGATTTACTGATATACTTCCATGCTCTGTATGTACGGATAGAGATATGCCTGTTTCATTTTGCATAAGTGAATTTACATAGCCTTTCAGCATATTGCCACTTTCATCCATGAAGTCTATTGTATGCCCAAGCATTCCATAAGAGGCTTGCTCTGTAGACATATCGCTAATTTTTGCCAAAGTTTTATTTGTTTCAAGCATTTGCTCTACAGATGAAAACTGTGCAAGTTGTGCTATCATATCCTTGTTATCCATAGGTGCAAGTGGGTCCTGATGGCTCATTTGTGTTGTGAGTAATTTCAAGAATTCATCTTTACCAAGATTATCTTTTATAGGATTACGTTTGTAATTATTTTGAACATTATAAGCCTCTATTTCTGTTGTAAGGGCTTTCACTTGTTGTGGGTTCATTTTTAATGATTCTGCTGTAATCATATTTTCTCCTATTAAATTTTATATTACTATGTTTAGCTTTCTTTCTGGAAATAGATGTGTTGCTATTGTTACTGTCTGCTCAATATTAGCATTGCTCGCATCATCAGATGTTCTACCATCAATACCAAATGTATTAGAATCGTCATCATCAAAATTTTGTCCGCTATCTCTATTTTGATTAAATGCAATATCAAAACCTTCGATATTTATATTTAATTCTTTTAATGAACTTATAATTGTATCAATATTTTTTGTGAATATATCTTTAACTTCAGCATTATCAACAAATACTTTACCATAAAAGTTATCGCCTTCCATGGTCATTTTCATTCTTACATTACCAAGATGCTCTGGCTTTAATGAAAGAATCATATCTGTCTTGCCTTCGCTTAATGTGAGTTTTGCTCTCTCAACAACCTTTGATAACATATCCTGAAATTTATTCATAATATCTATGCTAGAGTTTGGACTAGGATTAGATGTTTTTGCCATATTAAGTTTGTTATCCAAAGGCTTATCCATGATGTCAGTTACGCCGTCTTTTGATTTTACAACTATAAACTCTGTTCCCTTTTCATTAGATATTGATTCTGTTGACTTTGAAAAATTAGTTTCGCTTTTATCACCTTCAGGCTTTACTTTTTCTATACTAGTTTTTGTGGAATCATTATTGTTAATATTGCTGTTTTCTAATATAGGTGTTTGAATATTACTTTCATTTTTTATTAGTTGGTCTAATTCATTAAGTGCTGCTTTTGTATTTTCTAAAACTTTTGAATCTACTGTTTTAGAATTCTCTAATAAATTATTAAGTTTTTCTTTTATTAAATCGATGTCATTTTTAATATCTGCTTTATTATTTGACTTAGCCTTGTTTGAAATATTTTCAATTGATATTTTTATTTCTTGCATTAATGATAGTATGTCATTTATTTCAACATCACTATTTTTATCTTTTTTAGATAATTTAATATGTTCTATAATTTCATCTATTTTTTCGATTAGAGATTTTATATCTATATTTTCTATTTCTTTGCCAGTTTCTAATTTTACCAAATCGATAATGTTATTATATATATCTATTTTTTTTTCTTTTTTCTTTTTTTTGTCTGTATCTTTTATATCATTTTCATCTATATCTTTGACAACTGTTTTTTTGTCTTCAGTATATTTTTTATCTTCTATGTTAGATTTTACTTCATTATTTTCTTCTGTTTTTTTTATTTGTTTTTCATCATTGTTGTCTAAATCATTATTATTTATTTTATCAGGGCTATCTGCTTGTTTGCTAACATCATCATTATCATAATTATTATTTAATTCTGTTTTGTCAGTTTTATTTTGATTGAATGTTTTTTCTGTTTTATTTAAGACATCAGAAAAGCTATCCTGATAATCAGCACTTTTATTATTTTGTATATTGCTATCAAAATTATCGATTGATGTATTTGAACTACTCGATATAAATTGTATCATATCTATTCCTTAAAGACATTTCTAATATCTAAAATATCGGGATAGATTAAAATACCTTTACATATATTTATTTATATTTAAGCAAATACTATTGGCATTGATGACAAATTCCATCAAATATAATATGATGATTTGTTATATCAAATTCGGTTTTACTTGATACTTCATTATCGATTTGGTCGAAATATGGTATATCGATATCATATAATTTTTTACATTTTGAACATTGAATATGGTAATGAGAGTTTATATTATGGTCGAATCTATCTGCCGAATTTGCTATGGCAACTTTTAATAATTTTCCATTTTCTGATAATAGATTCAAATTTCTATAAACAGTACCAAGACTAATCGATGGATAATTTGGTTTTATATGATTATAAACGTCCTCAGCAGAAGGATGATTCTCTAAATCAAGTACCGCATTAAAAATTATCTGCCTTTGAATAGTATTTCTTCTATTATCCATATAGATATTCCTTTTATTTAGATAGACTTACTTAATGATAATATATTATATTAAATAAGTCAATTTTTTGTATATTAAATTAATGATTATTTTCAATTTAAATTTTTATACAATTTCTTTCACTTTAGAAAGTCTAGCACCTTGAATTTTGCTTTTATAGATATATACTTAAAATTTGTACGTAGTTTAAATATATAAAGGAGATTATATATGGTGCTAGTAGAAAATACAGTGGATGTTGCCATTACAG
>CAMRBQ010000085.1 GCA_947040495.1 uncultured Spirochaetia bacterium
TGTTTGGAAAGAAACATCTATGGATATATCTTCTTTAGAAGTTGTTGTATTAATGTCAGAATGCTTTAAATCTTCCTCTGACATGAAAATATTATATAATCCAGTAAATGAAAAACTTATAAAAGCAAGTATATTTAGTGTTCCCTATTTTGTTTGGGCCAATAGGGGTGAAAATGAAATGATAGTGTGGATAAGAAAGAAATAAAAATATATTGTTATTATGAAAGCACGTGACAGTATTGTGCTGCATTTAATTGATTATAAAAGGAGAAAATATGTTTAAAAATAAAAAATTGATAATGTTTGTGGTACTTTTGGTATCGTTTTTATTATTAAGCTGTCAGAAAGGCTCTGATGATGGAAAGAATAAAGATGGAAGTACAACTATTAAGTTTTGGACATTTAATGAATTTCACCCACCACTTTATGAAGTGATGGCTGAGAAATGGAATAACAAGTATCCTGATAGAAAAATTAAATTAGAAAGTTCTGTTTTACCATTTGAAGAGATGCATAGTAAACTTGGCATAGCTTTAACATCTGGAAAAGGGGTTCCCGATTTAGTAGATATAGAAATAAAAAGGTATGCTAATTTTCTACGTGGTAAGCCAAATCTTTTACCATTAAATGATATTATTGAGCCTGAATTAGATAATGTTGTGAAATCAAGGCTTGATATATATTCTAAAGATGGACAGTATTATGGTATAGATTTCCATGTTGGTGCTACAGTTATGTTTTATAATAAAGAAGTCACAGATAAAGCGGGAATTGATTTAGACAAAATAATTACATGGGAAGATTATGCTGAAGCTGGAAAAATAATTTTAGAAAAAACTGGAATTCCTTTGTTTGCCGTTGAAAGTAGAGATGTATTTACAATTGAACCTATGTTAGTGCAAAGAGGAACAGATGTTGTAGACCCGAATACGGCAATGATAAATGTCGATTCAAAAGAAATGCTTGAGGCAACAACATTTATACAAGATATGCTTAATGAAGGAACTGCAGTAGTTACACCGGGTGGAAATGTGCATGCTGAAGATTTTTATGGGTTTATGGGAGGAGGGGGTGCGGCCTCTCTTATGATGCCTTTATGGTATATGGGTAGATTTACAGACTATATGCCAGATTTGAAAAAGAAAATAGTTATAAAACCAATGCCAATTTGGGATGAAAATTCAGCTAAAAGTGCAGGCTTAGGTGGTACGGGAACATCTGTTACTAAGTATGCTACAGACCCAGAGTTGGCAAAAGATTTTCTTGCTTATGCAAAATTATCAGAGGAAGGAAATATTGAGATATGGAGACAATTAGGATTTGATCCAATAAGAACAAGTGTTTGGACTTCTGATGTGGTTCAAGAAAAAAATAAGTTTACTGATTATTTTATAAATAACCCATTTTCTGATGTTCTTGTAAAAATTGGTTCTGATTTTCCTAGTGGATATTCACTTGAAAAATTCCCTGATGTTATAATAAAACTGCAGACTGAGGTTTTATTTCAGATATTTGTAGAAATGAAAGATCCAAAAACTGTCTTAGAAAAAGTACAAAGTCAACTAGAAATAGAGCTTAACTAATTATATTTATATATGGGTGCTAAGAATATATTATATTTTTAATACCCATATTTTTATATTTATGGTAATTGGAAAGTGAAAAATGATAAAATCTATACCTAAATTTTTAAATAATAGAAAAATAGCTCCATATATATTTGTATCCCCTTTTATATTTATATTATGCTTGTTTTTTATATACCCTTTGATTTCTGCTGTGATTATGAGCTTTCAAGAAATTCTTCCTGGGGAATCAACTTTTGTGGGATTTGATAATTATAAAAGATTAATAAACCCTACTTTTTTTACCGCTATAAGAAATAGTTTTTTTTATATGCTTGCAACATTAGTAATACTTATACCTATTCCACTTATATTGGCTGTTTTGCTAAATAGTAAGCTCATGATATTTAGAGGGTTATTTCAATCAATATTATTTTTACCTGCTTTATCTTCTGTTGTTGTTGCGGGTATCATATTTAGAATGTTATTTGGTAGCCTACCATATTCACAAATGAATATAATATTGGGTTATTTTGGGCATGAGAGTATTTCTTGGTTAAACCATCCATTAACTGCATATATTGCTTTACTTTCATTAGCTACTTGGAGATGGGCTGGTGTAAATATACTTTATTTTTTAGCGGGGCTTCAAAATATACCAGAAGAATTATATGAAGCTTCAAGTATAGATGGTGCAAATGCTATACAAAAATTCTTTTTTATTACATTGCCACTCTTGCGTCCAATTACAACATATGTTTTAACAATAAGTGTATTTGGTGGATTGGCTATGTTTACAGAGAGTTATATGTTTTGGGGTGCTAATTCTCCAAATAATATTGGGTTAACTATAGTTGGTTATTTATATCAAATGGGAATACAGCAAAATAGAATGGGTTTAGCATGTGCTGTTGGTATATTCTTGCTCATATTTACTTTTATTATAAATTTTATTCAACTTTATTTTAGCGGTCAATTTAAAAAATGGAGAATAAAATAATTGTTATGAAACAAATAAAACCACAAAATATATTTTTATTTCTATTTTTTGCAATCATTGGATTTATGTGCATGGTACCATTTATATCTGTAGTGATTGCTTCATTTAAAAACACGGAAGATTTATTTCGAGGTGGATTTAATATGAGTTTTTTAAATGAAAATCTAACATTATCAAATTACGTGCATATATTTACAGGGGAGCATCAGTATTTTACATGGTATATTAATAGTATGATAATAACTGTTATACAGGTAACAATTACACTTTTGTTGAGTGCTAGTGTTGCTTATGGATTTTCAATGTATGATTTTAAGTTTAAAAATATTTTATTTATGTTAGTTCTTATTCAGATGATGATTCCATTTGAAATAATAATGATTCCTTTGTATCAAACAATACTAACGATAGGTTTACTTGATACATATATGGGTATAATTTTACCTTCAATTGTATCTCCATTTTTAATAATATTTTTCAGGCAATATTTATCGGGTATTCCTAGAGATTATTTAGATGCTGCGAGAATAGACGGCTGTAATGAATATTCCATATTTATTATGATATTTTTACCAATAATGAAACCAGCTGTCGTTGCAATGGGTATATTCACTGCCATTGGAGCTTGGAATAATTTTTTATGGCCTCTTATAGTGTTACATACGTCATCAAAGTTTACTCTTCCTATAGGCTTGGCGTCTTTGGTTGGTCCTTACGGAGATAACTTTAAGCTTTTAATAGCTGGTGCTGCTTTTGCTATTATGCCTATATTGATATTATTTATTATATTTAGGAAATCATTTACGGAAGCAATGATGGCTGGGGGTATAAAAGGATAGGTTTCAATTTTAATTATTTATCAATTCGTTACATGATAAATAATAATTAATTTATAGATAAAAAATAAAAATATTATTAAGATAATTATTATGTCACTTGCGATTAATTTTGATTATGTTGATTCTATTTTTAAATTATAAGCAAATGTTATATTTGAAAACTTAGAATTATAAATATATGTTTATATTCTAAATCCTGTATGATGCTTGACAAATGATATGGAGCAGTGTAAATTAAAAAAATAAAAGGGAAATAATATGGAAAAGAATTACAAATTTTGGTTTTGTACGGGGTCACAAGATTTATATGGTGCGACATGCTTAAAAAATGTTTCTGAGCACTCAAGAATTATCGTGAATGAGTTAAATAAATCGGGTAATTTACCTTTTGAAGTTATATTAAAACCCACTCTAATTACAAATGAACTTATTAGAAAAACTTTTAATGAGGCAAATTTAGATGAAAATTGTGCGGGCATTATTACTTGGATGCATACCTTTTCACCTGCGAAGGCTTGGATTTTAGGGCTTAAAGAATATCGTAAACCTTTACTTCATTTACATACGCAGTTTAATGAAGAGATTCCTTATGATACTATTGATATGGATTTTATGAATGAAAATCAATCAGCCCATGGTGATCGTGAGTATGGTCATATAGTAACTCGTATGGGTATTGAAAGAAAAGTTGTTGTTGGACATTTCTCTGATAAAAATGTGCAAAAACGTATAGCTGATTATATGATTACATCGGTTGGTGTTATTGAAAGCAGTAAAATTCGTGTTATGCGTATTGCTGATAATATGAGAAATGTTGCTGTAACTGAAGGGGATAAAGTTGAAGCACAAATCAAATTTGGTTGGGAAGTTGATGCATATCCTATAAATGAAATAGTAGAAGTAGTAAATTCTGTGTCAACATCTGATATAAATATTTTAGTTGATGAATATTATTCTTTATATAACATACTTTTAGAAGGTAGAGATGAAAAAGAATTTAGAAAACATGTATCAGTTCAAGCGGCAATTGAAATTGGTTTTGAAAGATTCTTAAAAGAAAAAAATTATCATGCTATTTGTACTCATTTTGGAGATTTAGGTGCTTTAAAACAACTTCCAGGTCTTGCAATGCAAAGACTTATGCAAAAAGGCTATGGCTTTGGAGGTGAGGGCGACTGGAAAACGGCTGCAATGGTTCGTCTAATGAAAGTTATGACAGAAGGCAAAAAAGATGCCAAAGGCACATCCTTTATGGAAGATTATACATATAATTTGACAAAAGGAAAAGAAGGTATCTTGCAAGCGCACATGCTTGAAGTATGTCCAACAGTAGCAGATGGAGCTATTTCAATTAAAGTGAATCCACTTTCTATGGGAAATAAAGAAGACCCAGCTCGACTTGTATTTACATCTAAAGAAGGTATTGGTGTTGCAACATCGCTAATAGATTTGGGAAATAGATTTAGACTTCTAATTAATACAGTTGATTGTAAAAAGGTGGAAAAAGAAATGCCGAAACTCCCTGTTGCTACTGCATTTTGGACACCAAGACCAGACCTTTATACTGGTGCTGAGGCTTGGATTTTAGCAGGTGGTGCTCATCATACAGCATTTACTTATGATTTAACAGCAGAACAAATTGGTGATTGGGCGGAAGCTATGAATATTGAATCTCTATTTATTGATGAAAATACCACTATTCATAATCTTAAAAATGAAATGAAATGGAATTCGGTTTTTTACAAATAAATAGTGAAAAAATTTTAAGGAATAAAAAAAATTAAAATTTAAAAAATAAGTTATATTAGAAACTGCATTAGTTTCATTGATGAATCTTCTATTGGTGTAGGATATGTACATTAAATAATCCAAGGTTTTGTGGAAATTATTGATATGCTAATTAGCGAAGATTTATTTTTAGACAATGTATATACAGATGCTATATTGATAGTTTTTGTATTAATTGATTGTGTAAAACATAAATAATATGGTATAATAAATAAAAGGATATTTAAAATTTAATGCAAATCACAAAAAATGAAGCACCTTTATTTCCAGAATACCCTTTTAAGGAATATATTCTTGCGGGTGAGACACCAATAATAGCTGAAAAAAATTATGACTGGTGGATTGATAGACCCCATGGGATGGATGGTTGGATAATAAATCTAACTATTGAAGGAACGGGGCAGGTGTGGAAAGATGAACGGAGGTTTTTATTACAACAAGGGGACATTCTTCTTATCCCAGAATCGGCGTCTCATTTTTATGGTCGTTATGAAAATTCACCTTTATGGAAACATCAGTGGGTTTTCTTTCATCCCCCAAAACATTGGGAAAGGCTTTTGAAATTCAGGCAAAATATAAATGGTGTTTTTAAAACAAGCATTGTGTCGGGGCATGCTTTTCGTAAAATACAATCTCTTTTTGAAGATATAATACATTTATCATATTCGCTTAATAAGAATGAATTAGATGAAGAAATATCTATGAATATTCTTGAGGGTATTTTATTAAGATGTGCAAAAATTGATGTATTGGAAAATAGCTCTATAGCACCTAAACAAACTGATGAAAAAATGATAGAAATTGCACAATGGCTATCTGTAAATTATACAAAACCACTTACTGTTGATATTATATCTAAGGCTATGAATATATCAGCTCATAAACTTACAACACAATTTAAAGAGCATATGGGTATGCCTCTAATGCGATGGATAAATCTGAAACAATTGGAATTTGCTGCGAAGCTACTTAGGGTTTCAAGTAGTTCTATTAAAGACATAGCAAAACAAGCAGGCTTTACAGATAATCTATATTTTTCAAGGTTCTTTAAAAAATCATATAAACAATCGCCTCGTGAATATAGAAAAAAAAATTCATCAATTGATTCTAGTAATCCAAAATAATATTTTTTTATTACTATTTTTAATAATAATTAATGTTTTATAGATACTAAATATTAAATGGAAAAACTCAAATCTGATTTTACAAAATATGTGGGATTTAATGTTTTAGGAATGCTTGGAATGTCCTGCTATATTCTTGCCGATACATTTTTTATAGCGAAAGCCCTTGGAACAGTTGGGCTTGCATCATTAAATTTTTCAATATCTGTATTTAGCATTATACAAGGCTTTGGTCTTATGATAGGTATTGGAGCATCTACAAAGTTGTCGATAATAGAGCCGCTTGTCAAAAGGTCAAAAAATTAATAGTACTACCCACGGTGGCGGTGTTAAGTTGCTCGTTATAAAGCCACTGCGTAGGCTTAAGTGGGGGTGTTCTAAAGTTTATCTAACATATAAATGTTATTATAGTTTTATGATGTCCAACTTAAACGACAGAAAGCCCTGTCTAATTTTTCATAAATATAATATAATAGTATTTGTTAAGCCTGTTGTAAATGTAAAGGAATATGTTATGGGAAACGAAAAACCTGAAACTAAAAAAATGAAAATTTTAATACCTACTACAAAAATTGCAGATGCAGTAAAATGTAAAAATACAGAACAAGCTTACTACATATTTAGAGACCTTCTAGAATATGAAAAGTATGAACTTAAAGACCAAGAGCATTTTTGGGTTATGGGCATTGATCAAGAAGAGTATGTTGTTTGTGTTTACATAGCGGCAATCGGTGCTGAAAATAGGGCTACCCTTGACCCACTAGATATGTTTGCAACCGCTATAAATCATAAGTCTCGAAGAATTATACTTGCTCATAATCATCCAGCTGCTTACGATGCTATTGATTTATGCATTGAAGATTTTGATTTTACAGATAGGCTTTATCATGCCTGCTTGCCTTTCGGGTTAGAAATATTAGATCATATAATTTTAGCCGATAAAACTTATTATGGCTTTAGTGAAAACCAATTTATGGAAATGATTTATGAAAGTTTGAAGTATAAAACATATATAGATGTTAAACCCAGAATTGATAAAGAGAAAGAGGACTGCAGGAATGAAGGATTGGAAGAGGGATTAGAGGAAGGCGAAGAGATTGGGATTGAAAAAAGAAATATAGAGATAGCAAAAAGTATGCTTAAAAAGAATTACACCTTAGAACAAATAATTGAGATAACAGGATTGTCTAAAAAAGAAATAAATAAACTAAAATGATAGATAAATTTTATAACAGGCTACTTAAGCGTATGCAGTAGATAAAAAATGGAAACAATAAATATAAAACCTAGTAAATTAAATGGCAGTATAGATATTCAGGTTAGCAAGTCTGATGTGCATAGGGCTCTTATAGCATCATCATTTGCTGACGGAATAAGCAGTCTTAGCCCATGGCAAAATGATATAGGCGATGATATAACTATAACAGAAAATGCACTTGTGAATCTTGGTATTTGTAATTCTAATATCAGAGATAATATACTTGAAATAACACCTACAAAAAATTATAAAAATAATAGTATAATAGATGCAGGCGAATCGGGTACAACATTAAGATTTCTCATTCCAATTGTGGCAAGTCTATCACTTGATACAACATTTTTAGGTCGTGGAAGGCTACTTAAACGCCCTATGCATATTTATAATGACATATGGAAAAAAAATAATCTTGAATTAATTCAAACAGAGCAGTATATAAAAACAATAGGTACTCTTAAAAGTGGGCAATATTTTATAGATGGTTCTATTAGCAGCCAGTTTATAAGTGCTATGATATTTGCATTATCAAATTTGAAAAATGATTCTACAATACATATAACAAATAAACTCGAATCAAAACCATATATAGATATGACAATAGATACGTTAAAAAAGTTTTCTATAGATGTCCTTTATAAAGATGAAAAAACAATATTTATAAAGGGCGGACAATTCTATAGAGCAACAAATATTACCTTTGATAGAGATTGGTCGCATGCTGCTTTCTTTGTATGTGCTGCTGCTATGGGAGGTCGCATTGAATTGTTGGGGCTAAATAAAAACTCACTTCAAGGTGATAAGTCTATCATAGATATAGTTGAAAATATGGGAGCAATTGTTATAGACAATAATATAGACAATAGTATTACTGTCTATAACAACAATAGGCTTACTGGTATAGATATTGATATATCTAATATACCTGATTTGGCACCGATACTGTCTTTGCTAGGAATATATGCTAGTGGGAAGACGAGGTTGTATAATGCGAAAAGATTAAAGTATAAAGAAAGTGATAGGATAAATGATTTGGCAAATATGCTTAGAGATATTGGTGCAAAAATAGAAACTAGCGATGATGAAATAGTGATAGAAGGGCAAGGTTCTCTTCTCGGTGGTAGGACAAATTCATATGGTGATCATAGGCTTGCGATGACTGCTGCCATGGCTTCTATAATTTCAAAAAATGATATAGTATTAGATAATTATAAGGTTGTATCGAAATCATCTAAGAATTTTTTTAATCAATTTTTATCTTTAGGAGGTAAAATAGATGGGTAGTGTTTATAATGGAAATATTAAGCTTTCTCTTTTTGGGGAATCTCATGGCGATGCTATTGGTATAGTTATAGATGGGATGCCAAGTGGTATAAAACTCGATTATGATTTTATAGATAGCGAAATGGATCGGCGTAAACCAAAAGACCATAATATATCGACAACTCGTGAAGAAAATGATCAAGTATCAATATTGTCTGGTATATTAAATAAAAAAACAACAGGCTCTCCAATTGCTGCTATTATAGAAAATAAAAATATAAAAAGTAGTGATTATAGCGATTTTAAATTTAGAC
>CAMRBQ010000086.1 GCA_947040495.1 uncultured Spirochaetia bacterium
TAAAAAGCCTTCATCTGTTAACACTTCTCCATGCCTTATACTAACAATAGTCCCAAGTTTAGCTTTTATTTTAATCTTTACCCAACCCGCCATATTTTGTCCAAAATCTACAATTAATTTACCATTAGCAATCTTATTTATAGAGAGAGGCTTTAATATTTCAAATATTTTCATTGGAGGGCTAACCTGCGATTTCAAATCTCCTTTAAAATTAGAGCAATAATCATCAGACATTTTTCTAGCATTTTCCAGCCATTATCATCAAAATCCTTTGTATCCCATCCCACAATTTCTTTTGTCGCATCATAATATTCACCAATCATTATATCAGAATATTCAAATGCTCCTCTAGATGTTTTCCATGTATCATCGGAATCAACAAATATTTTTTCTCCATCATTATATTCAATTAATATTTTACAATATAAGGAGCAAGTATTACCATAATATCCTCTACCAAAAAGACCTATGCAACCACTATACCATCCATCAGCCACTATAACCCCAATAGCATTCTTACCATTTGTCAATTTATCCATTATGTTATAGGTTTGATAATCTAAAATTTTATCATATTCAATCCAACCCGGTCTGAGTACATTATCTGTTATAGCATTTCCATTTATTGATGCTTTATAAATACCCAATGATGTTATATATAATCTAGCTCTTTTAATAGATTTATCAATTGAAAATACCTTTCTCAAGTGTGGACATGATGCCACCTCTACATAGCTACCAACGCTCATAGGAACAGCCGCATCTAATGATTTATTTTGAATCCAAAGCGGATCTGACATTTCAGAACGTTTCAAGAATGTAGTTTCAAAATAATTTGTTTCACTTTCCAATTTTGTACCATTGTTTAATATGCTATATATTTTAAAATAGTATTCTGTACATGACAAAAGCTTTTTTCCATTATATTCAATAGATGTCGTATTAGAGCTTGTCACATCATAACTATCCCAAATATCATAATCTGCAGAATCTAATTTTTCATTAGAACTTGATATAACTATTCGGTATGATTTTTGCTTTAAGGCTTTTTCAGAAGGTTCTATCTTGAAATTAAAAATTGGTTTAAATACATCAACACCTAAAAAATTTTCTTCGTATTGACAAACCACATCAGTTATTTTCATAAGCATACTCCTTTAGAAATAAATTTTATAAATTATTTAGCAGTTTTATTCTTTAACTGCCCCATCAATAATTGATTTTATAAATTGTTTTTGAAAAATTAAATATATAAATATTACAACCAAACAATTAATAATAATCGCTGCAAAAACAACAGTATTACCAAAAACAGACCTCGAACTATTAAGAAGTGCAAGCCCAATAGAAACGGTATATTTAGTTTTATCAGATATAGATACTAATGCCCATAAATAATCATTCCATATCCCCATAGCTGTTATAATACTAAGTGTTTCGGTTATAGGCCCTGTCAATTGCATCATTATTCTTATAAAAATAGAAAATAGAGAATGCCCATCTATTTTTCCAGCCTCAATTAAAGAATCGGGTATCCCATCAAAATAATTGCGAGCAAGTATTACGTAGATAGGAACAGAGCCTGTGAAATATGGAAACACCATAGAGGCAATTGTATTTCTTATACCCAAATCCCTGATAAGAAAGAAAATCGGTAGCAATACCATAGCTGTTGGAACAAGTAGATTTGAAATAATTAAATAATAATAAAAATTCCTTGCCGAAAAATTTCAACTTAGAAAATGCAAAGCCTGCCATAAGAGAAAAAAATATAATAACAACTGTCGATACAACGGTATACACAACAGAATTAATAAAATAATTAAAAAATTTAGATTCAATCCAAGCTATTCTATAATTATCCCAAGCGAATTCTTTTGGAAAATTCCACATATTTACAAGAAACTAAGATTCCGACTTTAGCGACTGTATAAAAAGCCATATAAATGGAGCTACAGACATAATTGAATAAAAAAGTATAAAAATTGATAAAGCAGTTGCATATCCAAAATCATTATTTTGAAAAGATTTCCTATATATATAGGTAGTTGTAACTTCAGAAGCACCGCCAGGGCCGCCCAATGTCATAATCCATATCAAATCAAAAAAACGAAATGCCCCAGTAATAATTAATATCAATATCGCATTGAATATAGATAATATATTGGGAATTATGATATAGAGTATTTGTTGCAAATAACTTGCCCCATCCACCTCAGAGGCTTCAATTAATTCTTTGGGTATTTTTAAAAGATTAGAATAAATTATTAACATGTAAAATGGAATCACTTTCCAAACCCCAACTAAAGACACAGCATAAAGAGCAGTATTTTTATCCCCCAACCATGAAAGAGCAAATCTTTCAAGCCCAATACTGTTCAATAAAGTATTTAAAGGGCCTATTGTTGGGTCAAATATTATAGACCATAAAGTCCCTACAACTACCATTGAAAGAAGATATGGTATAAACAATAAAAATTGAAATATGTGCGATAACGGGACACGTCTATATAAAATATATGCAAGTATAAAACTTATGGGATATACCAATATTATATTTACAATTATTAATATAATCGTATTTATTATCGATTTTAGGAAATGCTTATCTGTCAATATTTGAAAATAATTTTCTAATCCAACAAATTCATCTATCGCCCCTATTCCAGTATATTCAAAAAAACTTATTCTTATACCATTAAAAAATGGGTAATAAAAGAAAATCAAAAAAATTGATATAGTTGGCAGAATGAGAATTAAACCAACTATAGATTCTGATTTTATTTTCTTTTTTCCTATTTTAATACTATTTACTATAATAACCCTTATTACTGATAATTTTTATATTTACATTTTTTTATCTAAATATGTTGTTTGATATAAATCTTGTAATGTCTGTGATACATAATCTATGTCATATTTACCACTTAAATAATTTGGTATTAAATCAAATTTGAACACTTCAGACATCTCAGAATTTATAGCAGCAGGCACATATATTTCAGGAGAAAATCCATTTCTTGCACTATCTGTAAAAGCACTTAACATCGCTGTCATTTCTTCAGACTTTGAATTTTTATTTAGAGCCGAAATAACGTATTCAAAGTTTTCATGTACAGAATTTAATGTAGCCGAAGTTAAAAATTTTATAAGTAACAAAGATTCTTCAAGATGTTCTGTTGTAGCACTAATATACCACACAACAGAAGCACCGCCTAAACTACGGGCTGTAAACCTGCTATCCCTGGAAGAGGGAAACTATCTATTTCAAATTCTTCGGGCTTGTTTTCTACTATATATTTTAAAGATTCTGATGTTGCATAATATTGTGCTAGTTTCCCTTGTATAAATGCTATTTGACTTTGTAAACCTGAATTGACAAATATTGTATTATTAATAAAACCATTATCATACATCTTTTTGTATTCTATTAAACCCTTTTGAACCCTCTCATCAAAAAAATCAATTTTGCCATTTTCAAAAGCAAGTGGATCTTCATCAAGCACTTCTCTCATATATTGATCCCAAAATAGACGAGGCATCCAATCAATACAGTCACTATTGCCCATAAGTAAAGGGAGATAACCTGCCTCTTTCAACTTCATATTATTGTCATGAAATTCTTGCCATGTCTTAGGCTCTTCTATCCCAAGCTCTTCAAATATTTTTTTATTATATATTACAGCTAGACTAGTCATCATATTGGGAACACCATAGTCATAATTGTCTAAATCTAATATACTATTTTGCAATATACACCTACCATTATCTAGTAGAGCAGGAATAAACGTATCTACCCACTTTTAATCACCTTCATAACTTTCTGTTTGTAATAAATCAGACAAATTTCTAATAATACCTTGGTCGACATAATTCACATATCCAGCTGATTGTGATATAAAAACATCAGGTACCTCTCCAGATGCTATAAGAGACATCATTTTTGTATAGTGGGCCTGCATATCGCCTGTTTGTTCTAATTCTATTTTTATATTTGGATGAAGCTCCTCAAACATTTTAAAAACACTTGGCAGCAATATAGCATTAGCATCCATGTTCACTTTTAATACTACTTGTTCACCATCAGTAGAAACCTCTTTTTTCTCACTATCACAAGAAACTATAAATAATCCAATAAATACACATAACATAAAATATAATTTTTTCATAAAACACATCCTAATTTAACTATTTTTTTATAGATAATTAAATAAAATTAATCATTAAATAATCTATTATATCCAATAATAAAGTTTTAAAACTCAGCCAATATTATTCTAGTTTAGTAAATAAAAAACGCATTGACAATAGACGTTATAAAAAAATATTTTGCTCTATTTTTGTGTAATATTTTAACAAGATTTTTCAATATAATTATTAATAAATATCTAATTCTAATTCAACTACCTATTGACTTAGAATTATATATCTATATAATTCTCTAACTAATTATAAATATCACACATTAAAGAATAAAATATGAAAATAATAATAATGGGTGCTGGTGCTTCTGGGGCTGAACTTGCAAAGAGGCTTGTCGATGACGGTTATGATGTAGTTGTTATAGATAAAAATATAAATACTTTAAAATCTGTTACAAATAAAATAGACTGCCTTGCAATACAAAATGAGGGCAATAATTTTGAAGCAATTAAAAATGCCGATGTATCTAATGCCAATTTTTTCTTTGCTTTGACATCACAAGATGAAGTAAATATGCTTGCATGCAAGTTTGCAAGTAATGAAAATAGTGAACTTATTACAATAGCTGGAGTTCGCGATTATTCATATTCATTTCTCATAGAAAATCAAAAAGAACTTTTAGGTATCGACTATATAGTAAATGCTCAATTAGAAGCTGCAAAATATGCTATCACTAGTATCAAATATGGAATCGTAGGCAATCCTGTAAATTTTGGGATTGAAGGTTTTGCTTTAAGAGAAAATAAAATAACATATCAATCACTTATGTGTGGTAAAAGTGTACAAGAAATAAGAAATACTTGGGGTATTGATTTTGTTATAGCCTCTATTTATAAAAACAAGGAATATGTAATCCCAAAGGGTGATGCTGTTATAGACAATGGTGATGTTGTTTACTTCTTTGCACATAATGATGTTTTAGATGATATTTTTGAAACAGATACTACATCTAAAGATATAAAACGTATACTCATATATGGTGCCACTGATATGGGGCTTTATATAGCTGAATATTTGGAAAAGAATTTATCTAGAAGTGTTTTTTTAAGCAAAAAAAATATTGTTGTTATGGATAAAAATCATGACAATTGTGTTTCTGCTGCAGAAAAACTACCAAATATATTAATAGTAGAAGATTCACTTACAGAACATGATGCACTAAGCTCACATTTTTCAGGTTATGATATATGTGTATGTGCAACAGACAATCAAGAGTTAAACCTTATAAGTGCTTTGCATGCAAAAAATATTGGTATAAAAAGGTCACTTGCTATAGTAAAAGAAAAAGCATATATGAAAATGGCAACAGATATTAATATTGATAGCACTATTAGTAGCCTCAACTCCTCGGTAGACAAATTCATACATATAATAAATAGTAAAAATGTAAAGAGTGTACATTCTATACTTTCTGGTGAAATGGAGGTTGTTGAGTTTACTATATCTAATGAAAGTAAAATGAAAAATAAAATCATAAAAGATATTAAACTTCCAAAATCAGTACTTATATTATTTATTGCAAGGAATGAAAAAATATTCATACCTACTGGGGCATTTAAATTACTTGAAAATGATATATTTGCCTGTATAGGAACACGTGATTCTATAAAAACTCTTCAGGACTTTTTCTAAGTGATAAATTATAAGCTTATAATAAAAATGCTATCATTCATAATATTAATAGTATCAATATTTATTTTAGCAATGATACCAGTGGCACTCTATTATAAAGAAAGCAGTAGTGCAATGGCATTTACTCAAACATTTATCATAATGATTATAGCATCACTACTTGGCATTTTATCTTCCATAAAAAATGAAAAAAAAGAGCTTAGCCTTAAAGGTGGATTTTTATTTGTGTCATTTAGTTGGATATTAGTCGCTGGTTTTGGTGCTTTACCATTTATTTTTTCAGGCTCTATACCAAGCTATATAGATGCATATTTTGAAACTATGAGTGGACTTACCACGACAGGGGCATCAATAATCAAAGATATCGAAGCCTTACCAAAATCAATTTTATTATGGCGTGCCACAACACATTGGATGGGTGGAATGGGTATCGTTGTATTAACAGTAGCATTACTTCCACTACTTGGCGTTGATGCATTCAGGCTTTTAAAAGCTGAAGCCCCAGGGCCTGTTGCAGATAGATTATCATCTCGGATAACACGTACAGCAAAATATCTTTGGGGTATTTATATTGGCTTGAGTGCCATTCAAATAATACTATTAAAAATATTTGGTATGAGTTTATTTGATTCTATATGTCATGCATTTGCTACAATGGCTACGGGTGGATTTTCTACAAAAAATACTAGCATAGGATACTATCCTTCTGCCGCTATACAATATACAATTACAATATTCATGATATTAGCTGGTGCCAATTTTAGTTTATATTTTAGATTTTTAAATGGCAATTTCAAAATATTCTCAAAAGATAGTGAGTTTACTGCCTATATATTTATAATATTTATTTCAACAATACTTATAACAGTAAATTTATATGCCACAAATTTTTACTCATCAATAGAAGAGTCTTTCAGATATGCATCATTTCAAGTAGCTTCCATAATAACTACAACAGGTTTTGCTACAACAGACTATGAGAAATGGGGCAATTTCCCAAAATATATACTTTTTATACTCATGTTTGTTGGCGGATGTGCGGGCTCTACGGGTGGTGGTATGAAAGTTATACGGATTATAACATTATTCAAACAAAGTCTCATAGAAATCCGAAGGATGATATACCCAAAAGCAACATTTAATGTTCGCATAAATAATAAGCCTATAGAAATATCACTTATTCATAATATACTTGGTTTTGTTATTTTGTACCTCCTGCTTATATTCCTAGTTTCAGCTATTGTCTCCTCAGGCGGGCATGATATTATAACATCACTTACATCTTCTCTTGCAACTGTTGGCAATATTGGTCCGGGATTTAGTCTTGTTGGTCCAATATTTAATTATTCATTTTTTCAAGATTATATAAAATGTATTTTGAGTTTTGCTATGCTATTAGGTCGGCTAGAAATATATACTGTCCTTGTAATCATATTCCCTATATTTTGGAAAGTTAGAGCAAATTAGTACTGCGTATGCTATAGAGCTTGGCTTGTTTAAACCTTATACGATTCAACATATTCTAAAATATAAATATATTTAAAGTACTAGTAATGCATTCAATCTTGCAACTAGGAAAAAATCAAAAAACTGTGATATAATAATAAAAATTAAAATTATATCAGGTAGCCCACAATATGAAAACTAATAAAATATATATAGGTAATATTGCTATAGGTGGTGGCGAGCAAATATCTGTACAATCTATGACAAATACAGATACAAAAGATACAGCCTCTACAATTGCCCAGATAAAAGAACTTGAGAAAGTTGGATGTGATATAGTGCGCCTTGCTGTTGTAGACGAGATCGCTGCCAAGTCTATAAAAAAAATAAAGAAAAGTGTAAGTATCCCAATAGTTGCTGATATACATTTCGACTATAAACTTGCACTTATATCAATGGAAAGCGGTGTCGATGCACTGAGATTAAATCCAGGTAATATCAGAAAAAAAGAATATATAAAAACTGTCATAAATGAGGCAAAGGATAGAAACATCGTAATTCGAGTTGGTGTGAATGGCGGTAGTATTGATAGAGTAAAATATAAAGAAGTAAATGCACAGAGTATGGTAAGCTCTGCCATCGAACATATAAAGCTAATGGAAGACTTAGACTTTACAAATATAAAAGTATCATTAAAAACTTCAGATATAAAAACTACAATAGAATCTAATAAATTATTTAGTGCTCAATATGCCTACCCACTTCATTTGGGTGTAACAGAAGCGGGGACATTACGTTCATCACTTATTAAAAGTAGCCTCGGTATAGGCAGCCTTTTACTTGAAGGGATAGGAGATACAATTAGATTTTCAATAACAGGCAATCCTATAGAAGAAGTAGTCTCCGCCAAAAATCTATTAAAATTTTTAAACATGAGCAATGAAAAATCTATTGAAATAATTTCTTGCCCTACATGTGGCAGAACCAAAGGTAATATTGAAAGTATTGCAAATGATATCGAAATACTTACTCGTGGAATAAAAAAAGATTTATCGATAGCCATAATGGGCTGCATTGTCAATGGACCTGGAGAAGCTAAGCATTGTGATTTTGGTGTTGCATGTGGTAATGAAGGGGATTATATTTTCTTTGAAAAAACAAATAAACCCATAAAAATAAAAAAAGAAGAGGTGTTAGATTTTCTTTTAAAAAAGATAAAAGAGCATTAATTTTTTTATAAAAATATATCTTTATATTTTACCAACATCTTTTCGCCTTATAGATATTTTTATTCCAAATAAATACATCTCTATAAATCTTGGTTTTTTACGCACTGAAAATACTTTCTCCAAAAATGTTAGTTTATACTGCTTTAGTTTGCTTACTTTAAGTACAAGGCTCAGTTCCCTAGCATATACAGAATTAGATATTTTTCTCCAATATAAATCAGCATAGTCGGCATTTTTAAATTTATAATCCCACGGCTTTGAAATATAAGAAACTATTTTTGGATTTATATTCATATTATAATAATTTTCTTTTTCTTCTTCTATTGTATAATCAGTTTTTTCTAGAAATGTTGTAAAGTTCGAATAATTATAGGCTCTGTCTAATATATATATTTCATTTTCATTATACATTAAATTAAGTATATCTTGGTCATGTGAATAGTAATCTGGAATGGCAAGGCTTTTTAGCACAAAAAATATTCGTCCACAACTAGCCACTTCC
>CAMRBQ010000087.1 GCA_947040495.1 uncultured Spirochaetia bacterium
TCCTTAAAAAAGAATATTGTAATAATATACTATTATGTTATTATTATATAAATTATACTTTTATTTATAGAGAAACAGGTGAGTCAAAATAGCAAAATAATAAAAGGCTGCCATAGTCTGATTGATTTAAGATTTTATAGAACGGCTAAAAGTAGTCTATTAAAATATATTTCTTCGAGTAAAGGTGCTAGAAATAGTCAAGCACATGCATTATTAGGTGAAATTTCACTTATACAAAAAGATATGGCTGCGGCAGAGAATCATATATCTAAGTCACTCTTAATCGATAGAAATAATATAACAGCACTTATGGGCAAGGCATATATTCATCTTGTTAATCAAAATAGTGAGGATGCTTTGCGTACATATTTTACTATTTTGGCAATAGAACCATCTAATAGTCTTGCAAAATTAAATATAGAAAAAATAAAAAAAATTAGTAAATCTGGTATAAAATTGATACCAAGAAAATATCTTATATATAGTTATGTCCCTTCTGTACTAAAACCTGTACTATTAATATTATTTGTATTTACAATAGCATTTGGTTCATACCTTTCGATAAATATGTTGTATCCTAGAATACGTATAATGTTTTTGGATAAAGAACAAAGAGAGCTCAGAGAAAAATTAAAAGATATTTATTTATTTGAAGGATTAGAAGATGGGCGTATTCCTGAAAGTGCTCAAAGCCCAACATATTCACCGAAAGAAATAGCAGATATGTTTGAACTTGCTAAGGATAAAATGGGTTCTGCCGATGTAAATAGTGCTGTGGCAATTATAAATAAAGCTTTACATTCGGATATAAATGATTATCTTAAGGAACAATTTAAAAGGCTTTCACTTTTTATAATAGCACCAGATTATACTTTATTTAGAAATAATATTTCTTATGAGACAGCAATAAGTGAACCAGACATGTATATTGGGGGATTTGTAAAATGGATTGTTCGTGTGGATTCATTTAAAAAGTCAGTGGATTCGGATGGAGAAGAGATTATTTTAGCCCGTGTGCTTGTTTTGTCAGAGGATGGTAAAACAACAGATGGATTAGCAGAGTTGCAATGTAGTATCGATACCAAGTTAGAGAACAATGAAAAAATAGAGATATATGCTCGTATTAAAAATTTTGACATTGTTAAAAAAATGACTATACTAAATACTATAGTTATAAAGCATTTGCCAAATTAAAAACTAAAGAGAGGAGTTATATACAATATGGCTGGAATTATATTTAAACATGTAAAAAAAGTTTATGACAAAAACTTTGAAATTGTCAAGGATTTTAATTTAGAGATTGCAGATAAAGAATTTGTAATCCTTGTAGGTCCGTCTGGTTGTGGTAAATCTACAACATTGAGAATGATAGCTGGTCTTGAAGATATTACAAGTGGAGAACTTTATATCGGAGATAAGCTTGTAAATGATGTCGCCCCAAAAGATAGAAATATAGCTATGGTTTTTCAAAATTATGCATTGTATCCGCATATGACTGTTTATAAAAATATGTCATTTGGTCTTGAACTTAAGAAAATGCCTAAGCCTGAGATTGAAGAGCGTGTTATGCGTGTTGCAAAAATTTTGGATATTGAAGATTATCTAAAAAGAAAACCAAAGGCACTCTCTGGTGGACAACGTCAACGTGTTGCCCTTGGCCGTGCTATGGTTCGTGATCCACATGTGTTTTTATTAGATGAGCCTCTTTCAAATCTTGATGCCAAACTACGTGTACAGATGCGTACAGAACTGATAAAACTACATAAAAGACTTGGTACTACATTTGTATATGTTACTCATGACCAAGTAGAAGCGATGACAATGGGCGATAGAATTGTTGTTATGAAATCTGGCGATATTATGCAAGTTGCTTCAGCAAAAGAACTTTATGAACATCCTGCAAATCTTTTTGTAGCAGGGTTTATTGGTTCTCCTCAGATGAATCTTATGCCTGCTAAGCTTGCAAAAGAAGGCTCAGGATGGAAAATATCATTTGCTAAATATTCATTTGTAGTAAAAGATATAAATATTGATGATAAATATGATGGTAAAGATGTTACTTTTGGTATTAGACCAGATTATCTTTATCATGATTCTAATACTGATTTACCAGTTATTGATGCTAAAGTTGATGTTACTGAGATGATTGGTGCTGAAACATATATTTATATTGTAGCTGATGGTATTAAGATGACTGCTAAAGTCCCATCTGCTAGTGATGTAAAAATGGATCAAGATATAGATCTTAGAATTGATACACAAAGAATACATCTCTTTGATAAAGAAACTGAGCAATCAATTATACAGAGATAATTTAATATTTAATTATAACTTATTAGTGGTAGGTGGTATTAAAACCATTTGCCACTATTTTTTTATTTTTAAATTTATGTTGCATATTTTTGTACTCTGATTATAATAGATGGATAAAAAATATTACTTAAAGGAACTATAATTATGGCTAGAAGAAAATTAATTGCGGGTAACTGGAAAATGAATAAAAATGTTGATGAGGCAAAAGCACTTGCTAAAGAGCTTATCAATAATGTTAAGGGTGTAGAAACTCATGATATAATGATTGCCCCTACATTTGTATGTTTAAGTGAAGTTGCAAATATCATTAAAGGTACTAACATAAGTCTTGGTGCTCAAAATATGCATTTTGAAGACAGTGGTGCTTATACTGGTGAAGTATCTGCAGACATGCTTTTGTCAATTGGTGTAGAATATGTCATACTAGGGCATTCTGAAAGACGTACTATTTTTGGTGAAACTGATGAGATTATTAATAAAAAAATAAAAAAGGCAATTGAAAAAGGGTTGATACCTGTATTTTGTATAGGTGAAACACTTGAAGAAAGAGAAGCTGGTAAAGCCGATGATGTTGTGAACAATCAAACAACAAAAGGATTAGCAGGGATTAGCGAGGCAGATGCATCAAAGGTTGTGATAGCATATGAGCCTATATGGGCTATTGGTACTGGTAAAACAGCTACTCCAGAAGATGCTGACAGTATTCATAATATTATCAGAAATACATTAAAATCTCTTTATAGCGATGCGTTTGCTTCAAATATGAAAATTTTGTATGGTGGAAGTATGAATGAAAATAATGCTGATGAGTTGCTCAATAAAGAAAATATTGATGGTGGGCTTATTGGTGGTGCTGCATTGGTTGTTGATAAATTTGCTAGAATTATCAATTATGTAAAAAAATAAGATATTAATAAATAATTTTAATTAGGGCTATGTTTGTTAAAAACTGCAGCCCTTTTTAAATTTATACATTTTAATTAAGAGTAACAATACAAGTAGATTAAAGTAGCAGGTAAATTAAAGGTTTTTCGATGATTGAAGTTGTAAAGGTTGGTTTTTTGGAAAAAGAGATTGCTGCGATAGTGGAAAGAAATGCTTTAATAAAAGTGACAATGGTTGCAGTCTGCTCTTCTGATTTGCATTCTGTGAAAATGGGAGATATCCCACTAAATAATTTTTTAGGTAATGAGGCTATTGGGGAGTAGCTAAAATAGTAAGTGCAGTAAAATATTTTAAAGTATGCGATAAAGTAATAATCCCTGCTATTACTTCAGATTGGGATATATTAAAATGTTAAAATAATTTATATCAACATAGCGGTGGTATGGTTCAAGGTATAAGATTGTCAGGGGCTCAAGATGGCTCATTTGCAGAATATGTTGTTAATTAATATTATTAAATATAATAAACTAGATGTTTCAAAACTAGTTACTCATAAATTTAATGGCATAGATAAATTAGAAGAAGTATATAATTTTATAGAATCAAAGGATGCAGAACTGATTAAACCAATAGTAATAATGTAGTTTTGTGTATATTTAAATACTTTCTAAATAAAGAGATACTTTTATACTCTTATATATAGAAATAGATTTTTTTTGATTATTCTCATATAAAACATGCCCTATAAAAGACATTGCAATCATCATTATTAAAATGATTGATATTTTTAATATAGTTTTTTTCATGATTATATAAATCGGTATAATATATTGATTCTTAATAAAGAAAAGTCAACATATTATAAACTGGATGACTTACTTATATAGGCAGTGTTATTATATCGTATTTGGTTAAACATAAATTTGAAGTTGGTAATATATAAGCATCATCAATATTTCTTACAGTTTCAGTTTCGATAAAATTGCCATCACTGTCTTTTATATAAAGCTTATACATATTATCATTATAATTTATAAATGATATGCCAATGTAGACTAGTGGCATTGATAATTTAATAGTATTAAAAACTTGAATTTTACAGTATCGACTTTCGTTTGCAATGACCATAGCCATAAGCCTTCGACCACTTAAGTATGACTTCAATGTTGGCTCTATAGCTTTGTTATTATTTTCTTCGTTATCTTTATCAGATAGAAAAAATCCTGTATCACTTTCACGGCGACTTATGCTGTCAAGTTCAATAATATAATTTCTTAGGGGCTCTTTTTTTAAAGCAATTTCATATTCTTTTCCACTTCCAAGCCTCAAAAGAGTATCAATTAGTATTCTGTATACACGTATAGTATTTGCAACATAATAAATGCTTTTCATTCGCCCTTCAATTTTTATACAATCAACACCGACATCATTAAGCAAATGTATATATTCAGCCATTCTAAGGTCTTTTGCGCTCATTATCGTTGTATAATTATCGCCTTCTTCTATGGGTAAAAATGTACCTTTTCGACTTTGCTCTTCTATAAAAAAACCATTGTCATCATCATCATTATTTTTGCCGCTACAATTAATATTTTCATTATCGCAAGAAGTTTTGGCATATGTTTTAAAATTCCATCTACATACTTGGACGCAATCACCGCCATTGGCATCACGAGAGCTTATATAATTAGAAAGCAGGCATCGCCCTGAATAAGACATGCAAATAGCTCCATGGGCAAATACTTCAATCTCTAATTGAGTGCTCTCTCTAATAGATTTTATTTCGCTAAGGCTACATTCTCTAGCAAGGATAATCCTACTAGCACCAAGGCTTTCATACATTGCCACACTTTCACTATTAAGAACATTAGCCTGAGTACTTATATGTATTATAGCATCTGGGATTATATTTTTTAGCAATGATATAACACCCAAGTCGGACACGATATAGCCATCAAATTTTAATTGGCTTATTTCTCTCAGATAGCTTTTAAAATTTTCTATATCTCTTTGATGTAAATAGCTATTGAGTGTGAGGTATATTTTTTTATTTAATTTTTTGGCTAGGGCTATACTTTCTATAAAGTCATCTATAGAGAAATTATCACTTTTTGTGCGTAGATTAAAGTTAGAGCCGCCAACATATACTGCATCAGCACCATAGTGAAAAGCCACTTCCAGTTTTTGTTTATTCCCAGCGGGGGCAAGTAATTCCATTTTTTTCCTGTATTATATAATTACTACGGATATATATATATTGTTTAAATTTTCAATTATGATGTAATATAAAATATTATAAACTCTATTTTATTTTTTTCTACTACTCGCAAGCCGAAGTTTTTTGTTAGTATCATATACAAATCTAATATAATAAAAAAAATATATTTAAATGACAGAATGCATTATAATGTGCAACTTAAGCCACAGTCAGTGTTGCTTTTTTTTATAATACATGCTACATTCTTAACCCGCTAGGGCGAGCGGGGCCTATAGCTCAGATGGCTAGAGCGTTCGACTGATAATCGAAAGGTCGGAGGTTCAATTCCTCCTAGGCCCATTTTGGGGGTTTAGCTCAGTTTGGGAGAGCGGCTGCCTTGCACGCAGTAGGTCGTGGGTTCGATCCCCATAACCTCCAATAAAATTAAAAGCCTTGTACTTTAATAGTATGAGGCTTTTTTATTTTTTACTGATATATTATAGTTAATATTATTCGCTAGTAGTTTTTATTTTTTCTGCAATGTCTTCGCTATATTTATCAAATGATAATCTAATTATTTTGCATTCTCTATTTAAACATGCCGATCTATAAGATTTATCATAGTATGAAAGTAGTATCATAGCTGCCTCATAATAATTACCATTTTCTATAAACTCTATGGCATTTTTCATATTTAATCCGCCAAGGCGTTTTTGAATTTTTTCTACAGATTTTATAAGTAAATCTTTATCATATTGTCCATAAACAGATTCGAGATATCTTGCCCTTGAATTTACTGGTATATCCAAATAAACAACAAGCCTAGAATTTTGCATTTGAGCCCATAATGGTTTTGGTATAACACAACGACCAATAAGGTAGCTTTCATCTTCAAGCCATATAGTTTTATTTTCTTTTATTTTATTAAATTCTATGCATAATAAATTTTCAAAATGTTCTTGTGATGGCTGCTCTTTTTCACCAAGAGAACCAAATGCAGAGCCTTTATGATTTGCAAGCCCTTCCAAGTCTATTATATTTGAGCCTGATTTTTTTAAATCTTGTAAAATTAATGTTTTACTACTCCCAGTTTTTCCACCAAGCAAAACTACATCATAAATATTTTCAAATGATGATAAAACATATTTTCTAAAATATTTATATCCACCAACAATTACATATACATTATATCCGTATAAACTTAATAGCCAACTGAGAGATTCACTACGCATGCCACCACGAGCACAGTATAAATAAATATTTTTTGATATATCAGCATATTTATTTACAGTTGTGATAAAATTTGCTAACTTAGAGCCAACATATTCAACTCCTTTTAATATAGCCTCTTCTCTACCAATCTTAGAATATATTGTTCCAATATCTTTGCGTTCATCATCTGAAAATAGGGGTAGATTTATAGCATTGGGTATATGCCCATGATTATATTCTGAAGGAGAGCGTGCATCAAAAATTATAATTAATTCATCACAATTACTGAACATATCCATAAAGTCATGTATCTCTATTTTAACTACCATATTGTTATTATTTTCCAATTTTTTTAATTATTTTTTTCTCTATCAAAAGTAATGATTTCTTTGAGGCTTTCAATTGCTAGTTGTATAAGTGGTTCTAAGTTCGGTTTTTCTAGATTTGAATCATTGCCATACATATATGCGATTGCTCCCGACCTTTTTCTATATATGCTTGAAAGAATAAATATAGATGAGCTTTCCATTTCTGAACATATAGCCCCACCTTTTTTCCAATATTCCATACTTTTTTTTATCTCATCACTCATAGGCATTGTATCAGGATATAACTCTGCATAAAATGAATCTTTGGTATGGCTTATCCCTTTTCTATAATTTAGATTTAATTTTTTTGCGGATTTTATAATGCAGTTTACAATATTTATATCGGCTATAGCAGGGTACTCTATTGGTAAATAACCCCTAGTTGTACCTTCATCTCTAATAGCAGAGGTTATAATTGCAATATCACCACTTTTTGTATTAGGTTGTAAGGTTCCAGAGGTCCCAACACGTATAAATGTCTCTACACCTATGTTGATAAGCTCTTCCATAGCAATAGCCGTAGAAGGACACCCCATCCCTGTAGAAAGCACGCCTATACGTTCATCAAGCAATGTTCCACGATAGCTTTTATGTTCACGACTGTCGGCAACAAATTCATTATCATTAAAATATTTTGCAATACCTTCTACTCGACCTGGATCTCCTGGTAATAAAACATAACGCCCTAAATCACCAAATTTGAGTTTTGTATGATATTGTAAATCGCTTATCATTGCCATAATTATATCCTCAAAATATTATATTTTATTGTCATTTTTTATCAGAATACGGAATGCCTCTACAGCAGTTTTTATAGCAGTTGTAGTATCATGCTCATTACGATGAAAGCCATAACGCTCTTGATTGGCACAAACAAGCATGATAGCAGCACTTCTGACATTCCTTATGCTACTAATAACAAAAACAGCAGAACTCTCCATCTCAGAGCATATAGCCCCACCACGAACATATGAACGCCATTGATTTATAAGTTCATTTTCAACAGGCATTTTATGTGGCTCATGCTGTCCAAAAAATGAATCCTTAGATTGGGATATGCCAAGCCAATGTGGAAATTGTAAATTTTCTGCGGCTTCTTTTAATGCATTGACAACTTCAATATCCGCTACTGCAGGGAATTCTATTGGTAAATAAGCCCGAGTAGTCCATTCATTACGTATAGCACCTGTAACGATTGCTAAATCACCAGGGTTTATTTCAGGTTGCATTCCACCCGATGTTCCTATCCTAATAAATGTATGAGCACCTAATTCAATAAGTTCCTCTATAGCAATAGCGGCAGAGGGGCAGCCCATGCCAGTAGATACAACAGAAACACTTTGTCCTTCAAGGTTTCCTGTATATGTACAATGCTCTCTATTAAGCATTACAAAATGGGCATCATCTAAATAACTTGCTATAGTTTCACATCTTTTTGGGTCGCCGGGTAAAAATACATATTTACCTATATCATTTTTGGCTATATTTAAATGATGAACCTTTTTATTATCTTGTTCCATAAAATCACCATAGTTTTTTATTTTAATACAAATGCAGTATAGTTATTGAAATAATAAAAGTCAATATATAATATTATGCAACTATGATTTAGATAGTATGAAATTTTATCTTTATACTAGAATATTATAATACTGCTTTCTCTTAAATATAAAACATATCAAAAAGGCTTGACAAAAAAATATTTTATTGTATTATTGTCTAACTCTTTAAGAGCCATTAGCTCAGTTGGTAGAGCATCGCCCTTTTAAGGCGGGTGTCGAAGGTTCGAACCCTTCATGGCTCACTTGCCGGCGTGGTGAAGTGGTTTAACACACAGGATTTTCATTCCTGCACTCGCGGGTTCGAAACCCGTCGCCGGTTATTTCTATGAGTTGGGGATGAGATTGTTTGTT
>CAMRBQ010000088.1 GCA_947040495.1 uncultured Spirochaetia bacterium
TGATTGGTGGGGCGATTGGGGCTCTATCTTTAATCGCTTATACTTTGCTCAAGATACTTTCATAATTTATTAGGGCTGCCAAAATCGCTACCATAATTATTTATATATTTTTACTTTATTTATACTGTTCTTTATTATATAATTAAAAACATGTCTAGATTAGATGGGTGTTTTATAGAATTAGTATAAACCAAACATATAAAAAATAATTTAAAATTAAATATAACTTTCTCTTATGACTAATATAACTCAGCAAGATAAAATAAAAATTCTTAATTTATCACGTCGCAGTACAAATGCTTTAACTAATAATGGCATACATATTGTAGAAGATTTATTAAACTATCCTATAGAAAAATTACCAAATATTATAAATATTGGCGAAAAAAGTTTGAATGAAATAAAAAACTGTATAATTGAGTTACAAGAGTCATATAAAGAAGGGCATTTACTCAATACTAAAGAACATGCTAATACGGATTTATTTACTTTTGAGAATACTATATATAAAAATGTACTTATTGAAGATTTAGGTTTAAGTATAAGAACATATTTTTGTTTAAATATATCTTCTATACACTATCTTTCTGATATATTTAATAATAAAAATAGTTTACAGAACATAAAAATATTTAGTAGACAATGCCTAGAAGAAATAGAAAATATACTTGCCTGTAGAAACTTTAAGGTAGAAACAGATAAAAACTTATTTGAACCATTTCTAAATATTTTACTTTCTTCTATAAAAAATTATAATAACATTAACTATAGTAAATTATACGGTAATGTATTTTCTATATTAGATGAGTATTATACAGATAAAAACAAAGACAATTTTGATATAAAAGTATGCTTATCGGATAAAATTTTACTAAAAAAAATATATACATCAGAAAATATTAAAAATATATTTAAGTCATTTATAATAGAGTATATTAAACAAAATAGATATGGCTGTTATATAGAATCCATAATAAAACAAATGCCTAAGTATTTTAATAGTAAAGTATTTGTAGAATATCTTATAAAAGAACTATCAAATGAAAAAATAATATCAAATAATAGTAATATTTTACAAATGAATTATTCTCCTGTACTTATTGGTATTCAAAATATACTTAATAACAGAGAATATGAAATATTTAAATTAAGACTAGAAGGCTATTCTTTAGAAGACGTTGGAAAGAAATTTCAAGTATCTAGAGAACGTATACGTCAAATTGAATCAAAAAGTCTAGAAAAAATAAGAAATAATAAACTGGTGTTTAAAGAAGATGTCTATTCAGAAGTGTTTGCTAAGTATAGAATAAATAAAGATGATTTTTTAACAGCATTCCAAGAAAGTGAGCAAACATATAATTATTTAAGAATAGTCTATGAGTGGGGGGATTTAGATATTGAAGAATTATCTGATGATATAAATATGTCTGAATATTTTAAAGTTGCATCACATCGGATAAAGCAAAAAAGGTATATATTTATAGGTGAAGTAGTTCTTAATCAAAAACCAATGGAATTGATAGAATATGGGGTAAAAATATTTGCTCAACAAGATATTGTATTTGATGATTTTTATAATAAATACCAATCTTTTTTAGAAGAATTTAATTTACATAAAAATCCAAAATTTAAAAAACAAAGTTATAGATATAAAAATATTTTAATCGATAGCAGACTTGTTTTGTGGAAACAATGGGAAAAATTTAGGTATTATAATATAGATTTTTATGATTATTCAAATTTATTAGATGTGCTTAATTTAAATCAATATAAAGATGTTGAATATTCTACATTAAAATTTTTCAAAGATTATACAGATTTAATGAAAGATTATGATATTAGAGATGAATATGAACTGCATAATTTACTTAGGAAAATATGTGATGAAAAAGAGTATTCACTAATAAAATTTAAAAAAATGCCTACTATTGAATTTGGACATGTCGATAGAAATAAACAAATATTAGAGTTATTAGAAATACTTGCTCCAATATCAAATGCTAACTTAGCAAGAGAATATGAAAATGAATATGGGATTAGGCATAGTCTAGTATCGCTTAGTCTGTATAATGATAATAATGAAATAAATAAAATAGGTTACCCTGAACCACCTAATGATTTAATTCTAAAAATGAAAAATGTATTTACTCTTGATTTTTATATGTTAGATGAAATGAAGTGTATTTACAAAAAAGAATTCATAAACTATGATGAGAAATATTTTAATAGTTATACAATAAAAAATATTGGTTTTAATGTATACTCAAATTATGCCATAAAAAATAATTATAAAATAGCAACAGAATATTTTTACAAATTACTTACAGACAATGATATTTTTGATGAAAGTAGTTTTCTTAATGGTGTAAAAAGTATACCAGCTTATTATAGTTTACTATATGAATTAAAAAATAATTATGAAATAATAGAGTTTTCTCCAAATAAATATATCAACATAAGAAAACTAACTAAAAATGGAATTACAAAATATCATTTGAAAGAGTATTGTAAAGCAGTATTTGAGTTTATTCCAAATAATAAATATTTTACTTTACATTCATTAAAAAATCTTGGATTTGAGCATAGTTTAGATGAACATGGTTTTGATGATTGGTTTTATACATCAATTCTTATGGAACAAAGAGAAAGTTTTTCATATTTAAAAATTGGAGGAAATAAACTACTATTAAAAGGCAAAAACAAAGTAGTAATTTTAGAGTTTTTAGAATTTATTGTCTATTCAATGAAGAATTTGTCAATTGATATATATGATCTTATTGATTATATTTATAAAAACTATAAAATAATTATCAATGTATATAAAATATTTGCTCTAGTAAAAGAAAGCAGTTTATATTATAATGAAATTACAGAAAAGATATATGCTACTTATGATATATACTATAAGGAGTTATAATTATGAGTTTATTAAATAATGGAATTAATAAAAAATCTGTTATACTAACTGATAACAAGAAAAAATTAACTATAGATGGACATACTGAAAATTATTCTGTATATAAAATAAAATTAGATGAACTTTATTATAACGATCAAAATGATAGAATAGCTACTTGGATTAGTAAATATAAATTAGAGAATAATATTGATAAAATAGATATTGTTGATAGAGAAAAATACAATAAAATAATACATAACTTTATTAAAGAAAGTAATCCCGAAGCATTAAAAAAAACTCAAGCTAATATAAAGTTTGTAGGGCAACTAGAGTGTGGAGTTGTTTTAGATGATGGACGTATAATAGATGGTAATAGAAGATTTACTTGTTTACGTAATATAGAAAAAGAAACAATGGAGACACAATATTTTGAATGTATAATTTTAGAACGAAATGTAGAAAGCGATGCCAAAGCTATAAAAATATTAGAACTACAGCTCCAATATGTAGATGAGCGTGTAGCTTATAGCCCAATAGATAGACTTGTAGGGATTTATAATGACATTGTAGATAAAGAACTTTTAACGATAAAAGAATATGCTAAAGGTATAGGTTGTACTGAAAAAGATATAGAAAAAGAAGTAAGTATAGCTGAACTTATAGTAGAATTTTTAGATTTTATTCATGCCCCAAAGCAATTTTATTTACTCAGAGAAATGGAATTATACTCTCCAATAGAAGAATTATATAAAATACTAAAAAAACGTATAGATTATGAAAAAAAAGAAGAGATAAAAGATATTGTCTTTACTAATTTTATAATGCAACCATTTGGAGATATGACACGTTATGTTAGAAAAATAGGTAAAGTCGTATCTAATAATAGATTTTCTAATGATTATATAGAAGAGCAATTAGAAGAAGCTGAGAAAGTGCTTGATATAATTGAAAAACAATCTGTTATTACAATAAAAACAATCAATGAAAAAATAAGAAATCAAGATGATATTAAAGAAGAACTAAATCGCTCTACAGAAAAATGGGTTGCTAAAGTAGATAGTGAAACAAATAAAAACCAACCAGCGAAGCAAGTTGAAAGAGCTTATGAGACATTAGAATCTATAGATACTTATATATTTAAGAAGCTTACAAAAGAACAAAAAGAAGATATCAATGAAAGAATACAAATGCTTGAAGAGATTGTAGAAGAAATTAAAAATAAATTAGTATAATACATTGGTATATAAATTATGATAGATATAACATTAAAACGAATAAATGAGCTATTAATTCTTGATATAAAAGAAAAACCAGAAATTGTAAATACTGCTGTATATAAATTAAAATTAAAAAAATTTGCTGATATTAGAAATAACACAAATGATAGACTAGTTTTTAAGAAAACTCTTACTTACCCAAAATATAAAAAAATCATTTCAGCATTAGAAAATGATAGCCAAAAGCGTTCATATAATTTTATAGTTTCAAAAGAAGTTTATCAATATATAGATGAAAGAGAACTTTTTATAGAAAAAAGAAGGGATTTAGGAATAAGTATAAAGCAAAAAAGAAATGATATATTAAAAGAATTTACACATTATAAAAATGTACTCAGTAAAACAATGAGTAGGCAACTGCGTGAAAAGCAAACCTTGGATTCGTTTTTTATGTATTGTATGAAAAAATCTTCTAATTTTTCCGTACCGGGTTCGGGTAAAACGGCTTCTGTGCTTGGAGTATATTCTTATTTATCAGATGAAAAGAAACTTATTAAACGAATTGTTATGATAGGTCCAAAAAATTCTTTTAATTCTTGGATAGATGAATTTCATGCTTGCTTTGGCAATAAAAAAGAATTAAAAGTATTTAATGCCCATGATTCAAGATATAAATCAAGTAATGATAAAAAACAATTTTTAAAATATAACTCGGCTAATATTAATTTGTTCCTATTTAATTATGAAGGTTTAAATTCAATATTACAAAAAATTAAAGATTTAATTGATAAAGAAACCTTGTTAGTATTTGATGAAATACATAGAATAAAAGCAATTAGTGGAGTGCGTGCCCTTGACGCTATAGAAGTTTCAAAAAATGCTGGATATATAATATCTTTAACAGGTACGCCTATACCAAATTCTTATAATGATATTAGAAATTTGTTAGATATTTTATACTACGATGAATATGATGAGTTTTTTGGATTTGATGAAAATCAATTAATAAATCCAACTCAATATGATGTAACTGAGATAAACACAAAAATACAACCTTTTTTCTGTAGAACTACAAAAGAGCAACTCTTTGTACCTAAAGCGAACCATGATGAAATCATAAATATAAATACAACTGAGGACGAAAATTTACTTTTTAGAATAGTATTTGCTAAATACAAAAGAAACATGCTTGTTCTAATCATACGCTTATTACAGTTAGAGTCTAATCCAAAAATGCTGCTAGATAAAATAGAATTTGATCGTGATGAATTTAGAGATGTTCTTGATACTACATTAGATACAGATGAAATCGATTATAAAAATTATTCAAATGATGTGCTTTCTCTTATATCTAAAATAGACAAAACTAGCAAGTTAAAAGAATGTATATCACTTGCTATTAATTTATATGAACAAGATAAACCTTTTATTGTTTGGTGTGTATTTAGAAATTCTATTGTAAATATTAAAAAAGAATTAGAGAAGAATGGACTTGAAGTTGCTATTATTTATGGTTCTACAGAAGTAGAGGATAGGAAAGAAATAATTGAAAAGTTTAGAAGAGGCGAATTAGATGCTTTAATAACAAATCCTCATACTTTAGCTGAATCTGTTTCATTACACACGAGCTGCCATGATGCCATATATTTTGAATATACATATAACTTAGTACATTTACTGCAGTCAAAAGATAGAATACATCGTTTGGGGCTGCCAGAAAATCAATACACTCAATATTATTTTTTACAATCAAACTTTACAACTAATGATAATTGTCCATATTCACTTGATGCTAGAATATACGGAAGATTAAAAGAAAAAGAGAATATTATGCTAGAAGCTATAGAAAATGATATTTTAGAACAACTTACTACAGTAGAAGAGGATTTGAAAATTATTTTTAGAGATTTAGAACTTTAAATTGGTATTTATTTTAGCCTGTAGCAGATAATTATTATAACTTATTTTTTAAAAGATTAATCAAATCTTGATAAATATCTTTTGATAAGTCTGGGTTAGTTTTTAAGTATTCAGACCATAGATTTTTAAAAACATTCGTTGCTTCTTCTTCTATATTATTATTTAAAGGATTTGGAATTTTATTTTTTGGTGCATCTCCTTTTAAATACTTTATAAATAATGAGTCTAATTCTTTCTCATTTCCACTAGGTTTTAAGATTTTTGAATTATCAATAGAATCAAGGAGTATAGAATGATTTTTTTTAATCCATTCTTTAAATAGATCAGCATTGTCTTTTAGTTTTGTGCAAACTTCTATATCTCCATTTTTTAATAGTATTACCTTAAAATGCTTTTTAGCAATTTCTTTTATTTTATTTCCTTCAGTATCATTATCTAATAATACCGTAGTATCTGATTTATCTCTATTTATTTGACGTAAGAAAGGATGAAGTACCTTAAAGTTAGTAACTCCACCCATATCAATAAGGATAATGTTATCAAATTTCTTTTTTAAATCATCATCATGTAATAGACATTGTTCTATATGCATTTTATCTAATTTACCCTCACACAATAACAAATGTTTAGAACTATTATTAAAAATATCCCCAATAATCCCAACTAATTCATGCGTAATTATCATTAAACCGTCGGATAAAATTCTTAATGCCTCATCTTTAGTTTGTTTGATTATTCTATTAGTAAGGTTAGAATCTTCAGGCATATTCATCACAAAGATACTATCTTCAGAGGCATAAGCAATGGTTGATGGAGAATGAGTAGCCATAACAACTTGAATATCATATTTTTCAACGATATATTTATTCATAATCTCAACAAATATCCTACAAAAATTAGGATGTAGATGAGAATCAGGTTCATCAAGTAGTAAGACTTTAATATTTTGAGCGACTACTTCATGATGAGCCCATGCTACTAAAGAAATTAATTGTTGCTCTCCTGATGATAAACCCTCTGCGGGAATAGTAATATGTCCATCAGTAAACTCTATTTTTAAAGGGCTTAAACTAGAATCAAATTTTTTAATATAATATTTGAATTTATATTTTTTTAATATCTCATTCATTAAATGCCATGGCTGTTTCTCTTCTCGTATTTCGTTTATTTTAGAATCATCATTAATAAATTTAGCACATCTTGTTTTATAATCATCTAGATAAATAGTAAACCATTGTTTTAGATGACCTATGGTAGTGAACTCATTGTTCATATCTTGAGGGAGGTTGTCTAAAAATTCTTGTTCTGTAATATCTTCTATGAATGTTTTAGCAGTTTTTTCCAAAATATATTTAAAAATAGTTACAAAATCAAATGTACGGTTATTTTGTATTATAAAGTATATTTGATCATATGCTTTATTATTATTCTCTGTTAACTTTAAATATTCTTGAGGATACTTTCCCTGTATAAGATTTATATCATAGTTATATTTACCCATAATATCCATAAGATTTAGCATATTTATATTATTATCTTTGATATATTGTTTTAACTCAGGGGTAAAAAACATTTTTAAGGAGTCTATAATCTTGTTTTTTTTAGTGTTATTAGATTCTATGATAGAACTTTTAGAAGTACTAGAATTAATATTAAAATTATAAATTGCTGGAATATGTTTAATATCTTTATCTATATAATGGGTATTAACCCAATTTTGTGGATTTTTCATTTGTTCTAGCAGTTGGCTTTTCCCTGAGCCATTTTTACCTGTAATGATAGCGAATCTAGGAAATTCATTCCATTCTAAATCTTTTGGTATACTTCTGTTGGCTTGTTGGATTTTAATTTTTTGCATATTTTCATTAATCCTCTAAGTCATACTATACTATATTTTTATATAATTTAATAACAAAAATTTCCATAACCTACAAGTCTAGCTATCAAAAGGGTACTGCTCTCTAAAAGCCACCCAAGTATCCTCGCCAAGATATTCCCATATCAAATCCCAGTCGATAGAACCATCGCTCTTTTTACAATCTCTAAAATCATCACAAAACAAATAAGCCGCAACAATATTATAACCCATGATGTCGAGAGCCTCATTCCTACGACCCTTAGGCAAATGCCATTCCCAATTATCCTTGCCGTTCGACGAATGCTTTTTTCGCCGCTCTTCCGAGACCAGCATTTTGAAATAATCAATTGTAAAGTTGGAAGGAAAATTACAAAATAGAGGAGGCTGCTCATCATCAGTTTTATTCACAACAACCCGACTATAAACTTCAAGCTTCGATTGATTTACATTTATATTTATTAAGGGCGGTGCTTTTATACTTTCTGTACTCACCTTGAAAAGCTTGCCCGTGCTAACTCCCTTGATTGGAAAAACAATATCACCACGAAAAGATTGATGATGTATCCGCTCACAAAAATCAAAAACGAGCGAAGCATTGTAACCATAATCGACAAAAACTATCGAGGCATACATCCCTGCATGTTTTGATTTTATGAGATATTCAAGTTGCCTCCAAGCCTTGCTATGAATGTCCGAAGTGTCGCCATAAAGCCTATGATAACCAATTGTAAAACTCCGCATACCGAGAGCCCAAAGTACAACACCCACCTCAATATAATTTTTTTGAATATCCGAAGCCATCGTGCAAAATAGCGGCGGATATTTTAGGATGTCAAAATCTAATGTCGTAGGCATCAAGTCGCCTCTGTCATTTATATATTCCGAAAGATATGGACCTCTGTTATTTTGAAAAATAATTTCATAGGGCGGCGATTGTTCCGACTCTTTATAAGTCAG
>CAMRBQ010000089.1 GCA_947040495.1 uncultured Spirochaetia bacterium
GGAAGTGGCTAGTTGTGGACCAATATTTTTTGTGCTAAAAAGCCTTGCCATTCCAACTTAAGAATATGCAGTATCTTGTATAACTTTCAAAATAATGATACTTTATACCTTATGATTAATAAAAATGAAATGAGAACAAAATTATTAAATATATTTAAGAATGTTGTAAAGCCTTCGAGATATATTGGCGGTGAAATTAATAGTGTTGTAAAGTCAGAGGCTGAAATCAAAGTTGCGATGTGCTTTCCAGATTTATATGAGATAGGCATAAATAATCTTGGGATGTCAATTCTTTATGAGGCAATAAATCAGTTAGATTATGCTTCATGTGAAAGGGTGTATTCTGTAGCGTCAGATTTTGAGGCTGAGTTAATTAAAGAAAATATATCACTTTATAGCCTTGAAACATTTAGCCCAATAAAAGATTTTGATATATTAGGTTTTACTTTACAATATGAACTTTTATCTACAAATATATTGCAAGTTCTCGACCTTTCAAAAATAGCAATAGATAGAAATGATAGAGATGACGATAGCCCAATAGTTATTGCAGGTGGTCCATGTGTATATAATCCATTGCCACTTTCTAACTATATCGATGTATTTTTTATGGGCGAGTATGATGATAAAATTAATAAGATAATAGATGTTGTTTATAGCTGTAAAGAGAAAAATAAATCTCGTCAAGAAAAAATAGAAGGACTTTCAAAATTAGATTATGCATATTCATTTGCTTATCCAAAAGATAATGTTACAAGGTATTTTGTAAATGACCTTGATGATGCTGTATATCCTAAAAAGCCAATAATACCAATACATGAGGCTATTCAAGATAGGCTTACTATTGAAATTGCAAGAGGCTGTACTCATGGATGTCGGTTTTGTTCGGCAGGCAGTATATATAGACCTGTTAGAAATAGAAGTTTTAAAAAGATTATAGAGATTGTTGATAACTCGATTAAAGCAACTGGGGCTGATGAAATAAACCTTGCATCACTTTCAAGCGATGATTATCCAAATATAGAATTACTTGTAAAGCATCTTCAGGATAAGGGTAGTAATGAAGGGTTTTCAGTTTCATTGCCATCTTTACATGTTGATAGTTTTAAAAATGAAATTATACCGATATCACAGTTTAAGAAAACAGGATTGACATTTGCTCTTGAATCTGGAAGCGAAGAGATTCGAAAAAAAATAAATAAAATCATGGATACCGAGGCTATATTTGATATAGTTAAACATATAAGCAAACTTGGCTATAGGGTTGTAAAAATCTATTTTATGATAGGTCTTACAGATTGCCCAAAAGAAGAGGCGCTTGCTATTATAGAAACATTAGACCGCATTTCTGCCCTTGCTGGAAAGGCTATGAGAGTGAACGCTGCTATAAATGTATTTGTACCAAAGCCGCATACCTCTCTTCAATATTCGGAACAGTTGGGCGATGAAGAAGCTATAGAATATATCAGGCAGGTGAGAGCCTATCATTATCAGTATAAAAATATATTTGTAAAGTATAATCCACCGAGGATGAGTGTTATTGAAGGGCTACTTTCACGTGGTGATGAGAGGGTTGGCTCTGTTATATTAAATGCCTATAAATTAGGTTGCAGGCTCGATGCTTGGATTGAACATTTTGATTTTGACAAATGGCTTATTGCGGTAAAACAAGCGGGCTTAGATATAGATGATTTTTTGAAAGAAAGAGATAGAGAGCAAAAATTGCCTTGGGCTTTTATTAATGTTGGTGTAGACAATTCTTATTTAGAAAAAGAACATAGCAAATATAATGAAGCTATATGTACGGATGATTGTAGAAAATCTAGCTGCAATAATTGTGGAATAGATTATAAAAAGTATTGCTCAAGCGATACTATTAAAAATGATAAGGCACGCTATGAAGTGCCAACTTATGAAAAAAAAGCAGATAAAAAAGATATATATGAAACAGAATGTAAAATATTTGCTAGATTTAAAAAGCATGATAGTGCTGCAATATTAGGGCATTTCGATTTACGCAGGCTTATTGTTGCGGCATTAAAAATAGCGGATATAAAAATAACTATGACGCTTGGTTTTCATCCATTGCCAAAGGTTGTATTTTCAGAGCCTATATCATTTGCTGTAGAGAGTGAATGTGAATACTTTGAAATATCTTGTTATGAAAAACCTAATATTAATAATATGGCTGAATTTATAGAAAAGATTAATAATATACTTCCACGTGGTATAGATATTTTAACATTAGATATTATTGATAAAAATCTAAAACGTGTGGCATTAATTCCAAAGGATAGTTTATTTAGAATAGATACTACAGATAATAATTTGTCTTATAATCTTTTAATTGATAAAGATAGTGTTAGAGAGAAGATACAAAGATTTGGTGATTATAGTATTAGTCGGGATGATAATTATATATATATAAATTTTTATCATTCTAATAATAAGCCTATGAGATATAAAGATGTAAATATATTATTAAATGAAAATAATATAAAAATAAATAATGCATTTAAAATATTTGTATAGCAAAAAATATTTTTTAATTTATAGTATAAATATATGTTAGATTCAATACTTTGGTTTTTCAAGAGTGTTTTAACACTTACTGCGGTTCAAGTATTATGGTCATTTACTTTTATCATAGTCTTTGGTCTGCTATTATATATATTTTCAAGTAGAACAAGGTCTATATATTATAAGGCTATTGGCGGAAAGGCAGAGTTATATATCACGGGTTTTATTGGCGTCCCTGTTCATGAGATAGGGCATTTGATTTTTTGTGTTTTATTTAGGCATAGGATTGATGGTGTAAAGCTGCTTGATATGAATGCTACAAATGGTGTACTAGGTTATGTCAATCATAGCTATAAAAAAGATAGTATATATCAAAATATAGGTAATTTTTTTATAGGTGTGGGGCCTATAATATTTTCTACTATTGTTTTATATGTTTTATTATCTCTCATTGTGCCAGAGTTAAAAACAGATATTTTTTCCTCTCTTATAAGTAATGTATATAATTCTATAAGCATGGAAACATTTCAATTAACTGATAGTTCTATAAGTTCTATTTTAATGCAAGAATTATTCAGATGGAAAATATTATTTTTTTCGACAATAGATACAACAGAAAAATTTCTACTATCATTCACAAATACAAATTATATTTCTAGTATTAGTTTTTGGATATTTATTTATTTGTCTATATGTATATCTTCACATATGGAACTTAGCCCTCAAGATATTTCGCATGTAACAAAGGCTGTATTAATTATATTAGTTTTTATGTTTTTTATTAATAGCATATGGATATTTATTTCTTCAACAAATGTTTTTAAATATATAATGGATAAAATAAGTATAGCAAATTATGGTTATTCGCTCTTGGGCTTTTTGGCAATACTACAATCTATTTTAATATTTGCTCTTGTCATATCATTTGTAAATTTTGTTGTGTCGGCTATTGTATTAAATATAGTAAGCTATATTAAAAAAAGGCAATTTGTTGGACTGTAAGGTACTGTGTACGCTTAAGTTTGATATCTCAATGTAATGTAAAATACAAATATATTTGGCGTACAGTAATTTAAGTTACACATATAAATATAAATATATATAACAATGCATTTAATATATGCAACTTAAGCCTACGAGTAGTATCAAAAAGTATACAATTGATATAGTATAATATAGTATAATTTTTTATTTTTTGGAGTGTATATCTATGAAAACTATATCATTAAAAAATAATTTGTCATTTATAACAGGGGCAAGCTCTGGCATAGGAGAAGCTATTGCTTATAGGCTTGCATCGCTTGGGTCAAACCTTATTATTTGTGCAAGGCGTGAGGATAGGCTTAATGACATGGCAGAGAAAATAAGAAAAGACTATGGTGTAGAAGTTATTGCATTAACAATAGATGTAAGTAGTATCGATAGCATAAAGCAATCTCTAAATACTGTAATTAGTAAACTAGATAAACTAGATATACTTATAAACAATGCGGGTCTTGCTTTGGGACGTGATAAATATCATGAATCAAATTTGGATGAAAGTATAAGAGTTATAAGAACCAACTGTGAGGGTTTAATGATTATAACAAAAATGTTATCCCCATTAATACTAAAAGGTGATAATCCACATATAATAAATATAGGCTCAATTGCAGGCGATGAGGCATATAGTGGTGGTGCTATATATTGTGCAACTAAGGCTTTTGTCAAAACATTTACAGATGGGCTAAGGCTAGATTTTATGGATACAAATGTTCGTATAACAAATATAAAACCGGGTCTTGTTGAAACGGAATTTTCTAATATAAGATTTAGAGGCGACAGCTCAAAAGTAAAATCTATTTATGAAGGTATAGACCCTTTGGTTGCAGAAGATGTGGCAGATACAATTGAATTTTCTGTAACTAGACCTATGCATTTTCAGGTTGCAGAGATTACATTGCTAGCTACACATCAAGGTAATGGCAGCCAAATTTATAGAAAATAAAAATAAAATATTTGATTCTTTTTCATGAAAAAATATTTTTGCATTCAAGGCTTGATTATAGTATTTTTATATAATATAATGATATATATTATACGAGGTTTTTATGAAAGATTTAACAGAAAAGCAAAGTCAAATGCTTAATTTTATTAAAAGTTTTACTAAAACTAATGGATATGCCCCAACAGTAAAAGAGATAATGAGTTATTTTAATTTTGCATCTCCCACATCGGTAACTACACAGCTGCAAGCACTTGTTAAAAAAGGCTATATAAAAAGGCTTGAGGGTAGGGCTAGAAGTATTGTTACAATTAATGATGATGAGCCTGAAAGCAATGATAAATTTGTGAGTGTGCCTATACTTGACGGACATGTCAAAGATGGTGAACTTTTTTGTATGATAGAAGATAAAATATCTGAAACTATAGATATGCCAAAGTCTGTAATATTAGATGATGATGTGTTTTTTATGAGAGTAAAAGGTGATTCTATGATAGGCTCTCATATAAAAGATAGCGACCTTGTACTTATAAAAAAAACAGATGCTGTGAAAGATGGTGATATTGTTATTGCTATAGTCGATATTGGGGCTGGGCAAGGGATAGTGATTAGAAGATTTTTTCAAGACAGCAATGGGATACGACTTATCGCTGAAAATGATGAGCCTATTATTAGAGATATTATAAAGATAGTGGGTAAAGTTACAACTGTATTAAGAGTAAATGTATAGAAAATATATAAATAAAATATCTTGTTTGAGAAGTATTATAAATGGAAGATAAAGATATAGATATTATCATGAAAAATCTCATCAAGAGAACAAGCAAAATGCCTTTGCCTGTTATAACAGAGATAAAATTGGAAACGGGTAGTGATGCATTTAAGATACTTATATCAACGATGCTTTCGCTTAGAACAAAAGATAGTACAACCCGTGATGCATGTATAAGGCTATTTGAAAAAGCAGGCAATCCAAAGCAAATGTTGCTTCTTGCTGAGGATGAAATATCAAGCCTTATTTATCCTGTAGGTTTTTATAGGGTTAAAGCAAAAAATATACTTATAACATCTAAGCGTATTATTGATGTTTATAATGGCATAGTTCCTGATAGCATTGATGAGCTACTCACATTAACAGGGGTTGGTAGAAAAACTGCAAATCTTGTGGTTACAGAGGCATATGATAAAGATGGTATATGTGTTGATACGCATGTTCATAGGATATCAAATTGGCTTGGATATATTAATACAAAAAATCCACTTGAAACAGAATTTGCCCTTAGAGAGAAATTGCCAAAAAAATATTGGAGGATATATAATGATGTGCTTGTTGTATATGGGCAAAATCTATGTAAACCAGTATCTCCAAGATGTGGTGATTGTCAAATAGTAGAATATTGTGATTTTTATAATAATAAAAATAGAAAAACTAAAAAATAAATCATATATAAAATATTTATAATTTCATCTCATTAGCTGTTTACATTAAGCAAATAATGACGAATAATAGTTTTTAGTAATAGTTTTTGGCATTATTTTTAATGTTATTGAAAAAAACTACCTTTGATATATAATTGAGCGGTTGTAAATATTTAGGGAGAAAAATATAATTATGAGTGAAAAGCAATATAGTTCGAAAAATATTCAGGTTTTGGAAGGTCTTGCTGCTGTAAGAAAACGTCCGGGCATGTATATCGGTTCAACAGGGCTTGCGGGTCTTCATCACCTTGTCTATGAAGTTGTAGATAATAGTATTGATGAGGCGATGGCGGGCTTTTGTAAAAATGTTATTGTGACCATTCAAAAAGATAATATAATAAAAGTAGAGGATGATGGACGTGGAATACCAGTAGATATTCATCCAAAGTTTAAGGTGTCTGCCCTTGAGGTTGTTATGACAAAACTTCATGCTGGTGGTAAATTTGATAATGAGACATATAAGATTTCTGGTGGTTTGCATGGTGTTGGTGTATCTGTTGTAAATGCACTTTCAGAATGGTTAAATGTTACAGTATTTCGTGATAAAAAAATATATAAACAAAGCTATACTCGTGGCGTTCCTAATGCACCTGCCAAAGAAGATGGCAAAACAGATAAAAATGGTACTACTGTTGAATTCAAACCTGATTTTGAAATATTTGAAATATTAGAGTTTAAATTTGAAACACTTTCACATAGACTTCGAGAACTAGCATTTTTAAATAGGGGCATTCATATTTCTTTCATCGATGAAAGGGGTACTGAAAAAATCAGTGATGTCTATTATTATGAGGGTGGTATTGAGATGTTTATATCTCATATGAATGCCAAGAAAAAGATGTTGCATGATAAGCCTATTTATATTTCAAAGGCTGAAGATAGAATAGATATAGAACTTGCTATGCAATATGTAGATACATATACAGAAACGACATATACATATTGTAATAATATAAACACTACTGAAGGTGGAACACATCTTGTAGGATTTAGAACAGCACTTACTAGGGTATACAATGATTTTATGAAAAAGCTTGAGCTTGACAAAAAATTAAAAGTTACACTTATGGGTGAAGATACAAGGGAAGGGCTTGTTGCAGTTTTATCTGTAAAGATACCAGACCCACAGTTTGAAGGACAGACAAAAACAAAGCTTGGTAATACAGATGTAAAGCAATTTACAGAGAGGCTTGTAACCGAGGCACTGACAGAATATTTCTCGCAAAACCCAAAGATTATAAAGGCTATTTTAGATAAAATTGTCCGAGCAGCTCAGGCTCGAGAGGCAGCAAGAAAGGCTCGTGACCTTGCTAGAAGAAAAAATGCACTCGAATCCGATTCACTACCGGGTAAGCTTGCCGATTGTTCTGAGCAAAATGTAGATAAAACTGAAATTTATCTTGTCGAAGGAGATAGTGCTGGTGGTACTGCCAAAGAGGGTAGAGATAGAACATTTCAAGCGATACTGCCACTTCGTGGAAAAGTGCTCAATGTAGAAAAAGCAAAACTTGAAAAGATTGTAAGCAGTGATGCATTGAAACTTATTATTTCAGCATTAGGTTGTGGTATAGGTACTTCTTTTGATATAGAGAAACTACGCTATGGTCGAGTTATTATTATGGCAGATGCCGATGTTGATGGCTCTCATATTCGTACACTTTTATTGACATTTTTCTTTCGATATATGCGTCCCCTTATCGATGGCGGTCATATATTTATTGCTGCCCCTCCTTTATATCAAATTAGAATAGAAAAAAAGAAATATTATGCATATACAGATGCCGAAAGAGATAAAATATTAGAAGACTATAAAGATAAAAAATCTACAGTATCACGTTATAAAGGGCTTGGAGAGATGGATGCTGAGCTACTTTGGGATACTACTATGGACCCTGAACATAGAATAATGTATCAGGTATTAACAGAGGATGCAGAGCTTGCTGAAAATATGTTCACTATATTAATGGGAGATGAGGTTGAGCCAAGGCGTCAATTTATTGAACAAAATTCTATGTATGTCAAAAATCTTGATATATAGTGAAGCATAGATTTTATTTACTTTGACTTTATTATATTTTTAGGTTTTTTGGTATCAATTAAATGAAAGAAATAAATGAAGAAATACATTCTCAGATACTATCATTGTATAAGAATAAAGAGATAAAATATAGAATCAAAAGCCGCTTAGATTATCTAACTAGAATCTATATTAGAGGTGGTACTAGGCTATGGGCTGAGTTAGTATTTTGTCTGCTTACACCACAGAGTAAGGCGAGGAATGCTTGTAAGGCGATTGCTGAATTATATCAAAAAGATTTACTATATTCAAAAGATGTGGCTCAAATATCTCTTGTATTAAAAAAACATGTACGCTTTCATAATAATAAATCATTGTATATTTTGGAGGCGGGTACAAACTTTGACAATATATGCTCATTTATAAATGATACAGATGATAAAGTAGACTTGCGTAATAATTTATTCAAACAAATAAAGGGTATGGGCATGAAAGAGGCTAGCCACTTTTTACGCAATATAGGTTTTGGGCATGATGTTGCTATTTTGGATAGGCATATACTTCGTGTTATGGATAGCTTAAATATATTGCCAGAAAATATATCGATAAAAGATAGCCTTACATTGTCGAGATATTTGGAGATAGAGGCTTCACTCCGTTTATATTCAAAGGATACAAAAATTCCGTTAGAATATATAGATTTTGTTTTTTGGTACAAAGCAACAAATGATATTTTCAAATAGTGTTCCTAGCCTTTAGTTTGGCAGATTATTTGAAATAAAAAATAGCATTTGATTATAATAAAATGCTTGATATATTTATTA
>CAMRBQ010000090.1 GCA_947040495.1 uncultured Spirochaetia bacterium
GGCGTGCGAAGAATAGGCGTGTTGAAATTATAATAGTGAGGTAGTTTATTTCAAAAGTTTTATAATAAAAAGTTTATACATTACAAAAAAGGATTAATTTAATGAAGCGGAGTATGAATTTGCTGCGAAGTCGAGTGCGACATTTGGAGAGGAGTTTAAGACTTTGTCCCCAGATGTTATAGGTATCAGTGGGCTTAGTGAGATTGGTGTTCGCATAACTCCCGGCAAAGATTTCCCATTATCAATGGCTCTAAATCTTGGTGGGCATTTTGGCGAGATCAAAGGGCTTGATGTGGCTTTTGATATTGAATACATTTTCTAAGGCTTGCCACCGCTTAAGTTGCATGTTGTAAAGTGTTATCTAGCATTTAAATATATTTATATTTTAGCATATATTAGAATGGGCTACTTAAGTGGCAGCAAGCCTAAATATATTTATATTTTTGTTAAGACAAGATATTGCTATAATATTAAATTATGTTATAATTGTTGTTCATATATGGAGAGTTAGTCTAATTGGTAAGGCAGCAGTCTTGAAAACTGCCGGGTTAATACCCATGTGGGTTCGACTCCCACACTCTCCGAATTCCCCCAACAAGCCTCATGACATAATTAATAGAAATATAGTGTAACTTTTCTAGCAATGTTATAGATAAATAAAAAAACTAAGATTTATAGATTCTAGGTACTCTATCAGAAATAGAAGTTAATATTTCATAGCTTATTGTATTTGCTAGAATAGATAATGTATTTGCATTTAATTTTTCATTATCGCCAAATAAAAGCACATCATGCTCTAACTGATTAAAACCATATGGCAATTCTATAATTATTTGGTCCATACAAACTCGCCCAATTACATTATAAAAATCACCATCAATTAATACACTAGCTTTATTCGATAAACTACGCATATATCCATCAGCATAACCGACTGGTGCAATCCCAATAGTTGTATCTTGATTGGCTTTCCAAGTACATCCATATGATACCATGCTATCTTTAGAAATATTTTTTATAATAGTAATTTTTGTTTTAAATTCCATTACAGGCTTTATATTTATATCATCAGAATAACCATATGCACCAAGCCCAAATCTAACCATATTAAAATGACTATTTTTATAATACATCACAGCTGAAGAATTTGCCGCATGTATATATTTTGGATTAATATTATTATTTTTAAATTCATCGATTATATTTTCAAAAAGGCTAATCTGCTTCTCTGTAAAATCAGCCCCTACCTCTCTATCATCACTACAAGCGAGATGTGTGCAAAGCCCTTCGATATGAATATTTTTAAAAGCCATTATCTTTTTGGCAGATGACAAAACATCATTTGGGAGGATGCCCGCCCTACTCATACCCGTATCAACTTTTATATGTAGAGCCAAATTAATATTATAATAATTTGCCCAATACTCATATTTATCAAAAAATTGACAGTGGCTCACAAGAGGGCTTAATCCATAATTACAAATAGTAGGTATCTCACTTTCAAGATGTGAAGATAAAACTAAAATTGGTAGATTGATACCACTTTCTCTAAGACTAGCACCCTCATTCACAGTAGCGACTGCAAAAAAATCTACGATATCTTTGGCATGATGAGCCATAGCAATAATCCCATGCCCATAAGCATTGCCCTTTACAGACAAACATAAAGAACAACTACTGCCAATTTTATCTCTAAATATTTTAATATTATTTCTAAAATTTTTAATATTTATTTCAACTCTAGTTGCCCTTAAATCCATTATAATACCCTTTATTTATTTTATAATTTAATTTTATACAACAGCAGATTTAAACTCTATGTCTATCTCTGTTCCAATATACTCTTGGCTTTTGAGTGATAACTTAGCATTATATTTACTACATACATGCTTGACAATAGAGAGCCCAAGACCAGAGCCTTCTATGTTTTTTGTACTTGCATCAGATACTCTATAAAATCTTTCAAATACTCTATTCAAATATTTGACAGAAATACCAATCCCATTATCACTGACTATCAAAATAATCTTATCATTTTCATGTTTTAATGTTATATCTATAATCCCATTCTCTCTATTATATTTTATAGCATTATCTACTAAATTTAATATTATATCTGTTATATCATCTTTATTTGCTAGAATAAAACAATCGCTTTCAATATTTTTATTTATCTCTATATTTTTATTTTTTGCAATAATAGAAACATCATCAAGCACATCATCGATAATATTTTTCAAATCAATTTTTTCATTACTGCTCTCATCAATCAAAATACTATTTTCATGCTTTGTAAGTTTTAACATATCAGAAATGAGAGCCTTCATTTTGAGAGCCTCATCATTTATCCTATGCATAAAACTATCCCTAGTAGGGCTATCCAAATTATTATTATTAGGAGATTTGTCAGAAAGCAAAAGTATATCAGAATAGCCAAGTATAGATGTAAGTGGCGTATTTAATTTATGCGAGGCATTTATAAATAGCTCTTGCTTTTCTATCTCAAGTTTTTTTGCATTACTAATATCAGATATTTTTATCAAAGTATGTATATTATCAAATGCAGGCATGACCTCTATTTTCAAAGTAGTGGCAGTGATTCTATAAAAATATTCAAATGTAGTATATTCTCTTTTTTCTATAGAATGCTCTATCTTAGAAACACTCTCGCTATCTCTGACAATCTCTATAAGATATTTTGGTTTATTATCTATAAAATTAAAAACACTTAGGGCAAAAGAATTAATAAAAACAATATAATTATTTTTATCTAATGCTATAAGACCCTGATTAATATTTTCAAGTACATAATTTAATTTATATTTTTCATTTTCATTTTCATATATTGTATATTGTAGCTTATCAGAAACTACATTTATTTCTTCAAGTATACTATTAATTTCATCATACTTTGTAATCTCTTTTGTATAATTAAAATTATTACTTAAAATATTATCAAGATTATTTTTTATCATCCTAAGTGGAGAGAGTATAACATTTATAAATGAAGGTAAAAATAAAAATATTATTATCATCAAAATCAAAAACATAACAATTATAGTCGTAAAAGCAAAACCCATAATATATGTATTTGTCGAATATACAGGTATAGCCACTCTAATAATAATTTTATTATCACCCATGCCTATAATCTTCGCACCATATATAAAATCATAGGAATAAGAATCTGACTTCCGAATAGCATAGCCTATCTCATCATTTAGCCTTTTAGCTTCTAACACTTCTTTTCTATTGCTATGGTCATCAAATGGCTTCTCTTTTACATCAAGCCTGAATGTATCTGCCAACACCTCGCCATTTAATGATATAATGCTAATCCGAATTGTATTGGCAGTATTTTTCATGCTGACAAATTTTTTATATTTATTAAAGTCATCAATCTTTTCATCGACTATAATATTTTCAAGCATACTTATAATATTTGACACATTTGTTTTAGCAAGTTGTTTATTATGAAAATTTAATATAAGCAGCACACCAAATAGCATTAAAAATATTGCTATAATAACAATGATTATCACTTTCGATATTAATAATTTTTTCATTTTTTATATCCAAATAAGTTTATAGCCCACACCATGAACGGTAGATATAATATCTTTTTTGAGAGCTAATTTTTCTCTTATATTTTTGATATGCATATCAATTGTCCTAGTCTCGACAATAGTATCATAGCCCCATACTTCATTAAATATTTTCTGTCTATCTACAACATTTCCAGCATTAAGCATAAGTATCTTTAATAATTCAAATTCTTTATGCGTAAGATTTACCTCTCTATTCTTTATAAGAACAAGCCTTTTATCTATAAACATTTTGATAGAATGGTAAACTATAGTATTGTCTTCATTATATACAGTCTTTTTTCTAAGATTAGCCTTTATCCTAGCGATAAGTTCGAGTATTGAAAATGGCTTTGTAATATAATCATCAGCACCGAGGTTTAATGCATTTACCTTACTCATCTCATTGGACTTTGCTGTAAGCATTATTATTTTTATATCTACATTAGAATAATTTTCTCTAATATTTTTTAATGCCTCAATACCATCTACATTAGAATCTTCAAGCATGATATCAAGGATAATTAGATTTGGCAGCCTCGCTTTCATATCATTAAATAAAAATTGCACATTCTCAAAACATAAAACATCATAGCCCGCGTCAGTTATAGCATATTTCAATAAGTCTTTGATATTTTCATCATCTTCAAGACAATATATCAGTTTTTTATCCATTTTATTAAATTATCATATAATATTTTTAATGCAAGTTCTAGTTAAAATTAAAGTAATTTTGTAGATTTATGCTCCCCTGTGATATGAAATTTAATCCAATTTACAATACTCTCAGCATGGTCGCCTATCTTCTCAAAATACTTAGAAACCATAAGTAAATATATAGCCTGATCTGCATATTCACTATCTATCTTTATAAGTTCTATCATATCATTTTTCACTTTATGAAATAGCTTATCCATTCTCTCATCTAACTTAATAACTTCCTCACAAATATTCATATCACTTTTAATCAAAGCCTCCACACTTTTATTTACCATAAACTTTGAAAGCTCACCCATTTGATGTATATCTGTAATATCTTTTTTATATTTACCAAGGCTAGAAAGATGTATAACAATACCACATATATCACGTGCTTGGTCGCCGATACGCTCCATATCTCCAACAACTTTTAATACTGTAGATATAGACCTAAGGTCGCTTGCTACAGGATGTTCTTTTAAAAGTATTTTTAATGCCTCTCTTTCTATATTATATGAGGATGCATTTATCTCTTTATCATTATCAATAACAGTTTGCGATAGTATTTTATCCTGATTCATAAGGGCGGACACTGTACTTATTAAGGCCTTTTCTATCTGACTGCCAAGCGATACTATATCAATATCTAGCTTTTCTAATTTATTATCAAACCTATTCATTTTATTTTTAACTCCTTAAATATTTATTATCCAAATCGCCCCGTAATATAATTTTCAGTTTTTTTATCTTTTGGTGATGAGAATATATTTTCAGTTTCATCAAATTCCACAATCTCACCAAGCAAGAAGAATGCAGTATAGTCGGATATACGCAGGGCTTGCTGCATATTATGTGTTACTATAACAATAGTATATTCTCCTTTTAGCGTTTCCATAAGCTCTTCAATCTTGCCCGTACTTATTGGGTCTAATGCACTGGTAGGCTCATCCATAAGTAATATCTTAGGATTTACAGATAAACTTCGAGCAATACAAAGTCGTTGCTGCTGCCCGCCCGAAAGCCCCATCGCAGTTTTATTAAGCCTATCTTTTACCTCATCCCATAATGCTGCTTTTTGTAATGTTGTAAAGACTATTTCATCAAGTTCTTTTTTCTTATGTATGCCAAATGTCTTTGGACCATAAACAATATTATCATATATACTCATGGCAAAAGGGTTTGGCTTTTGAAATACCATACCAACATTTTTTCTAAGCGAATATATATTTACTTTATCGCTATATATATTAATCCCACCAATTTCTACTTCACCCTCTATCCTGCAATCGACAACAAGGTCATTCATTCGATTAAGAGTTTTAAGCAAAGTAGATTTTCCACAACCTGATGGACCGATGAAGGCAGTAACGCAATTTTTTTTTATATTAATATTAACATTTTTTAATGCCTGAAAACTAGAATAATATAAATCCAAGTTTTTAATTTTTATAAGCTCATCTGCTTCAAAATCAAAATTTAATATTTTTTTAGTTGCCAAAATAATCCCCTATAAGAATATTTTTTTTAATAAGTTTTTTTGGATTTTCCATCCAAAATAAATATACCAGTATTCAACAAAAATACTATGATAAGCAAAACCGAAGCCGTCGCAAAAGCCTCATTTATATAAAGCCCCTCGCTTGAAAACATATACATCATAACAGCAAATGAACTACCCGCACTCATATAACCACGAGGCATATATCTTACAGCACCCGAAGTATATATTAAAGCCGCAGTTTCACCCACAATACGACCAATACTAAGTATAACTGATGTAGATATGCCAGACACTGCACAAGGCAAAACTACAAAAAATATCGTACGTACCTTAGATGCACCTAAGGCGAGACTCCCCTCTCTAATCGACACGGGTATCCCTATCAAGGTATCTTCTGTCTGCCTTATTATAGCAGGGAGTATCATAATTGTAAGTGTAAGTGAGCCCGAAAGCAGGCTGCGTCCAAAGCCAAAAATATTAGAGAAAACAATCATACCAAAAAGCCCAAATACAATTGAAGGAATCCCTGATAGGCTCTCTGTAAATACCCTAATAATCGATACAATTTTACTATCTGTCTTTGCATATTCGACCATATATATAGCAGCAAATATACCTATTGGAAGTGCTATAGCAAGTGATAAAAACAGTAGCATCGCAGTAGATATAATGGCAGGTCTTAATGTCATCTTAGAATTGCCCGATTGCCCAAAAAGTAAATCTATCGTAATATTTGGCAAGCCTTTTATGAGTATAAACATTGTAATAAATAAAAGCACACTTACTACTATTATAGTAGAAACAACAGAAATATATTTTAATAAATCTGTTGAGAATTTTGCATTTTTTAATCTACTTATCTTTTTATTAATTTGCTTTATATCTAGCCTATCATTTTTTGAAATATCGATACTATGAGAATTGTTACCGCTATTTTTTTTATTTTTCTTTTCAGCTCGTTTATTAGAGCCCTTAATAAGATTTAATATAAAGTTTAACATTAAAATAAAAACAAGAAGTACAAATGCAGTTGCAATAAGAGCCTGTTTATGTAGCCCCGTCGCATAGCCCATCTCTAGCACAATATTTATAGTCATTGTACGAAAAAAAGAGAAAAGCCCATCTGGAATAAATGGAGCATTACCTGCTATCATAATTACAGCCATTGTCTCACCAATAGCACGCCCAGTCGCTAATACTATCGCTGTAAATATAGATGACTTTGCAGCGGGGACTACAACTTGAAACACAGCCTGCTCATGAGTACTACCCAAAGCAATAGCCGCATCATAAAATGAAGATGATACAGAATCTATATTTGTTTTACATATCGATATAACAGTCGGGACAATCATAATAGAAAGGATAATTGAAGAGGCAAGTAGCCCCTCTCCTACGCCATTAGGGGAAATACTTTTTAGAAATGGAACAAGCACTATAATACCAAAAAATCCATATACTATAGAAGGAATACCTGCGAGCAAACTAACAAGATGTGTCAGAGGAACTTTTAATCGCTTAGGACAAAACCTTGATAAAAAAATCGCAGCAAATATACCAATCGCTCCGCCCATTATAATCGCAAGGGCTGTTGCATAGATAGAACCTACTATCATAGGGAATATGCCAAACTCATTTAAAGATGGATTCCAATTTCTACCTAATATAAAATTTAATACACCTATCTCTCGGAATGCCGGCAAGCCACTTACAAATATAAATATACAAATAGCAAACACAGCGAATATAGAAAATAAAGCACAGATAAAAAATATATACCTTATAAATCTATCTGTTATAACTATTTTGTCTAGTTTATCCATTTTTAACATATTCATAATTTTAATATAGCCCTCTTTATTAATCAACTATGTTTGATGATAAATGTATATTATATTAATAACACATCTACCATCAAAATAATTATATAAAAGTTATAAGTATAGTAACTAATGACTATAGAGGTATATATCCATTTTCTATAATGATAGTTTTTGCTTCATCAGTCTTACAAAACTCTAAGAAAGCCTTTGCTCCTTCACTCAACTCCGCATCTTTTTTTATAACAAGATTAAATGGTCTATACAAAATATATGTGCCATTCTTCACATTTTCAACTGTAGGAACAACATAATCAATACCATCACTACTATATTTTAGAGCCTTTACAGTATCATCTAATGAACCAAGTGAAATATAGCCCAGTTTTTGCTCATCATTAGCAACAGCAGTTTTAACCTTGCCTGTAGAATCAAGAATCTCTACTGTTTGTGGCAATGCACTATCTTCTGCTACACCTGTAAGTTCTGCAAAAGCACCTCTTGTACCAGAGCCATCCTCTCTTGAAATAGCTTTGCTAACATTCAGAACTGGTTTATTTTCCATGTACAAAGCAAGCAATTCATCTGAACTAATTTGCTCAACATCTGAAGAAGTATTTGCAACAATAGCGATAGCATCATTGCATACAACTATATTATTAACACTTTGTAATTCTTCTGGCTTCACATTACGAGATGCCATACCTATCTCATTATTATTTTCTATTGTGTCACGTATACCAATACTTGAACCTACACTTTCAATTATAATTTTATACTCGGGATTTGTAGTTTCAAAAGATGCTGCCAATTTTGATATAACAGGCGATACAGATGTAGAACCACTAATACGTACTTCATTGCCAGAACCACCACCACAAGAAATTATCATAAAAACCGATACAAAAACAAATACTGTCATCATCAAATTTTTTATTATGTTTTTCATTTTTTATTCTCCTTAAAATATTATCAATAAATCAAACACAAACTATACCAATATATATACACTGTTTATATAAAAATAAAAACCGTCTTCATGTAAAATTCATGTAAACAAATGTAAAGTTCTAACTGACAATTAGAGAGCAAACTTAGTGACTATATTAATTGATACAATTACAAGCGTATTCATAGTAGTTTGGGATATGTTGCTCCGTTAGAGTATTAGGTGACATGTTAGAAAAGATTGACGCTAGAGGAAGTGGCTAGTT
>CAMRBQ010000091.1 GCA_947040495.1 uncultured Spirochaetia bacterium
TTTGAATATCTTTTGTAGTTCAGCCATACTAACTGTTTTAGCCATAATTTCCTCTCAAGTATAATTATAACAGAAAATTATCTTTTAGCTATCTCTATAAGTATAAGTTTTAATCATTATGCTTTTATTCTGTTTGACACAAAAAGTAAACATGCTAGAATGCTAAGTATTATATAGTAATAAGGAGTTTGGATATGGGAATAGCTTCAATGGTTATTGGTATTATTTCGGCATTATTAGGATTTATACCTTTTTGCAATTATTTTGCATTAATTCCTGCTGGAGTAGGTTTTATTTTAGGCGTAATAGATTTAATTCTTAAAAGTTCAAAGAAAGAAAAAGGTATTGGATTTGCCATATCTGGCATAATATTAAACACAATAGCTATAATACTAATTATTTTGTGGACAGCACTATTTGCCGTTGCTGTTGCCGATGAAGATTTATACTCAACTACAAATACCGAAACAGAGACATCAAATAACAAAATAGAGACAGCTGCCATTGAATATACAGATTATTCAGTTAGTGAACTTATGGATGATTTAGATAATAATGCATTAAAAGCAGAAAAACAATATATGGATACTTATGTTTCTTTAACTGGTAGGTTAAATGCAATTGATAGTGATGGGGCATATATTTCAATAGCTCCTAAAAATAAAATGATTAGTATATTTAATGTAACATGTTATATAAATGATGATGAGCAATTAAATAAGGTAATAGAAATGCAAGTTAATGATATTATTACAGTTCATGGCAAGATAACTGCTGTCGGCGAGATACTTGGATATACATTAGAAATTCATACTATTGAATAAAAGCCAATGTTAAGGTGAGAATATGAAGGAAGTTACGAAATATAAAATAGCAATGATAGGTATTATTATTATTTCACCAATTTTATATTTAATTTTTATGAAATTTTCACCATTTAGTTTTAGATGCCAATATCTATTGCTCAATGGTGGTCCTTGTTATTTATGTGGTACTACTAGGGCTTTACAAGAGCTTTTCAAATTTAATTTAGAGAAGTCATTGGCATATAATCATCTTGGTTTGTTTGGCTCTATTTATTATATTGTTTTACTAATCTCATATGTTTTATATTTATTGAATCTTGAAAAGGGAATAAAGAACATGAAATATCAAGCTACTTTACTTTCAGTTAGCGATATTGATAAGTCCAAACAATTTTATAAGAATGTATTGGGTCTAAATGTTACAAGTGATTTGGGAGCAAACGCTACATTGACAGGGGGGATTGCTTTACAGACACTTGATACATGGAAGGAGTTTATACATAAAAAAGATAGTGAAATTATATTTGAAAATAATGCTATAGAATTATACTTTGAAGAGGATGATATAGATTCTTTTGTAGAGAAATTAAAAAATATAAAGGATATAGTTTATGTTCATCCGTCAAAAGAGCATCCATGGGGTCAGAGGGTTGTTCGTTTCTATGATTTGGATAAACATATTATTGAGGTTGGTGAAAATATGGCTATAGTTACCAAGCGATTTTTTGATAGTGGACGCTCTATAGAAGAGATTGCTATTCGTATGAATGTGCCAGTTGAATATGTAAATCTTTATTTGAATAAAAAGGAATAATTAGTAATTGTGTTATTTTAGATTTATTTGTAACATGCAACTAAAGCCTACGCAGTAGTTATTCTATTAGGTTTTTGACTTCTTCCCAATTTATGTTATTTGAACCGCTTAGCATTTCGCCATCTACAATTGAGTTGATGAGTATACGCTTTTTTTCTTGAAGTGCGAGTATTTTTTCTTCTATTGTACCAAGTGTTACTAATTTATAATTTGTGACGGCTCGCTTTTGCCCGATTCTATATGCTCTATCTGTCGCTTGGTCTTCAACAGCAGGGTTCCACCATAAATCAAAATGAATAACTGTATCTGCTTTGGTAAGTGTTAGACCAGTACCCGCAGCTTTGAGGCTTAGTAAAAACACAGGCGCTTCTCCTGCATTAAATCTATTTACCAAATCCATTCTGTTTTTTGTTTTGCCATCGAGATACAAATATGGTATATCTATATGATTAAATGTACGAGCTATTATCTGTAGCATTTTTGTAAATTGGCTAAATACAATTATATTATGCCCGCCATCTATAGCCTCTCGAACCATTTCAATAAATAAATTAAATTTGCCGCTTGTATTTGTTTCGCCCCTTAATTCGGGGGATAAAAGTTTTGGATGACAACAAACTTGCCTTAGTCTAGTTAATGCCGAAAATATTTCTATGCGAGAATTATGAAAGCCTTTACGCTTTACAGTTTCAAATATTTCAAGCTTTGCTGCTTCTAGTATTGAAAGGTATAATTCTTTTTGTTCTTTGGTCAATTCGCAATATGCTATATTTGTATGCTTTGGTGGCAAATCCTTTAATACATCTTTTTTTAATCTTCTAAGTATGAATGGATTGATGCGGCTTCGAAGCTCGCCTAGTACAGCACATTCTTCATCATCTTTTGCTGAAAGTATGGGCGTTTCATAATTCTCTCGAAATTCGCTATGCTTGCCAAAAAATCCGGGTATGAGAAAATCAAATAAACTCCATAGTTCATTTACGCCATTTTCTATTGGAGTCCCTGTAAGAGCGAGGCGTTTTAGTGAGTTTAACATTTTTACAATTTTTGAATTTTGTGTGTTGGCATTTTTTATATGCTGTGCTTCATCTAATATAACGTAGTTAAATAGTATAGGTATTAAGTCTGTTATATCACGCCTTAATGTTGAATATGATATTATCGCTATATCATTGTTTTCTATTGTACGGATACGATTAACTCTTCTCTTAGAGCTTCCAGAAATTAGAACTACTTCTAGTGACGGAGCAAACTTTTTTATTTCCATTTGCCAATTAACTACGCATGATGTTGGGGCTACAATAAGGCAAGGATGTTTGACTCCCATCTCTTTTTCTTTTAATATTGCGGCGATTGTTTGAAAACTTTTGCCAAGTCCCATATCATCTGCTAATACACCATGTAGATTCATGTCTGCTAATTTACGTATCCATTGATAGCCTACAAGCTGATATGGTCGAAATTCGCCTTTTAAATCCTTTGGTGGTGTTTCATCATATTCTACATTTTCGATAGTTTCTATTGTTTGTTTTGCATTATCTTCTATTTGTAAACTGATACCAGTATGTTTTTCTAATGCTTCTGTAAAATATGGGGCACTAAAAAATGGAAGTATAACAGAATTATCTTCTTTTATTGTGGCAGAGCTATCGCTCATAAGTTTTGCCAAATAATCCATAATTTCTGTATCTATTGGGATGAATGAGCCACTTTGTAGCCTTATATATTCTTTGTTTTGCTCTTTTATGGCTTGAGCAATAGAAGATATATCCGCTAATTCTTTTACTCCATCGAGAGAAAAGCTAATTTCAAAAAAGTTTATATCTTTACTTATAGACACCTGTAGCCTTGGTGGCTTTACATTAATTTTTAATGAGCGGAAAGATTCACTATAGAAAAAAGTCCAACTTTTATCTTGTAAATTAGGCAATGTTTTATAACAAAATACAAATATTTTTTCATCATTATTTGTGGAAAAGGCATAACTACCATCACGATTCAAGTGTTTTGACAATATATCTATATAATATTGTTCTTTTTCTACATCTCTATAGAGTTTCACATTTGTTTCGGTTGGGTTTGTACTTGTAATATTGCCTGTATATGGGTCTACTGTATAGCGGCTATATTTGAATTTTATAGTGGCTAAAATGTTTTGTCCATCATAATCTAAATATACTATAGGCATTGCGGGGTATGATTTTTCTTCGCTGATAGTAATATCATCAGGGATGTTTAGATTAAAATCTTTCATCAAAGTTGGCATGACACGAGCGGAAAAGTCATTGAGATATTTTTCTTTTACAATTACATTTTCTTTGAACAATGTAATTTTTAATTTTGGATATGATGGCTTTGTATAATAAAATGTATTTTTATATATTATAAAAGGGCACTGTCTTCCAAAAATGTATATATTACTTTCGTCAATACTTTCATCAGAAAATTTTATATTTAAGATAAGTGAATTGTCATCATTTTTTTGACCATCAATAATTACATCTAGTATATCTTCATTATGAATTATATTTTTATTATTAAATCTAATAGAATTATGTTCTTTTAATATGTTAAAAAGCTCTTTGGCATTTACATCTTTAATCCAAAGCTTCCCAGATTCATATATGTGCATTCCATCTTGAAATACCATATCCATAAATGAGATTAATAGTGAATCTGTTTTTCCAAAATCTTCAAGTTCAATTTTATATTTATTATTTTCAATTGTTTGGCTTTGCCCTTTAAGAACAAATAGTAAAAAACTCTCAATATCATTTATTCGTAGCTCTTTTTTTGTTTCAAATTCCAATAATTTTAGCGATATTCCAAGTGTAGAGTTATTCATTTCGCCACGTGATGATAAAAGAACTATAAGTGAATAATGCATTCTATATAGATTATCTCTATATTTACTCATAAGTGGGCTTCTTGTATAGTATAGCCATTCCTTTTTTTCTTCAGAGATTTGATTTTCTTTTTCGTCTAATAAAGACTTTATTTGGTTATTTATATCTTTGTCTGTAGATTCTGAATTATCACTTGTTGTATTATCTGAATTAAATAAATCTAAGTTATCCAATGTACTATTCTTTTCCTGTCCATGTTTCAATTATATTAAGTGTATTTGACATAGAACGATTTGAAAATATTAGTATATCGCCAAATAAGTCGGCATTAAGTGGTTTTGTATTGCTTTCTTCAACTCTTTTATAATGTTTTCCTCTTATATAGTAATAATGGCTTTTTATAAAATCAAATACTTCTCTAGCATTGTTATATATAGTATTTTTATTGTGTACCATATCTTCATCAATTATTTGGCTTATATAGTATATATAATGGTCAATAAGAGCCAATAATGTTTTTATATCATCAGTCTGTTCATTATCTAATATTGCTTTTTGTTCTTTACTGTTAAATATAACCTTTGACATATCATTTAAATTGTCACCTAGGTTTTCATAGAATGTACTTATGGTTATCATTTTCATGGCATCTGTTGTACCAAAAAGTATCGTATCATTATTTAATAGGCCTAATAATTCCTTATGAATGCCTGATTGTATTTCATCAAGTGCTCTTTCACTGCTTTCTATTTTAATAAGCATTTTTTCTTTTGGGTTATCTATAAGCTTTAAAGTTCTATTTATCATTCTTCCAGATATTTCACCCATATGAACTATCTCTTTTTTTACCTCTGTAAGCGCTGATGATGACATATCTACACTATGTACAGATAAATATCTAAGCCCTTCTTGAGGTTCATCGCCATCATTATCTTTATATATCACACAAACTAGATTTGTTAATTTATCTATAAAAAAGAAAAACACAACCACATTTACAATATTAAATATCGTATGCGCTGCTGCAATATGATATGTTATAGAACTATTGATGCCACCTACGATTATACTTGGGTCTCCAGGTACAATCCAATCTACAAATCGCAGATAAAATGGGAACAAAAATATCATATATATGACACCCGTTACATTAAATATAAAATGTGCCAATGATGCTCTTCTTGCATTTACAGAAGCCCCAATGCTTGCTAAATTTGCTGTTACTGTAGTACCAATGTTTTCGCCAAGGATAAGTGCTATAGCTGTGGGGTAATCTATAAGCGAGGCATATGAAAGTGATATTATTATAGTTGTCGTTACACTACTAGACTGAACGATAGCAGTTATAAGAGCCCCTATTAATATGGATATCATTCTACCACTAATTGTATCTGCATTAGCAAGAAGGAAGAAATTTCTAAACTCTTCTCTTTCCCTTACATCTAAGAATGCATCTTTCATAAGCAGTAGCCCATAAAAAATCATCCCAAAACCCATGATTATTGAGCCAAATGTCTTTATTCTTCTGGTGCCACCAAATATGAGCATTAATGCACCAATACCCATCATAGGTAATGCCACATAGCTTATATTGAGAGTGATTATCCATCCTGTAACAGTTGTGCCTACATTTGCACCAAGGATGATATTTATTGCCTGTCTTAATGCTATAACTTGTGCATTGACAAAACCCACTGTCATAACAGTTATTGCACTACTCGATTGAACAAGAGTAGTTGCTAAAAAGCCTAATATTATTCCTAGAAGTCTATTATTTGTAATTTTAGATAGAATATCTTTGACTTTTTGTTGCATACTTTGATGAAGACCATCTGAGAATGACTTCATACCTAGCATAAAAATACCAAGCCCACCAATTAAAGTAAATACAAGATTTAATAAGACTTCAATTTGCATATTGTTATGCCACCTTTAAGATATACATAGTATTAAAGACTAATGTTATTGTAGATTAAAATACCTTATCTGTCAATAAGTTTATTTTTCTTGTATATGTTAACTATGTCAGCCAATAATATTATTTTATTGTTATAATTGAGTTTTAATGTAGACTAATTATAGTTAGTCAAGATTTAAAAATTATACCGAAAGCGGCACCCTACCCTACTAAAAACATAAAACAAGCATATCTTATATTACTTAGAAATAAACTATTTACAGCCGTAAATAGCTTTATATATTTTAACACAATATATCCCATCAAAAAGTTTGAACAAGCAAACACAACTCTGCCTTTAGAGATTTTATATAGCAAGGGGGATAAATGAGTACCCCTAAATATAATAAAAGTATATTAAATCTCTATAACAATGAAGAAAAAATCCTTACCAAAGGTTTTGTACCGTTAGCAAATACTATACATCTGTATAAAGATGAACTTGGATTAAATCTTAAAGAGATAGGATTAATCACTCAAGTTTTATCTTCTGTATTTCAAAACAAACCAATAGTTAGTGATAAAGATTTATCGCCAGACGGGAAAGCAGAGAGTAAAAGAAGAAATTTTAAATATCAAAGACAAAAATTAAAAGAAAAGGGCTATCTTGAAACCAAAGTTATAAAAGATTATGATAATGGGTTTAAAACGCTTGGCATAAAATATGATTTTTCTGGTTTATGGATAAAAATAAAAGAACTCGTTGAACGAGATGAAGCATTAAATGGTAATATTGAAAAACCAAAAGAAAAGAATAATAGCAATAAAAATTCTAGCCTTGATGAGAACAACTTTTTACAAGAATATAATAAACTTCATAAACAAATTGTTGGCACAGAAGTCAACTTTGAAAAATAAACGTTATACAAAAAATATGTTTTAGAACATTACCAAAGTCGCAATAGAGAATTATCTGAAATTAACATCAATGATATTAAAGAAGCGTATAATGATAATTGTTTAAAAAGCCCAAAAGAAAATAATAGCCTATCATTTCAGGATACGATTAAATATTTGTTTTTAATCCCATCTAAAAATAATCAATCTGAAAATAAAACTACAACTAAAAACAGAAGAACCACAAAAGTCAAAACTGTTGATGAGTTTTTAAATAAAGATGGTATTGATGCAAGTAAACAAATTAATAATAATGATGATGATTTAGATATTTAAATAGGTGTATAAATGGAAAATAAAAATAATAAAAAAATAAATTATGATTTTACAGATGAAATAACTTGCCCATATTGTGGTGTTAGAGAAAGTGATAGTTGGGAAAATAACGAAAATGATGGCAAAGAATATTGCGGCTCTTGCTATAATACTTTTTTTTGGGAGCGTAATATATCAATAACTTATTCATCATCGAAAGAATAAAATATATAACAGGAGTTAAAAGAATGAATACAAAATATTGTATAAATGATTATTTAGAACTTTTACATAATAAAAAAACATGCCTTGAAAATACTCCACAAGGAAGTTGTGAAAAATGTAATGGCACAGGCGAGGTAGAAATATTTATCCCTCTTTTGAATAAAGAAGTAATTGGAACCTGTGATTGTGTTGTTAATGAAGATTTGGAAAATATAAAAGAGAAAATAATTAAAGCAAAAAATATGCTTGAAAAATATTATAATGCTTTTGGTTTTTTAGATGATGAACTCAATTTTGAAAAATATAAATCTATCTATAAAGAAAATACAAAGGTTATAGATTTGCTAGACAAATATTTAACTCACTCTATTGATAATGCAATACTTCTCACGGGTGAAAGTGGCACAGGAAAGACAACAATGCTAAAAATGATTTGGCAAATACTCATGCTAAATAAAAAAAATGTGTATTACCTAAACTGCCCAATGTTTGAAGAACTCTATTATAAAGAATATAGCATTAACGGAACAAGTAAAAAAATAGAGTACATTATAAACAGTATTAAACATGCGGAATATATTTTGATAGATGACCATATTTTCACACCTCATAAAAATATGCTGAGTGGGTATTATAAAATATTTGACAATGCCCGTGCATTTAAACAAAAAGTAATAATAGCTTCTAACAAAAACTTTGATGAAATTATAAAGTCGTATGAAAGTAAAGATGATTTTATGGCTAGTAGATTACAAACGAGGCTTGAAAACTTAAATCTTGTTGAATCCTACTGCGTAGGCTTAAGTTGCACGAAGTAATGCATTATAAAATATTTAGTGGAAGTATAAAAGAAATATGATAAGAAAAAATAAAAAAGCGTATAAAAAATATAAGACTAGAAAGTGGAAACAGTTTCGTCTAAATTATTTGAGAGCAAATCCACTTTGTAAAAACTTTGATGAATGTAAACAGTTCG
>CAMRBQ010000092.1 GCA_947040495.1 uncultured Spirochaetia bacterium
TTTCAACAATATCGTCAGTCATAATCCTTTTATTTTTAAAAATAAGATTTTTTATATTTTCTAATCTATTATATTTATCTATAGCATTCATTTATTCCAACAACCCCCGTGTGCTTGTATACAGTTTTTGAAAAGTATCATAGCGTTTTTCAAAAAGTTTTTTATTATCATTTTTGGGATGTATTTGCTTTTCAATTTTAATAAAATCTTTTATTGATACATCAGGATTATAACATTTTATGGCAAGTAATGCATCACCAAAAGCAGAGCTCGCATCCATATCAGATATATATATAGATGTTTGACAAATATCAGATAGCAAGCCCATTAGTAATGGATTTTTAACCCCACCTCCTATTGCATAAATATTATTAATAGAAGTGATTTTTTTTATCTCATCAATATTATATTTTATACTATAAGCAATGCCTTCTAGTAAAGCATTATACAATTGGCCTCTACTATGACCTAATGCTAGTCCAAAAAACATAGCCTTAGCACCTGTATCATGTATTGGCGTACGTTCCCCCGCAAAATAAGGGACGCATATAGGGCTAGATGTTGACAAATTATTTGCCCGAGCTTCATTTAAGAGAGTATCATAAACTGATTCTTCGAGGCAACCATTCATAAAAGTATTCATGAACCAGACTATAGCACTGCCACAATTTGATGTCCCACCAGTAACTACATATTGATTATCGAATAAAAAATTGCTCGGCCAAAATTTATTTGTTTTATATAATTTATCTGTTAGTACAATAAAAAAACTTGATGTCCCAAGCATGAGCATCATATCGCCTTTTTCAAGAGAACCCGCACTTAAACTATCAGCAGCAGCATCAGCAATGCCCGGCATAACTAATGTTCCTTCACTTAAGCCTGTGTCAATAGCCCCTGCTTTATTTACTCCCCCAACAAAACTAGAAGGTGAAACTAAGTTCGGTAAATATTGGAGTGGGATGATATGTTCGCTATATGCGTCTATCCATTCTTTTTTAAATATATCAAAAAGACCAGTATATCCTACTGCATCATAATTGTTTAATGTGTATAAACCTGTAAGTTTATATGTGATATAACCATTGGAAGATAAAATTTTTCTAGTATTATTAAAAACTTCGGGTTCATTATTTTTTACCCATAATATTTTTGGCGCCACAGACTGTGAAGAAAGAGGACAACCACCTGTATTAATAAGATTATCTAAACCAATTGTATCTGTAAGATATTGTATTTCTTTTGATGCCCTTGTATCTATTCCATATAATATTGCTTTACGTAAGACCTTGTTATGTGCATCCAAAAATACTACGCATGGGCTTGTTGCACTATGGCTAACTACTTTTATATCATTTTTATCAACTTTACTTTCTTTGATGAGAACTTTACAAATATCACAAAACTCTTGCCACCATGTTTTATCAGCATCTTGTTCAAAATGCCCCAACTTAGGACTATCCATCGTATGAGATATCGAATGTTTAGAAATCACTTGTCCATACTCATCGACAAGAACTCCTTTTGAAGATTGGCTACCTATATCTATCCCTATAAAATAATTCATAACTTACTTTGCCTCTTCTTAAATAATAAATTTTCCATTTTCAAAAATCTTTTTATCATCCATGTATATTATACTTTTGGCTCTAGTGTCCAAAACCATATCCCAATGAATAGATGAATCATTTATACCACCGCATTCTTTATATGCTCGACCTAAAGCAATATGAATAGTACCATTTATTTTTTCATCTAATAAAATATCGTTACAGAAATTTTTAAGAGCATCATTTAACCCAAATGCAAATTCTCCAATTAAAGATGACCCGCTATCTGAAGATATTATTTTTTTTAATAATTGATTATTATTTGAACATTGCAAATCTATTAAAACACCATTTTCCCATTTAAAGCTAACATCATTAAATAATTGTCCCCCTAATATAGCAGGTTTATTAAATTTAATATAGCCATTTACAGTTTCTGTTATAGGGGCTGTTGCAATTTCTCCATCTGGAAGATTCATCGTACCATCAAATATAACCCACTTTCTATTTTCAACACTAAAAGATAAATCTGTATTATCAGCAACGATTCTTATATTTTTACCTTTTTCCAAATACTCTTTTAATTTATTCCACTCTTGTTTCTTTAATTCCCAATCTATCAAGCAAGATTTAAAAAAATCATCGAGTAATCGTTCATATGGTATCTGTGCCTGTGAAGCCATATCCGAATTGGGCACTCTAATTAAACACCATCTGGTTTGTTCCCAACGTGCTTTGGATATTTTACCATTGACAACCTGATTTAATGACCTTTTTTCAGATTCAATATTCCATGTTTCGCCCAAATTAAAAGCACCTCTAATACCAAGATAAACATCAGCCCACTCTATTCCTAGCATCTCTATATCAGGTATATGCTGTAGCTGCTCTTCATTACCATATTGAAGTAATTTATTCCTTATCTTTTCACTTAAAAATTGAACCTGTGGATATGCACCATTTTCAAAAATCTTTTGACAAATAGCCGTAACTAAATCTTCTGTATGTGCTTCATACATGGCAATGAATACTTTTTCACCCTTTTTTATTTTTGTAGCATGATTGACAAGCAGGTCTGCTACTTCGTACCATCTTTTATCCATAAAATATAAATCCTTTAATTTTTAAATTGCTTCATAATATTGGCAGTAATCTTTTTAAAATTAGTATTGTTTTTATTCATAAATATCATAAAAAGTAATAAGAAACCCCAGATAAAGTCTTTAAAGAAATTACCACCGCTTACAGTTTGTAAGATTAAATTAAATCCTGTGGATAAAACTTGTAAAAACATCACTGCAAGTATAATACCTGAAAAGAATCCTTTCCCACCCAAAATACTTACCCCGCCAAGTATAACAACTAAAATACTAGATAATATATAAGTGCTCCCATATTGTGCTGATGCTGAGTTTGTACGTGCTAATATAACAACACCTGCTATAGAAGATATTACACCAATAAGAGCATGGGTAATCAAAATATTTTTATTAATAAATATTCCATTTAAGTTAGTGACTATTTTATTAGTTCCTACTAAAAATATATTCCATCCAAATTTATTATGCATAAGTAAATATCTAACAATAATAGCTACAGATATAAATATTATTAGAGGTATGGGTATTCCTAATATTAAACCATTACCTATTACTAAAAACTCTTTTGGTATAGATGCTAGAGTAATACCTTTTGTAATGCCTATACCTAAACCATTAAATATATTCATGGTAACTAATGTCGCTAACATTTCTGGTATTTTGAAATAAATTATTAAAAGACCATTTATCAAGCCACATACAAGACCTATAACTAGACCAAGAAGTATAGTTAAAGCTATTATAAGAAAAATCGAATCGATTGAAGTTGCTGCTAAATATTTGATAAAAAATGTCATCAGTATTGCTGAAAGATTTGCTATAGATACAATGGATAAATTAATACCACCCGGTATTATTGCTAAACACATCGCTATAGAAAAAAGTCCTAATTCTGACAATTGAAATGCTATAGATTGTAAGTTATTTGCTCTAAGAAATGTATTAGGATTCAACATAGAAAAAGTTACAAACATAATAGCAAAAAACAATGCTAATATATAAATATTCTCATCAAAACATGTTGTAAGGAAGTTAGTTTTTGTTTTTTTCATAGTTTATTTCCTTTAATTTTTATACTACCTAGTTTTAAATTTTTCATATAGAACTGGACCTACAACACCTATAAACAAAATTATACCTATTACAAACATTTGCCATATAGACGGTATATTTATTAATATCAGTGAATTTTTTAAAAGATTAATAAAAAGTATCCCCAAAATAGTTCCAATTAAACTTGCTTTCCCTCCAGTAATAGAAGCACCTCCAAGAACAACCATAGCTATAATATCTAGCTCTTCTCCCAAAAACATACTCGGATTTACCGTTCTATACAAAGAAGCAAAAGTTATACCAGCTACAGCAGACAGTACGCCAGATATAGCAAATATTGTTATCTCTATCTTTCTTCTTGAAGCACCAGACCTATTAAAAACTTCAGGATTGCCTCCTAAAGCATATACATTCCTTCCTATAACTGTATATTTTAGAAATATAAACATTAAAATAGACAATGTAATCCATATAAAAATTGCGGGGTGAAAAGAAGAAGTTTTGCCACCATAATTTACAGTCCATAGATTAATCTTTGCAAACTCAGTAAGTGCCTGAGGTATATTAAAAATAACCTTAGAACCAAAGAAAAATAATAATAAACCAGACAACATTGCAGAAGTACCTAATGTAACAACAATAATAGGTGCTTTTAATAAAGAAACTAAATATCCATTACAAATCCCTAATATTAAGCCTATAATCATCGCAATAAGATAAATAAATACCAAAGGTATAGAATCTAGTCCTAAATACATTATAATAGTAGTTGTCACATAAGTTGAAAAAGTAGCTACCGAAGAAAATGACATATCTATACCGCCTGATATTATTATAGGCAAGAAACCTAATGCTAATATCCCATATATGGAGGCACTTTTTAACATATCATATAATGTTGCTAATGAACAAAAAGCTTCATAATTAAAAATAGTTAAATAAAGTGAATAGACTAAAAACAAAACGGCGAGTATTAAATGAGACGGCAATGATACTTTTTTCATAACTAATCCTTATTAAGTTCTTCTGTTAATCTATTAAGAGTAATTTCTCGACCTTCAATACAATTTGATATAGCCCCATTCTTGACAAAATAAACCTTATTGCATAGATTTAAAATCTCTGGCAAATCGTCTGATATGAGAGCAAATGCCATTTCATTTTCAGCCAATTTAGTAATAACATCATTTATTTCTTGTTTAGCTTTAACATCTACACCAACTGTGGGTCTATTTAATATAAGTACCTTAAGCCCTTCTCGCATAAGCCATTTACTAATAACCACTCTCTGTTGATTTCCACCAGAAAGCGAAGAAACTGGTAGATTTACAGAAGATGCTTTTATTGATAAATTCTCCACCCATTCAGATACCAACTCATTAAGTTTACCATGGTCTATAAATCCAAGCGCATCGGTTTGTTCAGAATAAACAGTTGAGGTCATATTGAGCCCAATAGATTTATCTAGAAATAGAGATTCGGTTAGTCTATCCTCAGCTACATATCCTATACCCATATTCATAGCATCAGATATAGATTTAAAAGTAACTTTTTCTGAATTAAAAAAAACATCCCCATCTAATATTGGTTTACATCCAAACATAGACAAGGCTATCTCACTTCTACCAGAACCCAAAAGCCCACAAAAACCGACCACCTCTCCTTTATGTATAGAAAATGAAATATTATTAACATTTTTAGTTTTAACATTTCTATATTCTAAAATTGGCGTATTGTCTTTGTATTCAAATAAAACAGGTGTTATATCTTTATAATCCAAACCAGACATATGTTTAACAATACTTTTATGATCCAATTCAGATGTACTTTTTTCTACAGTTTTTTTACCATTTTTCAAAAATATACATCTATCAGACACAGCCTGTATTTCATCCACTTTATGACTAACAAATAAAACAGCTATTCCTTGTTTTTGTAAGTCTTCTATGATTCTTAAAAGGTTTTTAATTTCTTTTTGTGTAAGAGCTGTAGTTGCTTCATCCATAATGATTATTTTTGCATCTTCTAGTAATGCTTTAGCAATAGCAACGAGCTGTCTTTCTGCTATAGTTAATTCAGAGCCGAGCTTTTCAAGTGATATATCTAAATTGATTTTTTTCAAAGCTTTTAAGGCTATTTCATTCATCTTTTTATATGATATAAAAAAAGAATTTTTGGATAAAAAATAATTACTTGCTATATTTTCTTTTACTGTAAGATTTGGATATAAAGAAAAATCTTGATATATAACTTGTACACCAGATTTCATTGATTCTTTGGCTGTAAAAGAGTTTTTAGTTTTAGAGCCTATAGTTATACTACCACTAGTAGGCTCCAAAATTCCAGAAATAATCTTTATGATAGTCGATTTTCCACTACCATTTTCACCGACAAGAGATACTCTTTCGCCTTCATATATTGTAAATGAAACATCAGATAATGCCTGAAGTCCATCAAAATTTTTACTAACATTAGATACTTGAAGTAATGGCAACATAAAATAAACCTTGTCTAATTATTTAATCTTAGAAAATTTAATCTTAAAAAACACCTTAAAAGTCATAATCCATCATATTATCTACTGTTATATCTATCCAAGCTTTTCCATATACTGTATTTCCATCCACTAATATGCTTTCATAACCTTTCAAACCTAAATCTATACCGCTTTTTATTTCTTTCTTGTCTAATACAAATTGAGCGAGTAGATTCATAGCATATCCAGAATCAGCAAGGTCCCAACTAGATACTAAATCGACAGCACCAGTTTTTTATAAATTACCACTGTATGACACAATACTAGTTCCAACTACATAAGTAGAATCAGAAAGTGATGCCTCTTCGACAGCCTGCCCAATTCCAACTACATCTAAAGCAGATGAACCTTGAAAACCTTTAATGTTTGGATATTTCTTTAGTATTTCCTTAGTTTTTTCATAAGCCACTTTAGAATCATCATTACTTTCTACATAGTCGCCTATCCACTTCATATCAGGATATTTTTGCTTTTGATATTCTAAAGCAGCATCAACCCATGCTTTATGAGTAGATGAATTTAGACTCCCAACAAAAAGAGCATACTCACCAGTACCATTCATAAGAGTAGCTAATTCTTCCATAAGATGTTCACCATATTCTTTGTTATTGAAAGGCTCAATATCATAATTAGCCACTTCTAAATAAGGTGCTTCATGAGTTATAATTACAATACCTTGTTTTTTTGCTTTTTCTAATACAGGGACTAATGTCTCTGGTTGAAAAGGTACTATATTTAAAACATCTACACCTTGTGCTATTAAATCTTCAATAACCTGCACTTGTAAAGCAGCATCAAACTGTGAAGGGCCTTGCTGATAAGCTTTAATGCCTGTATCTTTACCAAAACGTTTTACTCCTTCTTCCATCCTGTTAAACCAATCATAACCTATGGCTTTAGGAACAGTAACAAAAATCCTATCGGCACTTGATTCAATTTTTGTGCCCTTACTTTTATTAGATACAAAAATGACCAATAAAAGCACAACTACTGCAGCCAATAAAATAACAAATTTTTTATTCTTTTTCATAATTAACACTCCTAAATTATATTTATTTTCTAAAAGCGTTTACTTTATCCATAAACACCTTTACTCTATCTTCATCAACACCATTAAAAAATTTACTGTCTTTTTTAAATGTTGTACCTACAATACCACCATCAGCTATTTTTAATTTTTCCTCTACACTTTCTAGTCTTAATCCTGTATTTGCTAATACAATTGTATCACCGACAACATTTTTAACACGTTGAAGCATTGATGAATCTGTTTCACTTCCAGCCGTTGCACCAGAAACACATAAAGCATCAGGTAAATTATTAAATACTGTTGTTTGGGCAATATCTTCTATAGTTCTATCAGCAAGATATTTCGCAGCTTCAGGAACAATATTAAATAAAAGTCTTATATTATTAGCCCTTAAAGCATCTCTATGCCTTGCAACTTCGCCAACATTTGTATCCCAAAGACCAAAATCACTAGCATAAACACCTGTGAAAATTTCTCGTACAAAACTAGCCTTCGTAGCAACAGCAAGGTCAATTGAAGCCACAGGGTCCCAAAGAACATTAACTCCAAATGGTATTTTAATTTCTTTTTTTAATTCACCTATTATATAACCCATACTGATAGAAGTAATAGGTCTTGTCTTTGTTAGATATGGGAGGCTAAATTCATTTGAAAACATGACACCATCTACGCCACCATTTTGTAGAGCAATTAAATCTTTATATGCACTTTCTACAACAAAATCCATACCTTTTTCATAATCATATCTTGGGTCGCCTGGCATAGCTTGCAAATGACACATGGCAATAATCGGTTTATTCACATTAAATAATTCTCTCATCCAATTCATTATAATTCCTCCATATAAAGTGATTTTTTTATTTAAACAATCTTTTTTTAATACTACATCCATTGATAAAGTATATATTTCATGTTTTAATCACATAATAATCAATATATTATCTATTATTGAGTATATACAGATTATTTCATTTGTCAAATTTTTATTCATCTTTTGTAATATTTACCTTTAATGCTATAATAATTTTGTTATAGTGTGATAAGGATATACAATGCCCGTAAATAATTATATAAATGAAATAAAAAAATTATATTCAAAAGAATCGAATGAACATACATATAGAACATCATTAGAAAATCTACTTAATAATTATAAAGATAATAAAAATGTTCTTCAAGAGATTACAACAGATGTAGATTTTCCAGATTTTACAATATTAGATAAAAATGAAAAACTAATAGGATTTATCGAATGTAAAGATATAGATTCTGATTTGAAATCTATTATTGATGGCAAGAAAAAAGCATGTAAAAAAGAGCATGAGCAGTTACTGAAATATTTAACTATATCGCCTATTGTTATATTCACAGATTATAAAGAATTTTATT
>CAMRBQ010000093.1 GCA_947040495.1 uncultured Spirochaetia bacterium
AGGAGCATTAATTGTGGACGAATATTTTTTGTGCTAAAAAGCCTTGCCATTCCATGTATGTTTCTTATAGACGCCATAGTTATTGGGATTTAACTTTTAAAAATGATAGACCATTTTTTTATATAGCATTATTATTACTGCTTGTTGTTTTAGCTGTGTCTTTTATATTTATGAAAAGTAAAATTGGAAAATTTTTGAACGCTGTTAATGGTGATGAAGATGCTACAGAATCTCTTGGTATTGAAACATTTAAAACTAAGTTATACGCTTTTCAATTAAGTGCAATGCTTTGTTCTATAGCTTGTGCTATATATGCTTCTTATCTAAGTTATATTTCTCCTTTGTCAATTGCTGGTCTTGATCTTTCAATTAAGATAGGTGTTATAGCTATTGTTGGAGGAGTTGGAACTTTATTTGGTCCTGTAATTGGTGCTTTTATTGTTATTCCATTAATAGAACTAACAAGCGTTTTACTTGGTTCTGCTGGTGGCTCTCAACTACTATATGGTTTATTACTTGTAATTATAGTTTTATTTAAACCAAAAGGTGTAATAAGTTTATTTATGCATAAAAAGAATACTTCTACAGAAGAAGATGTAAATAAAGAAAATAATGATAAGTCAAAGATGGAGATCAATGATGGAAAATAATATTCTTGAAGTAAAAGATCTTTCAATTTCTTTTGGTGGAATTAAGGCCGTACAGCATCTTAATTTTAATATTAAAAAAGGCGAAATATTAGCTTTAATAGGTCCAAATGGTAGTGGAAAATCAACTACAGTTAATCTTGTATCTGGAGTTTATTTGCAAGATGGTGGCAGTATTGTATTTAATAATCATGATGTGCCTAATAAAATGTCTATAGCAAAAAGAGCTAGACTTGGTATAGGTAGAACATTTCAAACACCAAAGCCTTTTGCAAATCTTACTGTATATGAAAATGTTTTTAATATTGCAGTACGAGATAATTCATATCTAGAGGCAAAAGAAAAAACATTACAAATACTAAATGATATGGATCTTTATAAATACCGTGATATAGAAAGTGGTAGAATATCTATAGAGAAAAGAAAATGGATAGACCTTGCCCGTATATTAACTATTGATCCCAAGCTTATAATGTTAGATGAACTTATGGCAGGATTAAATCCATCTGAAATGGAAGAAAGTTTAAATTTAATTCGCAAAATAAATGCTAAAGGTATAACTATTTTATTTATAGAACATGTTATGAAGGCTGTTGTTTCTATATGTAGTAGGTCAATAGTTTTAAATCAAGGTATGTTACTTGCTGAAGGTAAGCCTGTAGATGTATTAAATGACCCTTTGGTTATTGATGCATATCTTGGAGGTGAATAGATGCTTAAGATAGAAAATGTAAGTGCAGGATACGGAGATTTAAAAGTTCTTTATAATGTATCATTGACTGTAAATGATGGTGAAGTTGTTTCTTTAGTTGGTTCAAATGGTGCGGGAAAAACAACTCTTCTTAGAATACTTTCTGGATTTGTCCCTATTACAACAGGTAAAATAGAATATAATGGAAAAGACCTTTGCAGTATAAAAACTTTTAATAAAATCAATCAAGGAATTTCTCATATCCCTCAAGGTAGAGGAATATTTGGAACATTAACTATTTATGAAAATCTTCTTACAGGAACATTTTCAAAAAAATATAGACATCTTTTTAATAAAAATTTAGATTCCTCTTATAAAATGTTTCCAAAGCTCTATGAACGTAGAAATCAGTTAGCTGGTTCTTTATCTGGAGGAGAACAGCAGATGCTTGCAATAGCTCGTGCTTTAATGATAAACCCATCTTTGTTAATGCTTGATGAACCTTCACTTGGCCTTGCTCCAATTATAGTAAAAGATATGTTTAATATTATAGAAACTGTAGCAAAAACAGGTGTTAGTATTTTACTTGTAGAGCAAAATTTGAAACAAGCTCTAAGTATAGCAGATAGAGGCTATGTTTTAGAAACGGGGAATATTGTTATGGAAGGTAATGCTAAAGAACTTTTAGCTGATAAAAATATAAAAGAAGCGTATCTTGGAATATAGGTTATAGCATATGAAAGAAACTAAAGTAGGAGTAATAGGTTGTGGAATGATGGGAGCCTCTATTGCTGCCATGTTTACGGGTAATGGTATTAATACTATTTTAATTGGGCGTAAAAAATCTCTAAATAAAGCAGCAGAAAATTATGATACTGTTTTTGAAGATTTGATGAAGAAAAATATTATTGAGAAGCGAGATTTTGAGATTTGTAAAACATATCTTCATATATCTTATGATTATAAAACATTAGAAGATGTTGATTTTATATTTGAATGCGTTGTTGAAAAACTTGATGTTAAGCAGAGTGTTTATACTAATGTAGAAAAATATTGTAAAAAATTAAAGGTATTAGCATCATCTACTTCAGGAATTTCAGTTGATGTTTTGGCTTCCATCTTGACAAAATATAAAGATATTATGTTTGTAGCTCATCCATGGAATCCACCACATTTAGTTCCATGTATAGAGATTGTTAGAAGCAAAAACTGTAGTGATCATGCTCTAAAATATATATTATCTTTATTTGAAAGTTTAAATAAAGAAGTCATTGTATTAAATAAAGACTATCCCGGATTTATAGGCAATAGACTACAATATGCAATGCTTAGAGAGGCTATATTTATGGTTGAACAAGGAATTGCAACACCTCAAATGATAGATAAAACTCTTAAATACAGTTTTGCCCCAAGATATACACAAATAGGTATTTTTGAGCATTTTGATAATTGTGGTCAAGATTTAGCAAAAGATGTTCAACAATATTTAAATCCTACTTTATGTAATAGTACAGTAGTACAAAAATCTATTGTAGAAAATTGTGATTTAAAAAAATATGGAGTAAAAAGTGGGGGCGGAATGCTTGATTGGTCTAATGTAGATTTAGATGAGTTTAGAGATAGAGCTGCCTCTGCTTACTATCAATTTTTTAATTGGAATATTCCAACTAAAAAAATAGACGAGAATTGATTTAATTATTATAAATATAAATAAAGGAAATTATTATGGAAAAAGATAATATTGTTATTGTTTCTGGTGTAAGAACTGCTGTAGGTAGTTTTGGGGGCTCACTTAAAGATTTTGAATCTTCTGAGTTAGGTGCTATGGTTATAAAATCAGCTATTGAGAGAGCTGGTTTAGAACTTTCTGATATTGATGAAGTTGTTATTGGTGGTGTTGCTACTGCTGCAGAGAATGCCTTTCTTGCGAGAATGTGTTCTTTAAAAGCTGGTATACCTCATGAAGCAACTGCTTTAACAGTTAATAGACTTTGTTCTTCTGGGCTTCAAGCAATTGTCACAGCAGCTCAAGAGATTAGAGATGACTTTTGTGAGATTGCTGTTGCAGGTGGTACGGAGAGTATGTCAAACATTCCTTATTATCTTCGTAAGGCACGTTTTGGATATAAGATGGGGCATGGCGAATTTGAAGATGGTTTAATAACAGCTTTATCAGACCCAATAACTCGTGATCATATGGGTATTACAGCAGAAAATATTGCTAAAAAATATAATATTACAAGAGAAGATCAAGATTTATATGCTGCTGATAGCCAGAGAAAAGCTAAAGAGGCTCGTGATAGCGGGAAATTTAAAGATGAAATATTGCCTATAACAGTAAAGATAAATAAAAAAGAAGAAAAAATATTTGATACTGATGAGTTTATTAGAGATAGTAGTACTTTTGAAACTCTTTCAAAACTAAGACCTGCATTTATTACAGATGGCAGTGGAACCGTGACAGCAGGTAATGCTTCTGGAATAAATGATGCTGCTGCTGCTATTATTGTGATGAAAGAAAAAAAAGCAAAATCATTATCTCTTAAACCATTGGTAAAAATTGTAGATAGCACTGTTGTGGGAGTAGATCCTGCTTATATGGGTATGGGGCCTGTTCCTGCAATTGAAAAATTATTAAAAAAGAGAAATCTTACAAAAGATGATATAGGTCTTTACGAATTAAATGAAGCATTTGCCTCTCAGGTTTTAGCTTGTATACGAGAATTGGGATTAGATATTGATAAAGTTAATGTTAATGGTAGTGGTATTTCTATAGGTCATCCAATTGGTGCTACTGGTACAATTATAACAATTAAACTTATCAATGAAATGATTAGAAGAAATGAAAAATATGGAATTGCTTCTCTTTGTATAGGTGGTGGTCAAGGGCTTGCTGTATTGTTTGAACTTTACTAGTGATTTTATTATATAAAGAGGTTTAGTAAAATATTTTTATTCAAACCTCTTTATATAAAAATTATTATTAATTTGAAAGAGGATAGGAAATGGTTATAGGGAATAAATATCAGAACTTATATGAAACACTTGTAGATACTGCTAAAAAATATTCTAATAAGATTGGAGTTATTGATGATATCTCTGAAATAACATATGGAGAATTATTAGAAGAAGTAGATAGATTTGCTTTGTTTTTGTATAGTAAACATTGTGTTTCTAAATCTGATACTGTGGCAATTATGATAAATAGTAGTATTAGATTTATTATTGCTTTTTATGCTCTTATGAAATTGGGTGCTGTTAGTGTTTTAATAAATACTAAATTAAAAACTCCTCGTATTTTGTCTATTTTAGAAGATACAAAGTGTAAGATTTTGATATTAGACGAAAACTATAAAGAACAATATAGTCAATTGGATATTATTAGTATTGTAGCGTATCGGTCACTACCTTTTTTCTTGTATGATATAACAGAGTTTGATAAAAATAATATAGTGATGGCTTGCCAGAAAAATATTGATGCTGTGATAATGTATACATCGGGTAGTACGGGATTGCCTAAAGGGGCATTGATAACTCATGATAATATTTTAAATACATCATATGGTTATAAAGAAATTCTTAATTTAACAGCTGATGATATTTCTTTATTGTCTGTTCCTATTTTTCATATATTAGGGCTTAGCTGTGTTAGTACTTTATTTATTTATCTTGGTGCTACACTTATTTTACAAGAAATATTTAATGCTGAAGAAATTTTAGATAAAATACAAAAATATAAAGTTACACATTTTCATTCTGCTCCTGTTGTATTTATAAAATTAAATATGGCTTATCAAACTCATCATGATTTATCTAGTTTACATTATGCTATTTGTGGAGGAGCTTTTATAAGTGGTAGAAATAGAGATATATTTTGTAGCAATGCTGTTAATGCCAATTTTAGATTAGCATATGGAATGACTGAAACTTCTGGCAGTGGAATGCTTTCTAAAGGACATAAAAAACCATTATCTGCTGTAAATAATGTTGCTATAAAAATTGTTGATAGAAATTTTGATGAAGTTTCTGTTGGCGAGTTAGGTCAGATAATAATAAGTGGGCCTGTAGTTATAAATAGTTATTTTAAGATGTCTCAAAAAACAGGTTTTTTAGAAGATTGGATAATAACAGGAGATATAGGCCGAAAACTTATAGATGGCAATTATGAAATATGTGATAGAGAGAAAGATATAGTTAATCGAGGTGGAGAAAAGGTATCTCCTCTGTTAGTAGAAAGTGTTATTTCTAGTTATCCAAATATATCACAAACTGTAGTGGTTTCTATGCCTGATGATATTTATGGAGAAGTTCCAATTGCTGCTATAGAAATATCTAGTGAGGGTATAAATATGGAAGATTTATTAAACTTTTTAAAAGATAATCTTGCTAAATATGAAATGCCTGTTGGAGTTTATGTGTTACCTTATTTTGAGTATACAGATACAGGTAAAGTTGATAAAATTGTAATGCGAAACATTTTAATAAAAAAACATGGAGAAAAATAAGTTTATGGGAAAAGTAGAGTTTATATCGTCTAAAGAAGCTATAAAGCATATAGGTAATGGCAGTACTCTTTGTGCTGTGGCAATGTCGCTTGTGTCTTCTAGTCAATCAATTTTGAAAGAAATAGAAAAAAGTTTTTTAGAAAAAGGGTATCCAAATAATTTAAAATTTGTGCATTCTTGTGGTCAATCTGACAGAATAGAAGGACTTACTCATTTAGCACATGAAGGCTTATTAAAACAAGTTATTGGTGGACATTGGGGTTTATGTCCTCCTATGATGAATCTCATTAGTGAGAATAAAGTTGAAGCATATTGTTTACCACAAGGTCAAATAGCAAATATGTATCATAGTATGGCTTTACGTGAGCCCGGAAAAATAAGTAAAATAGGTCTTGGAACATTTATCGACCCACGAATTGAAGGTGGAAAAATGAATGCTTGTACAAAAGTATTAGATGATATTGTAGATGTTATAACAGTTGATGGGCAAGAGTATTTGATGTATAAAGAAATTCCAATTGATACTTTACTTATACGAGGAACTTATGCTGATGAAAATGGAAATATTAGCACTGAGGAAGAAGCTATGATGCTTGAAGTTTTACCAGCTGTTATGGCAACAAAGCGTTTTGATGGTAAAGTTATTTGTCAGGTAAAACAAGTTGTTGCCTCTGGTACTCTTGGTGCAAAAAATGTTACTGTTCCTGGTCTATTTGTAGACTATGTTGTTGTTTGTGATGACCCTATAGTTGACCATAAACAAACTTCTTCTTGGTATTTTGATCCTTCATATAGTGGACAGAAATTAGCTATGATAAATTCAAAATCCAATTTAACTGAATTAACAATTCGTAAAGTTATTGGTCGCAGAGCTATGATGGAAACATATAAAAATAGTATTATAAATGTTGGTACAGGCATTCCAAATGATGTAATAGGAACAATAATTGATGAAGAGAAAGTAAGCGATGATATATCAATAACTGTAGAGTCTGGTGTTTATGGTGGAGTTCCTGCGGGCGGCGTTGATTTTGGTATTTCAAAAAATGCACAAGCACTTATAGGCCATGATAGACAATTTGAATATTATAATGGAGCTGGTGTAGATATAACATTTATGGGTGCAGGAGAAATGGATGCTATTGGAAATGTTAATGCTACAAAAATGGGAAGTAAAGCTCCTGGTGCGGGCGGATTTATTGATATTACTACAACGGCAAAATGTGTTGTTTTTTGTTCTACATTTACAGGTGTTGGACTTAAAGTAAGTTTTGATGAACAAAATGGTTTATCTATTGACCAAGAAGGTAGTATAAAAAAATTAGTTAAAGAAGTTCAACAAATTTCTTATAATGGTAAATTAGCAGCAGAACGTAGGCAAAAAATGTTTTATGTGACAGAAAGAGCTGTGTTTGAACTTACGACCTCAGGAGTTGTACTAATTGAAATAGCAAAGGGTATTGATTTACAAAAAGATGTTTTAGAACAAATGGATTTTAAGCCTATAGTAAGTCCAAATTTAAAAGAAATTAGTACAAGTATTTATAGGGAAGGTTCTTTTGATCTAAAATCTATTATAAAAAATAAATGTTAGCGATTTTATAATTTAATAATATAACATATAGGAGATTATATATGCAAAGAACTAGATTACATCATATTGGTATAATAATGACAAGCATGGAAAGGGCAAATGAATTTTTAAATTTATTTGGACTTGAAACCGATTATATGGAGTATGTGGAGTCCTATAGTGCTAATTGCCTTTTTACAAAGTATAATAAAAATAATGAATCACCGATAGAATTAATTATTCCAACAAAAGGTGTTTTATGTGATTATAATAATGGCAAAGGAGGTATTCATCATATTGCTTTTGAAGTTGATGATGTAGAGGCAGCACGATTGGAATATGAAAGTGTTGGTAAAGAGATGTTAGAAAAAGTTCCTGTTGAAGGAGCTGGTGGAATTATAGTGAATTTTCTTCGACCAAAGTTTGGATTAGGCGTTTTGGTTGAATTTGTACAACGAAAAAACAAGGTAGATTAATTTTTATGAAAATCAAAAAAATCATGGTTGTTGGTGCGGGTATTATGGGTAGTGGAATTGCTCAAGTTTGTATTGAAGCGGGCTTTGATACATTACTTGTAGATATGAGTGATGAGATTGCAAAAAATGGGAAAGAAAAAATTACTCATTTTTTGAGTAGAAAAGTTGAAAAAGGAAAACTTACACAAATACAAGTAGATGAGATGTTATTAAAATTAAGTGTTTCTGGAAAGTATGAAGACGGAAAAGATTCTGATTTAGTTATAGAAGCTGTTGCTGAAAATATAGAACTAAAAAAATCTATATTTAAATCTTTAGATGAAGTTTGTAAACCTGAAACTATTTTAGCTACAAATACATCTACTATTTCTATAACATTAATTGCTGCTGCAACAAAACGTCCAGACAAAGTTATTGGGATGCACTTTTTTGTTCCAGCTCCTACTATGAAACTTATAGAAGTTATACCAGGGCTTTTGACAAATGATGAAGTTAAAAAAATTGCTTGGGATATTTCTATAGCGTTAGGAAAAACTCCAGCTATGGCTCAAGATACTTCTGCTTTTATTGTAAATAGATTGTTAGTTCCTATGTGGAATGAAGCAATGTTTTTGGTTATGGAAGGAACTGAACCAAAAGATGTTTGGAATGGCAAGGCTTTTTAGCACAAAAAATATTCGTCCACAATTAATGCTCCT
>CAMRBQ010000094.1 GCA_947040495.1 uncultured Spirochaetia bacterium
TGGGGAGATTATTATTACTTAGAAGCACTTATTAGAATGAAATATGTTTGGAATGTTTATTGGTGAAATATATTTTTATTATTTAAAATATGACAATTTTTTTTATAAGCTATTGACATTGAAAAAATGTTGACTATGCTAGCAAGTATATAAAATATAACTTAAATAAATCTTTATCATTTATTTAAGTTATACTATGTTATAGAGGGGGTTTATATGAATATCTTACAAATTAAATTTTGGAAATATTTTTTATTTTTGACATTTGTGTTGGCGTTATTTTCATGTTCAAAAGATAGTGTTTATGCTCCAGATTTAAAGCAAATTAAAGCAAGTGATGTTATGCAAGCATTAAATAGTGCTGAATTATCTCAAGATGAAGCCTATAAAGTTTCTGTAAACAGTACTTCTTTTGATGCAAAGAATAGTACAATTAGTCTTGAAACAGGCAATCCTTCGCTAGCGAGACCTCCATTGTCTCCTACCAGAAGCGTTCGAATTCCAGAAAATGAAGCGCTAGAGGCTATGAATGGTGCTCAAAATTATGTAAAAAATATCCAAGAAAAATTAGATAATAATCCTGCCACGAAAGATTTAATTAAAGTAACATACGGAGTTATTGATGCGGGCATAAAAAATAGAAGCTATTCTAGCCTTGATCATAATAACAATGAAAATACCGCAACATTTTATATTAAATTAGAGCCTGTTGAACCATATGCGTATCAGTTAGAAGCAGATACGATACAGTTTGATTTACAATCTCCCGCAGGTAAAAAATGGGAAAAGGGGAGTGCTGTTTTTATTAATGATTCTGATATACTTAATGCGATTAAAGGTGCTATAGGTACTACTATAGGGTCTGCTGGTTATGAAGTAATGGTGGATAAAGTTGAAGTATTTAACAAAAAAGATTATGTGGAACTAACAGTAAGTTCTAGTGGAAAATTAAAGACATCTATGTTTGATGCGGCTACGAGCTATGTTCAAGATTTGCAGAAAATTTTTGACAATCAACAAAACTCTACGGCAATAGGAATAAAAATTGTAGATGTTATAAGAGACGATTTTAAAGGAAGTATTGCGATACAAGAAGATGAGGATAATCTTAAATTAGCATCTTTTAATATTTTAATGGAAGCAAAAAATGGTTATTTATTAGGGGAATATTTTAAAAAAATACAATTTGATCTAGCAAATAGTGAAGACTGGACTGACCCTATAATAACAGGTAAGCTGCCTTCAGAAGTAAATATAAACAAGCTATTTAACGATTTGTTTTTTGAATTAGATGATAAGAAGTTGGGTGCTACCTATGAATTTACTGTAGGAAGCACAAAAATAGCTACGAGCCCACATAGCTATCAGGTGATACCTAAAAATTTCAAAGGTAATAATGGCAATGATGATGCTAAAGCCGCATATGAGGAATATATTACATCATTAAAAACACATTTATTTGATAAGAATATCCCAGCGATAAGTTCTAAATTATCCGATTATGTAGAATTTGTGCATGATAATAATAGTGTACAAACGCAAGATGGTGGTGCTGGTACAACGGGTGACCCAGCTAAAGGATGTTATTTCCGCTTTTATGTTAAAAAAAGGGCAGATTCACCAGCTAATGTTAATGTAATTCTTATGAGTAATTTGCAGTTTTTCTTTGTTATTAATGATAGGCATAACCATGTGTCTCATGAGGATCCAAAGTGGTATAATGGGCGTACACATAAGCAGTAACCGTAAATATTTTTTATAAAATTAAGGAGATATATATAATGACGAATAAACTATTTTATTTTTTATGTATTTTTATATTGAGCTCGTTGTTGGGGTGTTCAACTGGTACCTCTCCAATAAGTTCGGATAGTTTTGGTAGACCGCATGATCTTTTCCCACATCTAAAGGATAATGGTTATATGATTGGCTACAGTAAAGAAGCCTTTGCTATTGCCAAAAGAAGACTTGTTGAGGACGATCCTACTACCAAACAAGCATTGAATACAGTTTTGAATAAAGCCAATCAATATTTGAACGGAAAACTTTATGCGGCGACAGATTATGATAGACCAATTCGTCCTGACAAACACTTATATTCAAGTATAAATAGATATGCTTGGCCAGATCCAAATGGTACAAACTCTTTATGTGATACTTGGACGGGGCTTCCATGGGTTCATAGGGATGGGGATGCAAATCCCGAAGGTGCGGGAGGAACTAGTGAACATACTGTTGATTATGCTAAAACTCAGATGACTGCAGCTTTAAAATATTTGAGTCTTGCATACTATTTTACTCAAGAGATTAAATATGCAGAAAAAGTGGCTGATCAAATTAAAGCATGGTTTTTACATCCCGATACATATATGCTACCAAATGGCGATTGGTCTCAATGTATACCTGGTGCTGCAAGAGGGTATCCTAGTGGTGGGGGCAGGTTGTGGTGGGTAGACCCAGAAGGTAATGAATATTCTTCAAATACCATTTACAAGGAATTGGAAAATAATCCAAATTATGTTACAGAAAATAATCTTAAAGCAGGTTATAAAGGTACAGTTGGGGGAATGATAGATATAATGGACTTCATTCATGTTGTAGATGCAGCATTGCTTATAATAGATTCGGGAGCGATGTCAAAAGCAGATTATAGACAGCTCATAGATTGGTATGGAGCACCAAAAGGTGAGACAGATTATGATGGTATGTATAAAGAAGGAGGTATGTTTACTTGGCTGCAAGAGCCTGACAATGTACATGAAAATAGTTATGATAACCCCAAACCACCTATAAACAATCAAGCTATTTGGCTTGAAGTTGATTATATAACTTTTGGTTTATTCTCTGGCAGTATATATCCCTCAAATTTGGATCATTTGAAAAATAATAGAATTGGAAAACTCAAAAAGAAAATATCTGGGGTTTTTGATTCTGATGGTTCTCAGCCTGCTGAAATAGTTAGACCAACTTCTCATAATTATTGTACTTATAGCTTAAACGCTTTGGTTACAGCAGCTGTTGTTTCTCAGACACTTGGTGAGGATAGTGTTTGGGGCGATTATGGTGATGGTAAAACATTGAAAAATGGCATTAGATATATGCTTCGTTATGCTCAAGAGCCTACAAGTTGGCCATTCTATGATACAATGGGTTCTGCTGGAAGAAGAGGAAGGAGTATAAAATTTTTGGCTACAGCACAGTATGCTCCTGGTTATGATGATATGGAAGGCTTGCATGACACTATATCTACTATTATGAAAGAGGATCCAAACCATGAGTATAACCTTATATGGCCTAGAATAATAGATTAGTTTTTTGTGTTTTTGGTATTAAAAAGATAAAGATAAAGAAGAGGAAGGAGATATTGATTTATGCGTAAAATATTTTTAGTTTTTTGTATGGTATTTACTTTGACAAATATGTATGTGTATTCACAAGAACGGTCATTAACTTTTTATATGAAGTATGATAGTGGTGAACTCAATCCAGCAGAGGGGGCTTGGAGTACACCAGAAGGAGAATCTTGGACAGATGAAGACTATAGAACTAGAGAGGCTACAGGTTTTCTTGAGGGCAATGAAACAGAGTATGGTATACAATATTCTCAAAACTTTGTTAAAGCACCATATTTGACATTGGGTTTAAATCTTAAAATATTAACTGAGCAAAACTTTTTATATGAGGCTCAAAACAATACGAACCGTACACATATTCCTATAATCAATGGAAGTGGTAGTGCTGATTATGTTTTCCAAAAAAAGTGGGTTGGTCTAGAATCGGCACTTAATTTTAAAGAGATTAGAGGGAGTGTTACTTTTGCTTTTAATGCTGGGCAATTAGGCTTCGATAATTACCTTGACGGACTATATTCTTTTATTTCATTGGATAATCGTATGCTTGCAACCGCTAATCTGGGGTATATGTTTGATCTTAATTCTTTGGGTATAAATGGAGGTTCTTTTAATTTTCTGGTTGCTTATGAGTTTTGGGCTTTGCCTAAAACAGCAGAGATAAATGAAAGAAATACCTTGGATCCATTTTATAAATATTCCTATTTAGTTACTGATGTTTTAAGTATTAGTTTGAATTATACAAGCCCACGATTTTTTAATTATTTTCAATTTTCTTCTACAGCAGCAGCCCGTTTTAATGGTCCTTCATTGGGTGTAGGTGGTACTATGTATTCTAGAGATTCTACGGGTGAACTTTCAGTAACTTCTGATACTGGATTGGTTGAATATGCTACTTACAAGTATGTTGGTTTTCTTGATAATTTTGAATTTAGATGGGAAAATTATATTTCTGCTAATTTTAATGATGTCACCCTATCGGTGGGAGTTAGATATAATTTGAGAAATATTTTCTATAAAGGCTTTGAGGAAACTATTACTCAAGGAGGAAGTGATGATAATACTCTTTTTTCTCCTGAGTTAGATTTGGTACATCAAGTAGAATTACGTGCTGGTATATATTATGCACTTGATTTATCTTTTATTGGTAAAAACAATGAAGAAAATTAAAAGATAGTCAATGAAAATTTGATAGCAATTGATAAAACTTGTTAGTGGAAAAATTTTTGCTAGCTGTATGCAGCTTTGTTATATTTGATGATATGACGACTAATATGATTAAGTTAGAGTTTTTCCACTTTCTCAAAAAATAAGGCTAGTACAAGATATTGGGTTTTATTATAAAATGCATATGCTTGTGGTTAATTATACTAGGCAAGTATAATGTTTAATAATTTCGGAAGAGGTTTAATATAGTCTAATACAATTTGGAGGATATGTATTTATGATCAAAAAGTATTCATTATTTATTTTTATTGTTTTACTTATAAGTTATTCTTGTGCTAATAAGGCATATTCTCCCAATTTAGATGTAATAGAGACACAAGATATTATCAATGCTATTAATCGTGAAATATCACAAAATGGTTTCGGTAGAGACATAGATAATATAGATAATCCCAACAATACTTATAAGGTAAATGTAAACAAAGTCACTCATAATATTCAAAATAAAATAATAGATATTGAAGTAAGTATGCCTAGCCCAGAATTTTTATCCCAGGGTAATAATTCATTTATTGCTTTAAATGACTATTATGTAAGAGATATAGCAAATGCTATTAAAAATACAACAGGCAAAGCCAATCAAGTATTAGTTAAAGGTGGAGTATTAGATACAACATTAGAAGGGCAAAGTACAGTTATATTAGATAATGCTGAAACTGAAAATATAGCTACATTTAATATAATGCTTACCCCAGAACATCCACACAGTCAAGTATTAGAGGTTGATAGAGTAGTATTTCGTATAAAATCTCCAACAGATAAAAAATGGGCTAATCCAAGTAGGGTATTAATACTTGAAGAAGATGTTGTTTCGGTTTTTGAAACAGGAACTGTTTTGGGAAGTGGAGATTATAGTATAACAATAACTAGCAAGCCGTATATTGAGTTATTTGAAGGTAGCTTAGCTATGCGATTTATTACAAATTTCCAGCCCACCTTACAACAAAATGAAATTGATATAAAAAATGCTTTTGACAGTTATGCGGCCTCTATTGATAATCTGTTAAATAGAAATATAAGTGATGCTAAGAATTTAGAAGTAGATAAAACATATAGTTCATATATTTTAGATGGAAATGGCAATGGTAATACAGCAATATTTAATATACTTTTAAAAGTCAAAGATGAAGAAGAACATGTTTATTTTTATCCACAAGATTCGGCTAAAAGACTTTATATAAAAATAAAAGCCCCATCAGATAAAAAATGGATAGAGAAAGAATATCAAACTGCATATATTGATTTAGAAGGTATTAAAAAATATTTTGACGATATAGGTCCAGGTGGTTCAGAGCGCAAACCACCATTAGTACTTGGAGAAAAATATAGTGTTACTGTATCACAAGCCAATTGGCAAGCTTCCTCTGGGCACTATCAAAAGGGGGAATTTAATCTTTTGTATAACAGTTTTGTAGGATTAACACCTAGAATAAGTAACACAAAAGAAGCTTTAGAAGAATATATAAAGCAGTTTAACATAATACTTAAACCATTTAATGCTGAGATAGAACCATACACTGGAGGTACTAGCTGGAGCCCCTCTCATGAAGAAGGAGAAAGAAGCACAGGAACTGTTACTTGGGGAGCTGATAAAAAACAAGCATTATTTAGATTGGAAATACGCGGTAAAACGATTGGAAATACTAAATATGTATTTGAGACTACTGATAAACAAGACTATGCTATAACGCTACATATAGAAAATACTACAGATGTCAATTGGAGCCCGGGTCATAAAGGCTGGGGAGGAACTGGTGTGCCAGGAAAGCCAACTCCTGGACCATTACCTCCATTGGATAATACTGAATATGTAGAAATATCTATCCTTGAAAGTAAATTGAATAGTATAAGTGCAGCAAATAAGTTGACACTTGGAAATAATTATAAAGTTGATATACAAGATATAACTGATTTTACATTTGATACTACTAATAAAGTTTACATACTTGATTATGACTATGCTGATAATAATGCATATGTAGCACTTGCAAACGATAAACGGCTCCCAAAGGATGCATTAGCAGAATATATAACTTCATTAAATATTTTCTTGAATAGTATAAATCTTGAAATAGAGCCTGCTAGTAGTATAACAGGTTGGAATAATCCCAATTCTCAACCTACGGGACAGTGGAGAATAACGGGAGTGAATGTTTTAAGAGCTACTAATGTACCTGATAAAGAAAAACAAGCCTTGTTTAGATTTGAGGTTAGAGGTAAGCGAGTTGGCAATACGCAATATGAACTTAGAGAAAAACGTATTTTACAGATACACCTAAGGAATTTAGCAAATAATATTAAATGGGCTTGGAATGGCAATGTTAATGGTTTTAGTTGGAATCCTTATCATACTGACTATTGTCAATGCTCTATGCCAAATCCTAATGGATAAGAAATATAACGATTATATAAAATGGAGATAATATATGAAGAGTACTAAAATAAAGCTATTATTTTTAATGATGATAGTTATATTTGTGATTATACAATGCGGTACTTTGACTGGTCCAAATGCTGTAGATTTTGGAACTCCTAAAGATTTATTCCCACAACAACTAGAAGAACAAGATTTCCTTTTGTCATATAGAAAAGAAGATTTGGAAGCTACTAAAAGAAAATTGGTAAGCGGGGATCCAACTACCTTAGATGCATATAATGGACTAATACAAAGGGCAAATAATTATTTAAATGGTCCTTTATATTCTGTGACAGACTATAATTATCCTCCAAGAATAAATAAGAACTATTATGCTAGTGTAGCCCGCTATTTTTGGCCCACTGATGGGGGATCAAATTATGGAGAATGGACTGGTTTACCTTGGGTTAGCAAAGACGGTATTCCTAATCCCGAGAATGGTGGCGAAGGAACTATAGGTGATGCCAAGACAGATTTATGTAATGGCACATTGGCTTTAGGATTGGCTTATTATTTTACGGGAGATATTAGATACTCTGATAAAGTTGCCAATATGGTTCGAAGGTGGTTTTTGAATCCTGATACACGTATGATACCAGACGGCAGTTATTCTCAAGCTACACCGGGGAGAAAAGGAACTGATACTAGTGTAATAAACCCTGATACAGGGGAGAAAATTATTGCTTATACGGGAAGCATGGGTGGGATGATTGATTTTTTAGAGTTTATATTTGTTATAGATGCTGTTTTATTGATAATAGATTCGGGTAGCTTAAGTGTTTCTGAATATAAAGAACTCATAGATTGGTATAAAGAATTTATAGTTTGGTTGGAAAGCGATAATATTGTTACACAGGGTTGGGATAATAGACATAATAATCAAGCTGTTTGGCGTGAGGCTGATTTTGCCGCATTTTATATATTTACAAGTCAAGTGGTAAAAGCTAGAAGTAGATATGATATTGTTATGACTATGATGCGAAATGGCTTTGCCAATGATGGCTCTCAAATAGATGAAAAAGGTAGAACCATTTCTTATAACTACCATGTATATGGACTTAGAGCATGGATGGCACTTGCTCGTCTTTGGGAAATAATTGGAGAGGATGTTTGGTATAAATATGATGATGGGAAAACATTAAAAACTGCTGTCAATTTTATGGTTCCATATGTTAAAAAACCTGGGAATTGGCCATATATAGATTATAATCCATCTTCAGGCAGAAGAGCTGCATCTATGGATTATATTGCAGCAGCCCAATATGGAAACGATTATGAAGATATAACAGATTTGTTAGAAAGTGCTTCTGAGGTTATGAAAGAAAATTCTAAAGATTTAGAAAATTTAGTTTTTCCAAGAATTATAGAATAATCATATTATAACAATAGATAATTAGATTAGGGAGTATTTTTTTAATTAGGGTATTGACAAACCCTTTAAAATTACTACACTTAATGAATATAAC
>CAMRBQ010000095.1 GCA_947040495.1 uncultured Spirochaetia bacterium
GAATTTTTGAAGATAAATGACAATGATTATTTATATTCTACAGTATTTAATGTATTTGATGAAATATACTTTTTTGATACAGTTTTATTTAGTACCACCAATACAAATAACTATAAAAAATATCGTTTTGGGAAGATTGTAGAGGATTCGGATGAAAAAAATAAATATAAACTTATATTGAAAGGTCAATATTTGGATAATGGTGAATATAATAATAATGATAAAGATTATAATGATAGTATAATATTAAACATAGACCCAAAGATATTTAATATTACAAAAAATATTTCAGCTTTAGAGTTTGTGTCTATTAGTGATGTAATTGTTTTCTTAAAATATATTCCAAATTTTGGCTATGATAAAAATGAGATAATATATTTACTTATGTCTAAAATATTTTCACCATTGATTGTAATATTAATAAGTGCTATTATTTCTTACTATAGTATAAGATATAGAGCAAAAAAAAATCTACATCCATTTCATACTATTGTTGGTTTTTTTGGTTGTGTTTTCATTACATTTATGCTATTAAAAATATTTGATTTAATTATAGGTGCAATTTCTATTGTATCGTCTGGAAGTTATATTACATTTGTAGGCTTGGGTTTACTCTTATTGGCTGCTATATCTATTTATTCCGTGCAATTTTTCAGAGTAAAGATAGATGATTAATATATACTCTAAGTATAGTGTATCATCGTATTTAAAAAATAATAACATAGCCCCAAGCAAATCACGCGGTCAAAATTTTCTTATAGATGAAAATACAGCTTCACGTATATCAAATATATCATTAAAAGCAAGAAGCAAATATGCCTTAGAGATCGGCGGAGGATTAGGCTCTCTTACAGAAAAATTATCACCCATATATGAAGATAAACTTGCTGTTGTCGAATATGATAGGGGTTTATACAATCATCTAAATTTAAAATATAATCAAAAAATAAAGATAATACATAAAGATATATTAGAAACAGATTTAATAAATGATAATATTTTGAATAAAAATGAAGATAAAAAATTAGATGTATATGGCAATATTCCTTATAATATTGCTAGTAAAATATTAGAATGGCTTTTTGTTAAAAATTATAGTCAATGGAACTATGCTGTAATGATGGTACAAAAAGATTTTGCATTACGCATACTTGCAAAAGAAGGGACTAAAGATTATAGTGCATTGACAATGTTTACAAATTTCATGGTTAGTTCTAAGCTAGAATTTAATGTCTCAAACAAAATATTTTTCCCCATACCTAAGGTAGATTCTTCTGTTATATCGTTTGTTCCAAATAATGTAGATAAAAATATTTTTCCAATATACCAACTTATAAGCAAATGTCTTTTTCATAATAGAAGGAAAATGGCAAAAAATAATCTTACAAACTCGCCTTATATAAATATTGAAAGTAAGTACGTTTCAAAAATGTTTGAGAGCCTTTGTATAGATAGCAAAACACGTGGCGAAGATATTAGTAGTGATATCGTAAAGCAAATCGCTTATTATGTTTATGAAAATAATTTTTTTAAAAATAAATAGTTTATGTGCCATATAAATAAAATATTTTATTCTGATAATCTTGAAATAATAAGAAATATAAAAAAAGAAAGTATAGATTTAATTTATCTTGACCCTCCTTTTAATTCAAAACGTAAATATAATTATTTGCATTCTATTGCGATGGGGCTTGATATAAAAGATAAGACATTGGCATTTTCGGATATTTGGAATATTAATATAGAAAGTGTGGATGATATAAAAAAATATATTGATGATGTATTTATATATGAATATGATAGTGCTTTTAAATGTTTTTTGAATAATATTTTTATGTCAATATTTTATTCAAATAAAGATATGCTAGGCTATATAATATTTATTACAGTGCGTTTATATGAACTTAGGGATATATTAAAAAATAGTGGTTCAATATTTTTACATTGCGACCCGACATCTTCGCATTATATAAAAATTATTATGGATGCTATTTTTGGTAGTGATAATTTTAGAAATGAAATAATATGGCATTATGATGGACCACAAGGGCCTAGTAAAACTAAACTTTCTACAAAGCATGATGTCATTTTTTGGTATGCTAAAAATATTGATAGCATTAAAATAAATGAAGAGTATTTGTACGAAGATATAAAATTAAAAGAGAGCGAATTAAAACATCATGGATATAAGAAAGATGATATGGGTAAATGGTATTATGATTTGCCACGTGGCAGTTATAGCGACCTGAGTATAAAAAAATTAGATGCGATTAATCGTATCCGAAAAACAAAAAATAATAAAATACGTATAAAATATTTTTTGGATGAAGGCGAAGATGGGTATTTTATTAGAAGAAAAAAAATTTCAGATGTATGGGCTAATATTGTATCTCTAGGGCTTGCGAGTTCTAATGAAAAAAAAGGATATCCTACGCAAAAACCTTTGTCTTTGTTAGAGAGAATAATAAAAATAACTACCATTGAAAATGATATAGTGCTTGACCCATTTGCTGGAAGTGGCACAACTATTATTGCAAGTCAAAAACTTAATAGACAATGGATAGCAATAGATAAAACCATACTTTCGATAAATACAATAAAAAACCGTATGATAAATACATTTAAAGATATTAATAAAGATTATAATATTGTTGGTGTGCCTGAAAATAAAAAAGATTTTTTCGAGCTAATTAATAATAATAAATTAAGAGAAGTTAAATATTTAATATTAGATATAATTGGTGGTATTGCAATAGATAATATAGAAAATACATTTATTTCAGGTTATATATATTTTAATAAAATAAAAAATAGTTTTTTAAAAATGCCTATAATTATAAATATAGAAAAGCATATTACTATAGATAATATAAAAAATATTATTGAAAATATAGATAACTCTGAGAATAAAATTATTGGTATTATATCATTTGAAAATATAGGTGATGATATATATAATCATTTGTTAGAATATGGATATATCGAAATAAATAAAAATAAATATAATAGAGTACAAATACTTTCTCTCGAAAATATTTTATCTGATATTAAATTTGATATTCCAAATATTATTAGAAATTAAAAATAAAAAAATGAGGATTAATTTATGATAGATAGTCATTGTCATCTTACTTCTATTTCAAAAGAAAAAAGTGAGATTATAAAAATAATTGATAGGGCAAAAGAAAATAATATTAACTATATTGTTGATATCGGAGTACATCCATCAGATTTAGAAAAACGTTTTGATATTTTAGGCAGTATGGAAAATGTATATATGACAGCAGGATTTTATCCAGATTATGCTTATTCATATGAAGAGCAAGAGTTGTCTGCCTTCAAAGATAAAATTATTAGCATTAATAATGATAAAAAAAATATATATATGATAGGTGAAATTGGGCTCGATTATTATCATAATAATGAAGATACATATAAACAACAACATCTTTTTGAAATGCTTATCAGTATAGCAAATGAATTGTCGCTGCCTATATCCGTACATACGAGAGAGGCTTGGAATGATACTATTTCTATATTATCAAAAAACAAAGTGGATAAACGTGGCATTATTCATTGTTTCAGCGGTGGGCTCGAAGAGGCAAAAAAGGTATTAGATTTAGGTTATATTATATCGTTTTCTGGTGTTATTACATATCCTAAAAATACAATGCTCCGTGATGTTGCGAAGTATGTGCCAGATGATATGTTTTGTCTTGAAACGGACGCCCCTTATCTTACTCCACAAAAAGTGCGTGGTAAAAAAAACGAGCCTTCATTTATAAAATATATTGCAGATACTGTTGCTAATGAAAAATCGGTAAATGTTGAAAAAATATTAGAGATGTCCTATCATAATGCCCTTAGAGTATTGGATGGGAGTATTGTTTAAATGAGATTTTTTACTCTACTAATTTTATACAAATATAATATAATGCAGTTTATAAATAATTAGTATAAGGTAAATATTTATGGTAAATATTTATGGTGAATATTTATGGTGAATATTTATGGTGAATATTTATGGTGAATAATAAAAAAACTGAAATTAAAAAAATGGAAGTTAGTGTCATTAAAAATTTTAAATTAAAAGCTGCTAAAATTAATACTGTAGAAGATTATTATAAAATCTTTCTTCATTTTTTCAAATCTGAACATAAAGATTTATATGGAAAGGAACACTTTTGGATAATGGGTATGGATAGTGACGGCTATTCTGTTTGTTTATATTTAGTGGCTTTGGGTAGCGAAAACATGGTGAAAGTTCCCATGACAGATGTCTTTAATACAGCTGTAAATCATAAAGCAACAAATATTGTCGTGGCTCATAATCATATAAGTAAAAAAAAGCCTGAGCCCTCACAATTTGATATAGATTTTACAAATAAGCTTTCTCATATGTCGCAATATTTAAATATCAATGTGCTCGACCATATAATACTTTCTCATTTATCTTTAGAAAGTAAAGAATCAATTTACTATAGTTTTTTGGTAGCAGGGTTGATGGATTTTTTCAAGCAAGATACAACTTATAAATTAGTAGATGATGTTAAAGATATTTTGGAAGACGAAAAAAAAGACTATGGTGATGACATGAAAAATGTTGGAAAAAAAGAAGGCGAACATAATAAGGCAATAGAAATAGCAAAAGAAATGTTAATGGAAAATGAAGATATAAAAACTATTATAAAATATACAAAGTTAACTGAAAAAGAAATAAATAAAATAAAAAATAGTTTAAATAAATAAATAGGAAAATTATGTTAAATATTATACCCGCAATTGATATACTTGGTGGTAATGTTGTAAGGCTATATAAAGGACGCTATGATAAAGCTACATTATATGAAATGTCTGTGGAAGGGCAGGCATTAGAATATAAAAAATTAAATGTTGGTAGGGTACATATTGTTGACCTTGATGGGGCAAAAGAAGGCAAAACTATAAATATAAAATCTATCGAAAAAGTTTTGGCAGTATCTAATGGCAGCTTTGATATAGAGGTGGGTGGGGGTATTCGTAGTATAGATGACATAAAACATTATATTGATATTGGTGTAAATTATATTATACTTGGAACTAAGGCTATAAATGATTTTGATTTTTTGAAAATGGCAATGTCAAAATATGCTTCTAAAATAATAGTAGGGCTTGATGTCAAAGATAATAAGCCTGCTATATCGGGTTGGACTGAAACTATAGATATAAATATTGAAAGCCTATTTAAAAAGTTTGAAGACATTGGCGTTGAGAGAATTATATATACCGATATTTCTACAGATGGCACTTTAAGTGGAGTAAATATCGAGAGTATAAAATACAATCTAAGTTTATCTAATATGAAATATATTGTGAGTGGTGGTGTTGCTTCAATTGACGACATAGAAGGCTTATTAAAAGTAGAAGATAAAAATCTTTATGGTGTAATAATTGGGCGAGCATTATATGATGGCAGGCTAGACTTAAAGCAGGCATTAGATTTATCAAACAAAAGTAGGTAGACATTATGTTAACTATTGATATAATTAATAAATCATCAAATCCAATGCCCAAATATCAAACGACTGGCTCTTCCGCTGTCGACTTATATGCAAATAATGATGAGCCTATAATAATCAAAAAAAATACTGTTTCATTAATACCGACTGGAATATATATATCAATTACAAAAGGCTATGAGGCACAAATACGTAGCCGTAGTGGGCTTGCTATAAATCATGGTATATTTTGTCTGAATGCCCCAGGGACAATAGATAGCGATTATCGTGGTGAGATAAAAATAATATTAGCCTCATTTACTCAAGAGCAATATATAGTAAACAAAGGCGATAGAATTGCCCAAATGGTATTTGCAAAAATAGAGTATGTTGTATTTAATGAAGTAGATAGTCTCGATGAAACAAATCGTCAATCTGGCGGGTTCGGCAGTTCTGGCTACGCTTGAAAAATTAATATATTAGGATATAATATTATAATGAGTTATAAATTTGATGTTAGCCTTGTTATAACAACATACAATGAAGAAAAATATTTTCCTATACTTCTTCAATCAATCAAAGATCAAAAGACATCTCTAAAAATGGAAATTATTATTGTAGATGATGCTTCAACTGATAGTACTCTTGAAATTGTTCATAGCAATATCGAAGCAAATAAAAAAGAAGAACATCCCATGCCTTATATGAGATATAAACTTATACATAATGATAGAAAATCTGATGTTCAATATATGAGAAATTTGGGTCTCGAGAATGCCTCTGGGCAAACAATATTGTTTTGTGATGCTGATGTTGCTTTGTCCAAAAATTATATAGAGAGAATGGTAAAGCCTATCATCGATGGATATGTGGATACAATGTTATGTAAAACATATGCTATACTTGAGGGTTTCTATAATATAAGACCAAATCAATATTCTAAGACCTATGATTTTTATTTAAAACATGCACCGAGATTTTTCTTAAAAAGATTTCCAGTACAGTTATTTCCATGGCTATTAACTTGGTTTAAAAATATGAAAAAGCATAAAAAATATTTATCTATATGGACTACAGAAAATCGCTCTCATACAACAGGGATTACAACTAAAACAAATAGTGCTAAAAAATTTGGTGGCTGGAATGCCAAAATTGGCGATGGTGATGATGCTAGATATTCATATGATGTTTTTGATAATAGCGATAGGGTTTTATTTGATAGAAAATCAATACTATATGTATCAAGGAGGCGTGTATTTCCTGAAAATTCATCATGGATGCTTCCTGCTATATTGAGAAAAAAATATAGAAATAATTATTCCAAAAGTATAAGATAATTTTCATTAAATATTAATATTGTAATGGGCAATTTAAACAGGTGGCAAGCCAGTAGTAATAGTTGACAGAAACTAAAAATTAATATGGTATAGACATAGACATAATATTTTGGATTGGAGAAATTTTTTATGGGAGTATTCAAAAATATAAACTCTGCTGGAAAGACATTAGCATTTAAAATACTTTCAGTTTTTATTCTTGGTCTTTTGCTAATGATACCAATGGGGCTTATAAAGTCAATTATAGATGACAGGCAAGATTATCAAAAAGAGGCAATAGATTCTATAATAGAGCCTATTGGCGGGGCATTTTATTTAACAGGTCTTATTGTTGCTGTGCCATATTATTATACAGTATCGAGCGAAATTAAAACTGATGGTGAAATTGAAATTAAAAAAGAAACTTATAAAGATTATATAATTATAATGCCTGATACCTATAATGTTGAAGGCTTTGTAGAAACTAGTATCTTAAATAGAGGGATATTTAAAGCACCTGTATTCTCTTCAGATATGAACATAACAGGGGTATTTAGAAAATATGATGACAATATTTCTATGGAAGGAAAACGTATTATATGGGACGAGGCTATTTTAATATTAGCAACATACGATAGAAGAAATTTTAAAAAATTACCTAATGTAATGGTAGATAATCAAATGGTAGAACAAGATGAACATAGTGTTTTGCCATCGACAAGCCTATTCCGTAATGGCTTCGCTTTTGAAATAGATGAAAATCAAATTAAAAATGGCTTTAACTTTACAGCCAATATGAGCATACAGGGTGGCAAGTCTATAAATATTGTGCCGATGGGTGGGGATAATAAAATTGCTCTCTCTTCGGATTGGCAAGACCCTAGTTTCTCAGGTGGCTGGCTTCCAACAGAAAGAGAAGTTGATAAAGCTGGATTTAAGGCATCTTGGGAAATAGCCAGTTTTAATACAGCATTTAGTAGTTCATGGCTAGAAAAAAATGGAAGCTATGATTCTGGCTCTGTTGATATTGTTGAAACATCTTTTTTACTCTTAAATGATAATTATCAAAAAACATTTAGAAGTATAAAATACTCGATACTCTTTATATTTGTACCATTTTTTGCATTGTTTTTATGCGAAATATTAACAAGAAAGAAGATTCATATTGTACAATATGCATTAATAGGGCTTGCCAATGCTGTGTTTTATATGCTTTTGTTGTCAATATCAGAGCATACATATTTCAATCTAGCTTATATAATAAGTGCAATTATGGTTATAATTTTAACCTCGTTATATGTGGGGTCTATCACAAAAATATTAAAAATTGGAATAGTTATAGCATTTGTTGAATTTGTTATATATTTATTCTTGTTTGGGATATTACAACTTACAGATTATGCATTGCTTGTAGGAACAATAGGACTATTCTTAGCAATAGCGGTTGCAATGTACTTTACACGCAATATAGATTGGTATACTAAAAATGAAAATACCTAAGTAAAATACAAACTCTAATTCTATTATAAAAATATCCAAAGAATATTCCATAATGGGATTAGAGTTTATTATTTTATATAAATACTATTATAAAAACTAATTATTATTTGAGAAATATTTTTTCCATACATTTAGCAGTTCTATAGATGCTTCTTCTGATTTTTG
>CAMRBQ010000096.1 GCA_947040495.1 uncultured Spirochaetia bacterium
CGCTAATAGTTTTTGGATATGCATTTGAAAGTACTGATATAACACCACTACCACCAACACTCATCATAGGTATTGTAAGCCCATCATCACCAGACAATAGAGTAAAGTCTTCTCGCCCGATCTTTTGTAATGCATCCAATGTAGAGGAAGTTTGAGTGATATTACCTGCAGCATCTTTTATACAGTTTATATTTTTATGGTCTTTAAATAATAAAGCCATTGTATGCGGTTCAATATTTACTCCCGTACGTCCGGGTATATTATAGACAACAATTGGCAAGTCTGTTGATTTTGCTATCATACTATAGTGGGCATATAGACCCTCTTGTGTCGGCTTATTATAATAAGGGGCAACAACAAGTATTCCATCTATGTTATATTTAGCAACTTCATTTGTAGAATCTATAACTGAGGCTGTACTGTTACTTCCCGTTCCTGCTATAACGCTAATTCTACCATTTACTTTATCTGTTATAAATTTGATAACAGCAAAATCTTCTTCATGTGTAAGTGTTGGTGATTCGCCAGTTGTGCCACATGCAACTATACCTGATACACCATTTTCTATTTGAAATTCAATAAGTTTTTCAAGTCCTTCAAAATCGATTCCTCCATCTTTATTAAATGGTGTTATAATTGCTGTAATTACACCCTTAAACATATTAAACTCCTTTTGTTTGCTATAACATAATAAACATAATTATATTATAATTTTAGAAAAATTTAAAGTACTTGCTGAGCCTTAAGTTGTACATTATAATTGTATCAAAATTATAATGTTGCCTGAAATACTGAACAATACCTATAGTTTGGACTATAAGATAAAAAAGTTAAAGTGTATTGCTTGGAAGCCATGACAGGCAATTCAAAATATAATTTAGAAATATAAAAAATATTTACATTAAATAAATCAAAATTATAGGATTTATACAGCCATCGCACCCTTAGATAGAGCCTCTTCATTCATAGGTAAAAATTTAGCTTTATCTTCTCCAAATACTTTCAAGAAAGCTTTTGTAAGTGTTTCTACTTCAACTATAGGTTTCAGTTTAATAAGAGCACCAAGCATAACCATATTAGCAGCTTTACTAGCATTTATATCTTCTGCAATATGATTGGCATTAATATATTTTACATCAATGTCTGTCCTCGATGATTTTTCGCTTATTAGAGATGAGTTTATTAGAAGCAGCCCACCAGTCTTTACAGCACTTTCAAATTTTTTAAATGAAGGTAGGTTCATAACAACAACAATAGTAGCATCATTTATTACGATAGGGGAGGCAACTTCATTATCGCTCACAATGACAGAACAATTAGCAGTACCGCCACGCATCTCAGGACCATATGAAGGACACCATGATACATGCTTATTTTCAATCATGCCTGAATATGCAATCATCATCCCCATTGACATGACACCCTGTCCACCAAAACCAGCACATATTAGTTTTTCAGTATTCATCTATTTTTTATCTCCTTCACTATTGTCTTTGTATACACCAAGGGGGTAATATGGTATCATATCTGTTGCGACCCATTCTAGTGATTTTTCAGAAGAGAGCCCCCAATTTGTAGGGCATGTTGAAAGCACCTCTACGAATGTGAAGCCTTTTTTTTCAAGTTGTAATTCAAAGGCTTTTTTGATAGCAGTACGAGCTTTTCTAATATGAGCTGGGTTATGTACAGATACACGTTCGATGTAAGTCACTCCATCTAATGTAGCAAGCATTTCGGAAACTCTTATAGGACTACCATTTGTATTTATTGCTCTTCCACCTTTAGTGGTAGTAGTTTTTTGTCCTTCAAGAGTAGTTGGAGCCATCTGTCCACCAGTCATTCCGTATATAGCATTATTTACAAATATAGTAGTAAAGTTTTCACCACGTGCGGCTGCATGGATAATCTCTGCAGTGCCAATGGCTGCCAAATCTCCATCCCCTTGATATGTAAATACAGTTCTATCTGGAAATGCTCTTTTTATACCAGTTGCAACAGCTGGGGCACGACCATGGGCTGCTTGTTGCATATCGCAATTAAAATGTTCATAGGCAAGGACAGCACAACCAACTGGGGCAATTCCAACAGTATTTCCAAGTTCACCTAGTTCTACAAGTACTTCGGCGACAAGTCTTTCTATTATGCCATGCGTACAACCCGGGCAAAAATTAGTTCTGTTATCAGTAAGCCCTATAGTTTTTTCAAATACTATCATGCTAGCCCTCCATATATTTTATTTAATGCAACTTCTACTTCTTCTATAGTTGGGATGAGTCCACCTGGTTTACCATAAAAATGAACGGGGACTTTGCCATTGACAGTAAGCCTAACATCTTCAACCATTTGTCCAAGGCTCATTTCGACAGATACAAAAGCCTTAGCATTTAGAGATTCAAAATATTTTGTAGGGAAAGGCCAAAGTGTTTTTGGGCGTAGTAGTCCGACTTTCATGCCATTTTCTCGCATAACGTCAACGACACTTTTACATACTCTTGACATAGTACCATATGAAACGATAACAAGTGAAGCATCATCTGTTTTATATAGTTCAGCATCCTGATGTTTTTCTGTTATTTCAGTATATTTTTTTTCAAGATTTATATTATGTTCATATAAAATATTTGGATTTAAATATAGAGAGTTTATAATATTAGGTTCTCTTTTTTCTTTTGTACCAACAGTTGCCCAAGTTTTATCTTCAAGTTTATATTTGCTTTTATAGTTAAATTCAACAGGCTCCATCATCTGCCCGATAATTCCATCAGCTGCAATCATTACAGGCATTCTATATAAATCGGCAAGGTCAAAACCTTCCATAACCATATCTACTGCTTCTTGAATATTGCCTGGTGATAAAACAATATTTCTATAATCGCCATTACCACCGCCACGTGTAAGCATAAAATAATCTGCTTGACTAGGCTGTATCCCACCAAGACCAGGTCCACCACGCATAACATCAATTATAACAGCAGGCAGTTCAGAGCCCGCCATATAAGAAATGCCTTCTTGTTTTAATGCAATCCCCGGAGAAGATGAAGAGGTCATAACTCTAGCACCAGCACCAGAAGCACCATAGACCATATTTATAGCAGATACTTCAGATTCCGCTTGAATAAATACACCATTGACTTTTGGTAGTTCTTTTGACATATATTCGGGTAATTCATTTTGAGGTGTTATAGGATAGCCAAAGAAACATCTACAACCAGCCTCTATAGCAGCTTTACCCATAGCCTCATTGCCTTTCATTAGTACCTTTGCCATTATTTTTTCTCCTCGTCTAATTTTTCTACAGTTATTATACCGTCTGGGCACATAAGTCCACAGCTAGAACAAGCGATACATTTGTCCATATCCTCGTCTTTTATAGCGGCAGGGAAATAGCCCCATGAGTTCATATGCTCTGTATCTAAAAAAATTATCTTTTTCGGGCATATGACGGCACAATTGCCACAACCTTTACAATTGTCTAATTTGAAAGACACTCTACCTCTTGATATAGCCATAGTATCTCCTTAATAATAGTTTATTTAATATATCGAAATCTTTGTTAATTATACATATAATATAAAAAAAATAAAGTTATATTTTATCTTAATTGCCCCTATTCTTTTTTTATCTACTTTATAGTATAATAATGCATATTAAATATTATTTAAGGGCATTTAATGTTATGAAATTAAACAAAATTTTATGTGTAATTATTGCTTTGTTTGCTATAAATAGAGCAGTTCATGCGGTAGAAATTTCAGTCGGTGGGTCATTGGCAGGTGGCTTTCCAATAGTACGTGGAAAAGACTACTCAGACAGATTTAAGGGATTCATGGAATTAGGTTATAAGTATAAAAGATGTCGAATGCCTTTTACCTTAGCACCACAATTTGATGTAATGTTTCAATTTATTCCATATTTGGCACTTGAAACAGGCTTAGGCTTTAAATATTCTACAGAGCAACTTGCTTTTCATAATGGACCAGGTAGTTCTAAACCTGGTGGTTCTGATAATAATTTTTATATCTGGAAAAGAAGTCAAGTATATATACCCATCATGTTACGTGGGCAGTATGAATATAAAATTGGTGCTACATATTTTTCAGCGGGTGTGAAACTTGGTTTCCCTGTTGTTGAGGATTATATATCAGAAGGACATACTGATTCTGTTTGGAATGAAGTAAATCAAGTGAAAAGTAATTATAAATCAGCATTATTTGTATTGGATATTGCTTTGTCTTTGGGGCAAGAGTTTAAGATAGCAACTTCGCATTATCTCGGGTTTAGGATAAATTATGATATAAATGTGCTATCCCCTTATGCTACTTCTTCTATAGATGATTATAAAGCAGATACAATGTTAGATGATACTGATTTATTTCATGATGATTTGACTATTGCACTCACTTATAGATATGCTTTTGGTAGAGATAAAGAATAAGCAGCTATAATAGAGTTTATAACTTTTCTAACTCATTAAATATTTCATCAACCATTTTTTCATTAAAATTAGAGAACTTATTTTTTGTATAAATAATATTTTCATCGCTATCGATTATTGTAATCCAAGGTATCCATCTTACATTATATTTTTGTGCTAACTCTTTGTCTTTATCTACATCAATTTCTACAAATATATAATTTTCATCGATATAGCTTTTAAATTTTTTGTCTAAGAGAACATTGTCTTTTAGTAGTTTACAATTGCCACACCATATAGCCGAAAAATCTATAAATATATCTTTGTCATTTTCTTTGGATAATTCAATGGCTTGTTCTAATGATATACTTTTAATTTTTTTGGGTTTATTCAAATCAAATATTAAAGCGGCTATCAAAGCAAATCCTATCATGGCAAATATTATTATTATATATTTTTTTTCTATAAATATTTTTTTCCTACGTATAAAATAAACAATCATAGTAAAGATTAGAATAGTAGCTACGGATAAAAGACTGCTATTATCTTTTAAGCCTATAATTTTGAACAAAGTATTTGCATAGTAAAAAGTTATACAAAACATAATAACTGCAAATGTAAGCCTTACTATATCCATCCAAGCACCAGATTTTGGCAGTTTTGTGATTAGTGATGATGATAGCCCTATTACAAATAAAAATACAGAAAAGCCTAAGGCATATAAAGCCATATATATAATAGCAGCACTCGGATTTAATATACTAAGTTCAACTATAGTTCCAACAATAGGGGCGGCACATGGGGTGGCAACTATACCCATGAGAGAGCCCATCAAAAATTTCTGAACTAATGATACTTTATCTTCTTTTAGTGATTTTTCAAAACTATTAGATTTCATTCTTTGTAGAAAATTAGGCATTTGAAAATCATAAAAACCGAGCATTGAAAAGGCGAAAAATAGAAAAAATAATACGATGATAGATAGAAATATTGGATTATAACCTATGCTACCAAATAAAATTATATCAGATAAAAAATATCCGGCTAGACTAATGATAGCCCCTAAAAGTGTATATGTAGATATTAAGCCTAGACAAAAAAACAAAGATGATAAGACAATGATTTTCATTTTTATTTTTTCTGTATTATTCTTTATGTTTTTTATATCTCGACCAGATACTATTGATATTGTGATTGGTATTAGAGGGTAGGTACATGGGAGAAAAAAAGAGAGCATCCCTGCTATAAATATCATCAGCCCTATAAAAAATATATTATTATCTGATGATATAATGTCATCTGTAGTCATTTCTATTATAGAATTATGTTCATGGCTTTTTATATTATTTTCATCAATATTATTACCGGCATTTGAAACTATATCAAGACCAACTATAGATATACTTTCATATATTGGGGGCAGGCATATATTATCTTTTTCAATGCATAGTTGATATGATATATTTATAGAGCCATTCTTATTTATTTTTTCATCAAATATAAGATTAAAAATTTGCTTGTCATATAAAACTATATCATCATTTTTTTTGACACCATTAGGATATATCGTTTTTATTGGATTATTATTGTTTGAGAATGATATTTTATTTGCATAACTAGATTCTAGATATGTATAATAGCCTTTTGGTATTTGTGCTTCTAAGGTAGCATTATTGCCGTCTATATTTTTTATATGAAAGAGTATTCTAGCGTTTTCTACATTATTATTTAAGTTTCCATTTAGGCTTAAATTTTTTAAATCTATGTTTGTCTGAGAGAATAATTGAACAATGAAAAACAATTGTATTATCAAGACTATGGGTATATATCTAGTTAGTATTCTATTCATTAAAAAATCCTTTTATACGACATTCATATATGAACATAGTAATAAACATAACTTTGATTGAAAATGTAATATATTTGACGGTCAAAAATATTACATTTCATTAAAAATAGTTAAATAAAAAAAGGGAAGCTAAAAAGCTCCCCCTTTAATATGTTTAATCAATTTACATTATATTATAAATAAATAAAAATTCAAGTAATGAATATTGTAAGAAATATGATATAAGCATTGATTTTTTTCTTTTAAATGGATATTAAGATTGTCTTTTTCAATAATTGTACTACACTATAGAGTAGGGGCAATTATGAATTATTTAGAGAATTTAGAATTATTGTTTCAAAAAAATAGTGTAACGCAAGAGGAAGCTGCTGATTTTTATGATTCTTTACCCGCATTTCCTATTGAAAATATTTATGGCAGATGGAAGGGTAGAGAGATGGCAACAGGGCATCCGTTTGATGGTGTACTTACGGCTACTAAGTGGTATGGTAAATACTTTGAAGATTCCGAAAATTCTTATCCATTGATGTATCAAAAAAAGAATAAGGAATTCTTTTTTGTCGATCCTAATTATTTACCATTAGAGATTGTTCAGTCATTTTCACGTTCTTTTATTGCATTTCTTTTTCCTTTATTACTTCCTTTTATTTGTACAAAAGAAAGTAGTTCTATTGTTAGAAGTATTGAATATCGAAACTATATTACAACTGCTATGATTTATGATAAAAAACCCGTTATCGATTATTTCAAGATGGTTGATGAAACTACTATTTTTGCGGCTAGTGAAATGAAGTGGAATCCATCTCTCCTACAATTTTTCGCTTTATATAAGGATGAGAATACTTAAATGAATATTAATTATCACTACTACACAATTAAAACACTTGCTGTTGCCGCTGGTTTTGTTGAAGACGAAGCACAGCGTATTGCTCATTTTTCTCAGTATATTGATGACTGTGTTTTTCCTTGGATGATAATAACTGACACTAAACCGCCACCGTTCTTTTATGAAAATAATTTAGTGGAAGATAGCAAAAAAGATGGTTTATATAAAATTACAGTATGCAGTACAGGTATTAATATACTTAACAGTATTTCTATTCCTTACCAAGTACATGCTGTGACCCCTTTTCATTTTATACCACTGAAATCACTCCCTGAACTTAAAAAAGAAGTTAAAGATTCTTCTAGAACTATCTATCGTTGCGTTCAGGCAGAGTCTAAGAGTGGAGACAATGAAGACCTTTTTATAAATAAGTTGGTTAATGATGTTGTAAATAAATTCATAAATAATACTGATCCATTAAAAAGGGATGAGTATCTTATGAGACTTGGTATGATACTACATACTTATGCAGATACTTATGCACATTGTAATTATTCTGGTTTAACTGGCTATGAAAATAAATCTTCTGTTCTTCGTGCGTTTGATAAAATGCATGGGAAAGAGATGTTTGAGAAGTTGTATACTCTACTGCCACATACTGGTCATGTTAACATAGGCCATACTCCAGATATTTGTTATTATGAGCTAAAATATGAAATGAAGTCTTGTAAATCTGATATTTTTACAGTAGATAGAGATAATACAAGTCATTTCGCTATATGTTCTGAAAACGTTTTGAAATTACTTTGCAAAATAACAGGTAAAGAGCCTACTCTAGAATTTGAAGAATTACAGAAAAAAATATCTGTTGCTCAAACTGTTGAAAAGGAAGAGGCTAAGTATTTGACACCTAGTTGGAAAAAATATTTCCCCGGCATAGAGTATCACTATAAGAAGACTGATTATTTTGATCTTAAACGTACTTATGCTATGGTAGAAGCTGATGAAAAAGCTTATATTATCGATGATGACAATGCTTATGACCCATATGCTATGTTTGATGAATCGGATCCAATAACCATATATTCAAGAGAGTATGTGGATGATGAAGATTATGAGCATTATATAACTGCAACTTCCTATAAATCAAAAGTGGGCTGTAAGTGTATCCCTATAAGAGTTACTGGAGTTAATGATGATTTCTACTCTTATATGAAAGCTGCTTTTAAACATGTTTATGCTGTGGTGGGAGACTTCAAAAAATTTAAGATTATTTCGAATCATGAAGATAATATTCTTTGTGATTTAAGGAGGACTTATGAA
>CAMRBQ010000097.1 GCA_947040495.1 uncultured Spirochaetia bacterium
TAATTAAAGTAATATCAACTTCTTTAATACCTTGATACACTGTAATAATCATAACCAAAAAAGTAGAAATAAAAATTACAGTAATTTTTGCACTTTCTCCAACCCCTTGAGCAACAACAATAAGTGGAATATATGCCAAAGCTGGAATATTTCTAACAAATTGAATAATAGGCCCAATTAATAATTCCACAGGTTTATACCAACCCATAAGAAAAGCAATAGGAATAGATGCAAAAAATGCTATAGTAAATCCAGCAGATACACGGAACAAACTAATACTAATATGATTTAAAAGTCGTCCACTAGACATTTCTTTCATAAAAGAATTAAAAGTGTCAACTGGGCTTGCGATAACAGCACCCGCAATAGAATTAGAAATCAAATACCAAGATGCCAAAGCTATAAATATAGATATTGCTGTATACATATATTTCAATTTTTTAGTATTTTTCATAAATTAATTTACCTGATTTAGAGATTTTTCAATAACATCTATACGGATATATTCCTCAATGGGCACAGGCTCTCCCTCTAAACGATTATTTTTTTTGAAGTATTGCCCTTGTTGCTCATAAATCTTTTGAATTTCACCGCTAGTAAGCATATCTTTCATTTTTTTAGAATTCATCCAATCAGAGCTATATCTCTCTTTTTCAACAGTTTCTACATCTATGCCAACAAGCTCAGCCACATAACCGATAACCTCATCAAGATTTTCATCTCTATAATCCATAGATTTATATAATGCTGTAACAAATTTTTCAACAGTTTCTTGATTTCCTTCTAAATATTTTGGTGTAACAATCCAGCTAGCTGTTGCTTGAATTTCTAATTGAGTAGGTATTAGCCTTCTAATATTTTCGGTTCCCAATCTATTTTCAATTTCAATTGTATATGGAGGCCATACAGAAATAGCATCAATTTTGCCAGATATAAATGCCGCCACAGCAGTAGCAACTTCAGAATTTAATATTTTAATATCATCTTTAGTAATAGAAGCACCTGTTAGAACCTGTTCTATTGTTGCCTCCCCCGATGTACCTAATTGTGTTCCAAGAGTGCGTCCTTTCAAATCTTCTACTGTATTAATCCCAGAATCGGCATGCACCATAATCCCTTCCACAGCAGCAAGACCATCTGTAGCAATAATTTGTACTTTACCTTCAGATGCAAGTGTATGGGCACCAAATCCAATATAACCGACTTGAACATCTCCCGAAATCATTGCAGCAATTTCTGGAGGTCCACTTGTGAACTTTACCAATTCAATTTCTAAACCCTGCTCTTTAAAATAACCTAGTTTTATACCAGTTATAATTGTAGAGGCACCACCCATATTCGGGTGATAAGCAACGCGAATCTTATTTGAAGACTCTTCTTTACCCCCACATCCTATAATAAATAATGATAAAACAGCAATAATTAAACATATCTTTTTCATAACGCCCCCTAAGATGTTTTTGTAAATATATTAATTTAATAATTCTTCAATTTTTTTATTATCGATAAAATTCATAACTAATGGTTGCGAACAGCTCTCCTGTGATTGCTGCCATATTGCATAAATACCATCTTTAGTTTGAAGTGTTGTGACATAGCGAGAGCAAGCAGTACCATAAGGGCTCACAAATATTGGCTTATCAATAGAAATGCGTTTAACACTATGAAGATTATAATTTTCGATATAAGCAAGACCGCCTAATTCTTCACATGAATAACCTCTAGAACGTTTGACCGATTTTTCATGCTCGCTAAGGTTTCTAACACATTCGCCACCATCGTAAAAAAACAAACTAATATCTTTATCTTTTAGTTTTCCAATCTTTGGCATATCAAAAACATAAGTTCCACGTGTCATTGCCACATCCCAAATATGACCTTTTGGGAAAAAATAAAACACAGGCTCTTCAAAAGCGAGCTCGCGACCTTTACGTTTCATATATCCTGTATTGGAACTACTCCAGTTAAACGGATGGGTACAAAACATTAAATACTCATCGCCACCACGAGATTTATAATAAAATGGATCTTTAACATGAATAAACTGACTATCAGTACTAACAAGAATCTCTTCTATTTTATCTGCTGTTAATTCTTTAAATGTTTTTGCTTTTATGACATCGATAGTCCAAACGCCTGTACCTGGTTTTAGATAATCTTTTAAATGTTGTGGATAAGAATAAATACTTTTTTCTGAAGAAATATAAAGTTCTATTTCTCCAGAATCATTAATATTTAGAGATGTACCTTCTATAGACAAAACATTTCCCGGCAAATCTGTTTTTAATATACTATGTATTTTGTTAAAGGTTTTGCCTTTATCTTTTGATTCAAAGATAGCTAGTTCTAGCCCTCTATCACCTAAGTCAAGCCCTGTACGAGAGTCACCAAAATTGCGAAAGCGTCCACTAACATATAAATTACCATCGGCAGTTTCAATCATGTTGCCACCACCAAACCAATATCCTTTTAAGTCCTTATTACAAGGAATAATAATACTAGCCTTTTCTTCATCTATCAAAGACAAAGCGAACTTCTCTAGAACTAAATTTATATCCATGTAGCCCCCAAATCAAATATTGTATCAATAAACAAGTAATACCACAATAATACCAAAATGTCAATTCTTTTTATTGTATTTTATAAAATTTTTTGTATACTCTAGTAAAAATTGAACAGAAATAATTGAGGGGATTGTGCAAAGTAAAAAAAAACTACTGTATATAGAAATATATCAAAAACTTAAATTCCGTATTTTATCATCACATACGCTCTACCACCTCCCACCCGAACGTTTTTTAGCAAAAGAGTTTAATGTTAGCCGTGTTACAATTAGACATGCACTTAAATTATTATCAGAAGAACAACTTATTGAAAAAAAAACAAATTCAGCAAGTTTTATAAAACCTAATATTTTTACACATAATCTTTTACAAGCAGAAAGTTTGAAAGAAGAATTTGAAACAGTTAGCAAAAATTATTCTATCGACATACTTTCTTTTACTCTTATTCCTTCACCACCTCATATCACTGAACTATTAAATATAACACCAGAACAAAAAGTTTATTTTATTACTCGCCTTATTTATTCTGACGATATCCCGCTAATATATGAAGAGAGTTTTTTGCCTGAAAATTTATTTCCAAATATGAAAAAATCAGATACAATAGTAAAATATGATTATATAGAACATGATAGAGGGATGAAAATAAAATGTGTACATAAAAAACTTTCTGCAATTATCCCTGAAACACATATTAAAAATATTCTACAATTATCAAGACAGCCTGTTTTGCATTTTGATATTCAAGCTGAATTAGAAAATGGTATAATATGTGAGTATGTTCAGCAATATTATCATCCAAAATATACGTTTATAATATCCTCATACAGACAATAATTTTATAATTGATTGAAACATGTTTTTTTTATCGATTTTTAAAATAGTACATACTATATTATATTGACTTTTTTTTGAGATATAGTAGTCTAAACAAAAGACTTGGATGTCGTATTTAGTTCATTTATTCTATAATTAGGATGTTTGTATTTTTACAAGCAACAACAATGTCGTTTGAACTAAAAATTGCAATCTATCTACATTTAGAGATTTAGCATGTAAAGAGAAAAAATTATACATTTTGAAGGAGATATTCTAATGAAAGAACGTGGAGAATGGGGAAGTCGAAGTGGGTTTGTATTAGCAGCAATAGGTTCTGCTGTAGGGCTTGGAAATATTTGGCGTTTCCCTTATGTTGTAGCCTCTAATGGAGGTGGTGCTTTTATGGTAGTTTACTTAATCGCACTGATAACAGCGGGTATTCCTATAATGATTTTGGAATTTTCTATAGGTCATAAATTTAGGTCTAGTGCCCCTGTAGCTTTCAAATCTATGAACCAAAAATGGGAATGGCTTGGCTGGATACAGGTATTTACTTCAATTGCAATTACCGTTTATTATGTAGCAATTATTGGCTGGTCACTATACTATGCCTTTTCTTCAATCACAGGGCTTGCTTGGGGAGCAGATACTGGCACATACTTTATGAAGGAATATTTACAAATATCTAGTGGTCCTTTTGATTTTGGAGGAATAGTCACTAGCTCTCTTATCCCTCTGATTATAGCTTGGGCATTTATATATTTCATACTTATAGGTGGCATTAAAGGCGGTATAGAAAAAGCCAATAAGATTTTAATGCCTATTCTTTTTGCTATGGTATTAATCATTATAGCAAGAGGTGTCTCTTTACCGGGTGCTTTAGATGGGCTTGATTATATGTTTAAGCCTGATTTAAGTAGAATAGGCGACCCTAGTGTTTGGGTAGCTGCTTATGGACAAGTGTTTTTTAGTTTATCTGTTGCATTTGCTATAATGATAACCTATTCTAGCTATTTGCCTAAAAAATCTGACATTAATAATAATGCATTTTTAGCCTCATTTGCTGATTGTGGATTCAGTTTACTTGCTGGTATTTCTGTATTTACAATAATTGGTTATATGGCTCATACACAGGGTAAAGAGGTTGCTGAGGTGGCAGGAACTGGCGGAATTGGTCTTGCCTTTATCGTTTTCCCTGAAGCGATAAACTCTCTTCCTGGCTTTAATGGTCTATTTGGAACATTGTTTTTCTTAGTGCTTTCTTTTGCAGGCTTTACCTCTGCCATTTCTATAAATGAAGTTGTTATTGCCGCATTTGCTGAAAAGTTTCATTGGTCGAGAAAACGTGCTGTTACAACTGTTATATCAATTACAGCTACGATATCTATACTATTTGCAACAAAAGCAGGGCTACATATACTTGACTTAGTAGACAACTATGTTAATAATTATAATATAGTTTTAGCAGGGCTTATAGAAATTGTTCTCATAGGTTGGTGCTATAAACTTGTTGCATTTAAAGACCAAAAAAGTGGTGTTGAATTTAATGATTATATATTTTCTGGCGACAAAATTGTATCATTACAACAACATGCAAACTCAGTAAGTGATTTTAAAATTGGTTTTTGGTGGTATCTATCATTAAAATATGTTACGCCTATTGTACTTATAGTAGTGTCTGCACTCAAGTTCAAAACTAATTTAACTGAACCTTATAGTGGTTATCCTCAAATAGCACAGCTTGTATTTGGTTGGTCAATGCCTATTTTAGCTATTATATTTGCTATAATACTTTCTAATGTAGGTAAAAATAAGAACATTAATGCTATAAAATAATAGTACAAGGAGAAAAATATGTCTACAGGTTCTTTAGTATTTATGATATCTAGCCTTACTATTTTATGGGGTGGATTTGCTATATTTCTTAGCATAGCTTTAAAGAAAAAACAATAGTTTTTTGTATATAATTTAAATTGTTAATAAAAATAAATACCTATCATATTAAATATTAATAAAATAGGTATTTATTTTACTTTGTTGTCATTTAGAAGTTTTAAAATATAATTTTGAATAGATATTAATTATTTTGGATCAAATATTAACCGAAAAAATCAACCAGCTACTAAGGCAGGTTTCTCTGATTGAAATCCTTAGGGATAGTCAGAAAGTTGTACATCGTGGCGGCAATCAATATCTTGTACAATGCCCTTTCCATGGTGGGGGTGGCGAAAAAAATCCATCAATGTCTGTGGATGATGATAAAGGGCTTTATAAATGCTTTACATGCAATGAAGATGGCAATATTATAAAGTATCTACGAGTTGCCCAAAAACTGTCATTCAAAGATTCTATCTCTTATCTAGGCAAAAGATTTTCTATAGATGTAAGTGATTTTTTTTCATCTAAAGGTTCAAAAAAAGCCTATATAGAGAAAGAAAGTAAACGTATAAATAAAATTGCCGCAAATTTTTATGGCAAAAATCTTCTATCAAAAAATGATGAAGCATATAAATATAGTAATGCTATCGATTATTTAAAAAAAAGGCGTATTCCATTTGAAATTATAAAAAGTTTTAAAATAGGTTATGCCCCTGCTTATTGGGATTTGCTCACAAAATCACTTCAAAAGAAAAATATAAAAAACTCTAGCCTACTTGCTTTGGGGCTTAGTAAAACAAAAAATAACAATAGATTATATGATGCTTTTATAAACAGAATAATTTTCCCTATAATTAATGAAAATGATGAAGTTATTGGATTTGGCGGGCGTAGTATAGATAATACAGACCCCAAATATCTTAATTCCAAAGAAAGTTTTATATTCAAAAAAAAGTTCACATTATATGGTATAAATATCGCCAAAAATGCAATTATGCAGCGAGATAATGTTATGCTCGTCGAAGGCTATATGGATGTTGTAGCTTTGCATAAAATGGGCATTTCTAATGCTGTGGGCACGCTTGGGACTGCCTGTACGGAATATCATATAAAGCTGCTTACAAAGTATACAAAAAATATAGTATTTGCTTTTGACAATGATGATGCGGGTATTAGAGCAACAGAATCTGCCATAAGGATTGCATTAAAAGAGAATGTAAACCCAACTGTTTCTATGCCCAATGAAGTCAAAGATTTTGATGAATATTTTATGCACCACACAGTAGAAGATTTTAATATTTTATATGAACTTAGAATAAGCTGGTATGACTTTTTAATTAATAATATGCTTAAATTAAAAGATGATTCACTTGAATTTAAGGTAACTTTTTTACAGAAAATGTTTACATATTTAGTTCTAATAAATCATAATGTAATCATCGATGAAATCATTAATCATATTGGAACAAGACTATCCATAGATAAAAACTCTCTCTCAAGTGACTTTGAAAGATACAAAAAAGGATTTTCTATAGATATATCCCACAAAAAGACATCATATACAGATACCAAAAGCAAAGAAGAAAATGCTAGCGAATATATCGAAGAAAAAGAGTTAATATATTTATTAATAGTGAATCCTAATCTAATTACAAAATGTGAAGAACATCTAACATTAGAGGATTTTAACGGTAAAATTGCCGAAGAACTCTATATAAAGATACTTATTGCCAATAAAGCGAAGATAACAACAGATGATTTATGCTTGGCTTTAGACAATAAACATATAAAAGAAAAAGTTAATTCTATCAGAAATAACCCTATGTATACAGAAAATGTAGAGGATAAAATAGAATTAGCTATAACAAAAATGAGGCAACGTAGTATAAAAAGAAAAAAACAAAAGATTATTATGGATTCTCAAATACATAATATATTACAAGGAGATCAAGATATTGATAAGCTATGTATCTCAATAAATGAAATACAAAGCCTAAATAAAAATAATAATTAGGTCTTTTTTGTACAGAAAAGTGATTTGACTATTTTAGAATATAGATTAACTTATATTAGTTAAAGGAGTACTCTTATGGAAGAATATGATTTATTGTATAAAGATGAAAAATTTAAGAAGCTTTTAGAAAAAGGTAAAACTAACGGATTTTTAACATTTAGAGAAATTAATACTACTATGTTAGACTCCGAACCTGATTTTATGGATGTTCTTTTCCAGATACTGACAGACAATCATATCTTTGTGGTAGAAGATAAAAAAGAATTCGATAGGATAAAAAAATCCTCCGAAAAAACTGAAGAAACTGGTAAATTCATAAATTTTGAAGAAAAAATTGGAAATAATGATGACCCTATTAGACTTTATTTAAAAGAAATAGGTAAAGTTGATCTACTTACACATGAAGATGAAATAAAGTATTCACAAAAAATAGAAAGTGGCGAAGATGAAATAGAAAATATTGTACTAGCCACACATCTTGTTGTTGGTGAAATCTTAAATACTATTGAAAATGTAAAAAATCATAAAGTTTTTATACATGAAATACTAGAACCTTCTCGTATATACAATGTATCTACACAAGAAAAACGAAAACTTGAACGTAAATATAAAAACTTTGAAAAAGAGTATGTTTTACTCGCACAAAAATATTTAGCACTCGATGCTAGAATAAAAAAAATTACAACGCTCAAGACAATAAAAACACTACAAAAAGAACAGGATGTCGTTAAAGAAGGCATAGTAAAAATACTTCGTAAAGCTCGATTAAATAGAATAGAAATAGATAGAATTGCTGAGAGATTAAAGTTTTACCTCTATCGTATCAATCAAATGGAACAGTATTTTAAAGCATTAGAAGATAGATATAAAAAAACTGAAGAAGATTTTGATAAATATTATAAGAATGTAAATGAAAAAAAATTCATAGCAAATTTAGCAAAAGAATTTGATACTACACCTCAGGCAATTCAGGCTGTTATATTGTCATTTTATAAAGCAAAAGAAAGAGTAAAAACTATATATGATGAGGTACGAGTCGA
>CAMRBQ010000098.1 GCA_947040495.1 uncultured Spirochaetia bacterium
CGAAGTGTGGCGGCTCTATGGTTTATTCAAATGAGGCTGGGCTTGAATGTAGTTGTGATATTTGTACTGATGGCTATTTTTATTATTAATTAGGTTTTTAAGTGTAAATCTTTAATTAACTCTTCTGTTTTATCACTCATACAAGATTTCATAAATTGTTTTCCAAAAGGCGTTAATTTAATGGAATATAAGAGCATATTTAAACCTCCGTCATATCTACCAGAATGAGCAGCTATAGTTTCTTTTGCGCCTATTATTAAACTCATATCAGATAAATGATAAATATAAGAATTAAATTGCTCTTTATATTTGAGTTTATCTTTTGGAAAATTAGTATCTGTTATTGTGTATAAATCAAAATCATTTCCTAACTTATAATTATAATTGTTTGCCTTATTGGCAATACTAAGTAATATAATTTCATCATAAGATAATTGTTTCAAAATATGAGGGAAAGCTGGATGACAAAGGTCTTCTCTTGTTTTATCAATAGAGTTTTTAAGTAGGTTATAAAATATTTCTTGTAAAATAGTACCATCTTCATTATACACTATTCCTTTCAGTATGGGTACTAGTGTATTAGCAGAAGGTGATACTTGATTTTCTAACGGTATATCTTTACATATTCGGTCAGACAACCTGTCAAGTCTATCTGCTATTTTACCAGTAAAATACCCCAAAGATAGACCGATTCTTTCAAATGATGGATGAATAATATCCATATAAAATTGATTAACAACTTTACTATTTATAATAGTTCCAACTTCACTCATATTAAACTCCATACTAATTCAATATACATAATTATCTTATTGAAACTTAAAAAGTCAATAGTAATATTTTATTTATTGCAAAAAACATGATGACATTGTTAGTTGGTATTGTATAATTAATGTTGCAATGCTTAAAGATATTAAAAGATAGCATATTAAATTACTTACTTAATATCTAAAATATCATGAATAATATTAGATAACTCTTTTTGATTTATTTTTGTTTTATAGTATATCGGTATATTTTGTTGTTCTCTCATGTTATCAATAAATTTTTCTATAAAATTTATTTTTTGTTTTTCTGTAAATGATAAATGAGAATCAAGCATACTATCATAACCTTTAGTTTCTACAATGAGGTATAGAGATTTATCTTGCCCCTCTTTATTTAGTACATATGCAAAGTCGGGACTAAATGTTCCAAAAGGTACAGGTATTTTAATTCGTGGTAATTTAGCATATACTATAATTGATTCATGAGTAGACTCTTTAATTGTATCTTTTTCAATAGTTGAATCATAAGCTATAGCATTTTCATATAAGCAAGTTTCTTTTGGAAAATCTTGTAAAATCTCTTTGCCAAGTTCTCCAGATACTTCATCTCGTACAGTTCCATTTTTTGTAAGTGCTGTATTTGAAATAGATACTTTGTTAAAATTATAAGTTATCTTCTGTAAAATCAAATCTGTTTTAGCTTCTTTTATATAATATATTAAATAATCTTTTACCTTTTTTGGGTTTTGAATAAAATATTCATAAACATTTTTGTCTATATTGCTAAATATATTTATAATAGTATTTAATGAAATATTTGTTTTATTTTGAATATCTTTTAATATTTCTTTTACACTATATTTATTGTCATATTCACTAGTTTCTGCTTTAAGTATTTTACTTATATCTCGTGTGCTTTTATTTGGAATATCTAGTATAGTTTTTGTTAACTTAAAATTAATATAGGTTTGAGGATCTTTGATATTATTAAAATTTTTATTTAGCTCATTACATACATCAGAAACTAATTTTTCTGTTTCAATATTGAACTCATAGAAAATATTTTGATTCAAACTCTCCCATAATTCTTTAAATTTCTCATAATTTTTTTTGTTTATTTTAATTTTTTCTCGTTTATCAGGTCTTTTTATTATTTTGTTATTTACTGCTTGAGAGTTAGAGATGTATTGCTTAAGTATTTTTTTTTCATCATTTGATAATATACTATCATCAATTTCATTTACTTTATCAATGTTTGTTTGATAATCAATAATAAAAGTATCTATATCTAGTGTACTTTCTTTTATAAGTTTTAATGCAAGCAATTTATCAATTAGCTTATTTGCTTGCCTATTTGAGGATACTATACTCATTTCCTCAAGAATACTTGCTGTAATAATACTAGTTGCATTATGTATATTACCATTTTTTACATCATTTTGAATATCTTGAACAAAATCTTTCTCCATACTTGGAACAATAACACTAAGCATATTTATATTATCAAAATCGTCATACTCTGATGTAATACGATTTCCAAATTTATCTACTGCCAATCTTAAGCCTCTCCCAATTTGCTGAAGTTTAGTTACAGAACTATTTGAAGGAGCAAGTTTACAGAGTGTAAATACATTAGGATTATCCCAACCTTCTTGTAATGCCCACATAGAAAAAATAAAACGTCTAGGTTCATTTATATCTAGTAATTTTTCTTTATCATTCAATACTATATCAATATCTTTTTCAATTTTCTCATCGCTAGAACTGTTATCTTCACTAAAATATCCCGCATGCACTTTATGAACATTTTGTTTTAAGAACTCTAAATGTTTTCTATAATTTTCTGATGTAAATAACATAGTCAATTCTTCATCTAAACGCTCAATATATAGTTTTTCAAATAACTCTGCTAGTTTTCCAGTTCCTGCTTCCCCCTTATTTCCTCGATACTGCTTTACACCATCAATAAAAATAAGACTTAGAGATTTAATACCTTTATCAAATAATTCTCTCTCTCTCTCAAAATGATAATTAATTGTTGTCTTTAATAGTATTTTTTTTTCTTCTTCTTTAAACCTAGAAATAGAGTCTTCTATACCTTCTTCTAGTTTTAGTCCATTACTAAAAACAACATGCTTTAAACCTTCGACACTAAAAATATCGTCTAAAATATATCCCTTAAAACGACTATCATTAGTTTTTTCGCCTAAATCTTCTGTTTTGTATAATTCTACTTTTTCAATTTTTTCTTCTCTAGTAGCATAAGAAATAATTGCTCTTAATTTGGTTGATGTACTAAGTAGTTTAATAGTATTATTAGTAATATCTTTATTGCCTATTGTCGTTACTTCTATCCGTTTAACAAGGTTTTGCTTAAAAGCATCAATACTATCTAAAATATACATCAAATTTTGATAACCTTCTTTTCCCTTCTCTCCAAATGTAGCACCAAAACGCAAAATAAATTGAGCATTAAATCTACGTAATTGTTCAAAATTTTTATCACTCTTGAAGCGATGAGGTTCATCAATAATTAATACAGGATTTTGATCTGCTATAGCATCTATATATGTATCAGCTTGATTACGAAATAGATATTCTTGTTTTTGATAAATTACATTTTTTTTCTCATTACCATAAGCTTGACGGGTCATTATTAATACTGATATATTATGAGTATCAGCAGATAAAAAATTATCTATGGCAGGAATAACAGGCATTTTCCTTTTATTATTAATAGTTTTATGAACCATAATATCAAGTTTTTTATTATTGTATTTTTGTCCAAAATATTCTCTTGTAATATTAATATTTTTAATCGTGCCTTGTTTAATTGCTACACTAGGAACAAGAATAATAAATTTAGAAATATTATATTCAGCATTTAATTTATAAATAGTTTCAATAAATGCAAAGGTTTTCCCTGTACCTGTTTCCATCATAATATCAAGAAATAAAGAATATTCTAATTTTTCTATATTTTCACGTGCACAAATATTAGATGTAGCATTTTCATCAATTGTACGAAATGATGATGGAATATTATTTCTATTTTGAATAGATAGAATATTATATTTTATTTGCTGTTCTGTTTCACGGTTCCATAAACGAGGATTCGAATAAAAGTCTGTAGATTTAGCAATCTCACAACCTCTAAACACATCAACAATAGAGTTCATAGCATCAAGCTGGTATTGTTGTTCTTTAAATTGTAGTTTCATTAACCATGTACCTTGAAAGTAATGTTACTACTTATTTGTTCAAGATAAGCCTTACAAGTGTGAATAAAAGAGTCGCTAACATATTCACCGCCTGCAAATACTGTAAAATAAGCATTAGGATAATTTTCAAGTGCCTTTAGAATATCCTCTCGGGTTATTTCTCCAAAACAAAAAAACTTATCATCAACATTATAGAGTATATTCTCTTTGAGAACGGATACATTAGCAGATAGATCAATATTGTTATATATAAATGCATTATAAAGTAGGTTTTCACGACTATATAATTCACTATTTTTTCTAATATTTTCAAAACTTGAAAACAAATCGTCTTGTTTTATGTCGGGAATAAGAGTATTTAAGAGTTTATGTTCAAGGTCGTCTTTGATAGAGAATACACGATAGCCTATGTCTAGTTTATTTTTTAATTCTGGCTTATCTTTTATAATTTTATCGCCTGCCCTATTAAGTCTTCCTATAGTGATAGAAGATATTACAGGTTCAAAATTATTATCCTTGCAAAACTCATATGCTGGTTTAGATTCTTTTTTGTTACTATTAATATCTTCATCAAGTTGAACAAGAATAAATTTTCTGTTCCCTCCATCTTCGGCATTAAGTTGCATCACAGCATCGCCTGTTGTACCACTACCTGCAAAAAAATCTAGTATTATATCATTATCGTTTGTATTTGTACTTATTTGTATCAATTTTGTAATTAAATACGATGGTTTTGGACGCATATCTTTGCCTACACCGTCATAATTAAATAATACATCAAGTTCTTTAGAACCTTTAGTTGTTGTTGCTTCTTTTTCATTAATAAAAGTTGCGTGTATAAAATCATCTTTTTCTATAATGGCAGAAGATGTGGTGACAGTTCGTTTTTCATTCTCAAAAACTTTTAGAGCAGGTACAGCATCTTGGTTTTTCCCCCAATAAATTCTACTATCAGAATCTAATTTACAAAATTCTTTTTTTGAAATCTCAAATTGTCGTGTAAAAGATTTACCACTAGGTGAAGTGACTGTGTAATAATTTTTGTGATTTATATTAGAAGCTTCTTCTTTACGAGATATAGAACCAGATTTATACGCTCCCCTTGGATCATCGTCACTATTAGGATATTGATTTTCCCATTCAGGTTTTTCATAAGATTTATTTAAATATAATTCCTTCTTGAAGCCCACTAAAATATACTCATGATCTTTTCTGAATGTTGTTGTGTTTTTCATTTTCCCATCTCTCCCAACACCACTTTTTCTCCAAACAATCATATCTATCATATTTTCACCAAAAATCTCATCGCTGACTATTTTAAGATTAGCTTGCTCATTATCGTCAATAGAAATAAAAATCACACCGTCATCAGTGAGTAGCTCTTTTGCTAGAAGAAGTCTACTTAACATAAAACTCATCCATGCACTGTGAGCTTTGGAACTTGAAATATTTTTAATACGGTCTTTATGTGCTTCATCATATCCAAGAAGTTCGCATATTGCCTCATCATTTTCGCTAAACTTGTCTTTATAGATAAAGTCATCACTGCCTGTGTTATAAGGAGGGTCTATATAAATACATTTAATACTATTATGGTAGTTTTGTCTCAAGAGTTTTAAGGCATCTAAATTATCACCTATTAAGACTACATTTTCTGTTTTGTCAAAGTTTTTAGAAATATGCCTTTCTGTTTTTAGTATTTTATCACCACTTTGAAAAGCCTCTTGATAAGCAAATTTTTTACCAACCCATGATAGTTCATAGCCGTCTTTAGGTTTATCAGGAGTGTTAGTTAATAAAGATTCACCACTATTAAAAAATCTACTTAATTTATCAACATTAATTTCATAAGTTTTACTTCCGTTTTCATTTTCGTTAGTAATTATAGAATCTGGAAAGTGTTTCTTTAAAATATCTAGTTTATCTTCATGTAAATTATTATTTTGAAATTTCTGCTTATCTAAGCTCATTATAATTCCTCTATGCGTGTATTTCAATATGTCTAAATAGATTTATCAAGAATAAGGCGTACTTCCCTATTATCGTATAATTAAAAAATAATCTATATAAATAATTAATGTGTAAATCTTTCTAGTAATAACATAAAATACTAATTAAATTATAAAAACAATTGACTTTACAACTTTAATATACTAATCTAATAGCATATACGCGTAATTATTATGATTATGCTTTATATTGTAAGAATTACTGGGGGGATTTTATGGAAGAGGAAAGAAGAGTCTTTACTTGTGGAGTTAAATGGGGATATTATGTACCTGCCTTTACAAAAATATGTTTGGACGCTAATATTGCAATATTAGGCTCATATAACAGGGGTATTGAAACTTTTAGAGCTGCTAAAAAAGGTGATTTAATTGCATTAAAACATGGTCATAATCTTATAGCCATTGGAGAGTTTCAGTTTAGACAAGAAATCAACCAATACTGGGAAGATGTATTAAAAAGTATAGATAAATCGGATGAAAAAATTAAAAATTTAGCAGATAAATATAAATTTGGTTTAGAAGATGAAATTGATGTAGTAGACGTAGTGGAATGGTTCGAACTAAGCCCTACTATTTATTATCCTACTAATCAGGCAGCGATTCAAATACGAGATACAAATGTAATAAAAGCATGTATGCTAGGTTTAAAAAATGGTAAAAGTTATAAAACGGATGAGGTACAAGAACAATCAAGAAATGATACGAATTCTGATATCGATTATGCCAATAGAGGCAGTGAGTATTTTAATAAAGGGGATAATAATAATGCTATAAAAGATTACCAAAAAGCATTAGAATCAGATTTAGAAAGTGTTGATAAGGACATAGCATATTTTATTTTTAAATATATAAGTCTTGTTTTTAAAGAGGGGTTTAATCTGGACTATTTAATAAATAAATTGCTAGATATCAGTGATTTATGGAAAGATGAAATATATAAAAACAATGACAACATAAAGAGTCTCGTTATCTATGAACATATTTTATTATATTTCTTATCTCTAAAAGAAACGGATAAAGTGGTTAATGTTGCCTATTACACAAGCACAGTTGTCTTAGGAAAACTTATAAAAGATAAAAGCAGTATGAGAATGTCTACACTTTCAAAAGTTAATGACCCAGAAGAGGGTAAAGTATTAATTAAAATGTTAAGTGAGCATACAGAAAAGCACATCAAGGAAGAATCCATTAGGAAAGAAGATTGTGCAGTTCAAACATCCTTCACACGCTGTACAGACTCTCTTACAATGTTTAGGCTCTATGGAAAAAATGAAGACAAAGAAGGGACTGGGGTGTCTCTTGTTTTTAATAAAGATTTTTTTGATACAACTTTTGAATATAATAAATTACCAACCTCTCCAAACACAGATTTTGAGAGAGAAAAGTATAAACAACCTCTATATTATGTGCTATACTATGATGAGGAAGAAAAGGAGCTTATATTTAATCCTTATAAGTCAAACTATAAAAATATAATAATAAATCTTAAAAATGAGTATAATGACTTTGAGTATAGTGAAAATTTTTCTTTTACAAATAATGACGATTATGAGAAGGTTAAAATTAATATAGGTTATATATTAAAAAAAATATTTGATATTATAAATAAGTTAGATGATAAAGATGTTCAAAATGGATATAAAGCACTCCAAAATATAAAATATTTAATTAAAAATAGTGCCTTTGTAGAAGAGCAGGAACTTAGAATATTAAAAATATTAGACTATAATAAACTTGAAGTCGATTACAATATAAAATCTGTATATAAAGATTATTCTAAAGTTGTAAGCGATAATGTACTAAAAAAGATTATATTAGGTCCAAAAATTGATAATGTTTACTCTATAGCTGAAACATGGAGAGTGGATATTAAAAAAGAATCTGAAAAAGATGAAAAATATGATGATATAAAAGTTTTAATTTCTAAGGCACCATTTAATTAGCATCTTGTTTAATAATAAACTTTAAAATAAGAACAGCACCTGCTAACCTTTATTTTAGGTTTCTTATGTGTGTAGTTACCAGTAATACCCTAAGAAAAAGCCTTGACGATAAAAAAAGCAATAGCCCCCATCGCTGTAATAAAACCAGCTACCGTAATAATATTTTTCATCATAGCAAAAATATAATCTTTACTAATGACATCACTTTTTATCTTGCTCTGCATATCC
>CAMRBQ010000099.1 GCA_947040495.1 uncultured Spirochaetia bacterium
CAAAAGGTTTATAACCTCTCCCTTTAAATCAAAAACTCCATTCTCATCTTTTATTACCTTTAATATTGGTCTTATAGGGACATCTTTATTAGAGGAAAATACCATAGCTGTCTTACCATTATTTAATACCACTATACTACCTATTGGGTATAAACTCATAATAGCAACAAAGACCTTAACAAAATATGGGTCGAATTTCTTAGACGATTCTTTCACTATCTCTTTCATAGCAGCATATGGAGTTCTTATATTATCACTATGATATGATAAATTGTTAACCATACTCTCAAATGAATTGGCTATAGAAACAATACGTGGATATGATGGAATTTTATTTTCTGCTAATGCACGAGGATAACCTGTACCATTATAACTTTCATGGTGGGTTAAAGGAATCAATGCTATTTTATCATCCAAATGTAGCTGATGCTTTAATATTTTATAACCTAATATAGTATGTGTTTTCATATGAGTATATTCTTCATCAGTATATTTACCAACTTTTGTACGCACAGAATCTTGAATTCTAAACATACCAATATCATATAACATCCCACCAAGCCCTATTTCTTTTATACTCTTTTCATCAAGACCCGCAGCAATACCTATCATCATAGATAAAATAGATACATTCATCGCCATAATTACTGGCACATCTTTACTCGCACTATAAAGATTGACTATACTCAATGCACTGGATAAATTTACAATAATCATACCATAAAGCTCATCAACAGTTTCTTTTAATTCTTGAATATTCAAGCTATTATTATATCTAAAATTATGAAAATTAATTTTCATTTTTTTAAGAACCTTTTCATATATTACCAAAAATATTTTTCTATCCGCAATAAATTTTTCAAAATTATCCGATGATACTATAGTACTCGATGATGATGTTGTCGATAATACTTCCTTTATATTCCATTTTTTCAATCTATCTATATCAGATTGTTCCATTCTATTATATTTTGTGGATATAATTATCTCGTCCATAATAAGAATATCGGAAATCTCTTCTTCATTTAATATGTCTGCAACTTTAATATAATTTTTATCAGCCATTATACTACATTCCTTTATATTGCTTTAACAATCCACAAAACACATTTCAAAATATATACTAATCCTCTGACAACATATATATATGGGCAAGTATAATACTTAAAGCCTCATACATACAATAAGGTATTTCTCCACCAACTTTTATCTTCATAAGCTCGGCCACGCTATTCTCATCATTAACAATAGGTATATCATGACTCTTAGCAAGTTCAATCATACGTTTAGCCAAAATACCTTCGCCCTTAGCATTTATTATAGGAGCGTCATCCCTACTTTTATCATATCTTATAGCCACAGCTTTAGTATTATGATTATCTAATGATTTGATATAATCTTGATATATATCAAAAGCATTCTCAACATTTTTTTCCATTAGATAATACCTCTATCTCTACATCTAATTTATTTCTATGAGATAATTCATCTATTTTTCCATTTAATATAAACTCTGTTTTTTTATATTTTAAGTACATACTTTCATCAAATATATTCACCTCTATTTTATAGTTGGCGATATCTTTTTTTACAAATATAGCAAACAAAGCTCCATTCTTTGCATCATAGCATTCCACACCAAATAAAAACGATTCATCCCTTTCACTACCATTGTCATCAGATACAAAGATTTCTACAAACCTATCTTTACCACCCACGTTTATAAAAATAGGTACAGCATAAACATCATGCTTTAAAAACTTAGATTTCCTATTACAAGAAAGCCTAAATAGAACATCCTTTAGTGCTTTTAGTAAATCTAAGTCCCCCTCCTTTTCAAACATATCAAAGAGCATACAAAAAATAGCATAGTATCCATTTGATTCTATGGCATTATATATAGACCTATCTATAGCAAAATTATCCGCAAAAATATTTTTAGACAGTTCCAGTAACTTTTCGGCATTTTTTAATGTTTCATTAATGTTTTTTATTCTATACTTTGTTATCTGCTCTCTTATTGTTCTCAATAAAAAATCGGAAAAAAATAAAGAGATTTGATCCATCGTTGGATATACATCTTTTGCCATAAAAGATAACACCATACGCATATGATGATGGCTTAGATTTGGAAAATATTTTATAATCTTAGACATATAATCTATGTTTTGAACAGAGGCTTTTATACCTTCTTTCAAAAGCATATTTGCAGTATCATTGTCTATTATTTTATTTACTATAAAAATATTATTTGGCTTATTATTATGTTCAATTTTTAATTCGACTTTACTACCAACTGAAATAATCTTAGCAAGCCCCCTATCTGGTTTATCAATAGAAATGTCAGCAAGTAATTTTTGCCCTCTAATTGTAATTATAGCCCTTTCACTAGATATGCGTTTTGTAACAACATATTTTACATTTTCGCCTTCAACAAATGGCTTATGTTTTTTATTATGATTATTAGAATAGTTAGAATTACTACTATTATTTGAATAAATTTGATTTTTCATCTTCCAAATATAGGCATACAGGTTTAAACGACTTCCTATGAATATCGGTTATGCCATATTTTTCTATAGCTTTCAAATGTACAGAAACACCATATCCTTTGTTGATATCAAAACCATATTTATCATATTTTTTAGAATATTCAATCATTAGATTATCTCTATATACCTTTGCAATAATACTTGCCGATGCTATCGAAAAAGAAAGCATATCCCCTTTTATTATAGACATTTCTTTTATACCCATAAATAATTTCATGGCATCAATTAAAAGCACGTCAGGCTTTATACTTAGATTATTTATAGCATCCATCATGGCAAGCTTTGTCGCATTATATATATTAACTTTATCAATAGTCTCTACATCTATAACAGCAACCGAATATGCAAGCGATGTTTCTATAATTTTTGTATAAAGAGATTCCCTCTTTTTTGCAGTAAGTTTTTTCGAATCATTTATATCCTCTGAGATATTATTAATATCTAATATAACAGCGGCAGCAACAACAGGGCCCGCAAGACAGCCACGTCCGACCTCATCCACTCCACATATATACTTATGACCAAGTGATATAGCTTCTTTTTCATATTTTAACATATCTATCATTTAAATATTAACCTTAGCTATAGTATGGTTTATCTTTATTTATTTGTCAACGTCAATCATAAAAAACAACTTAAAAAATTATGTATATTCTCAAATATCATTTATAACAAAGTATCTTGAAGCTAATTATTTTTATGATATAATAAATTTATGAAAAAAGTTTTAATATTAGGTTCAAGCGGTTCTATTGGATTAAACACTCTCTCTGTAATTGATAGCTTCAAAGATGATTTTACTGTAGTAGGATTATCTGTCGCTGTAAATGTCAAAACTCTTATTTCTCAATGTAAAAAGTTCAACCCCAAAAGTGTTTATATAAAAGATGAAAAATCAAGAAATGTATTCAAAAGCGAAAATAGACAAAATATAAAAATATATGGCAACAATGAAAATGACATAGTAAAATTTGTAGAAGAGACAGATTTCGATATACTTGTTACTGCCCTCACAGGTTTTGCAGGATTTTTGCCAACAATTAAAGCCATAGAAAAAGGTAAAACCGTCGCCTTAGCAAATAAAGAAACGCTTGTAGTTGGTGGGCACATTATAATGCCTCTCGCAAAAAAAAATAATGTTGATATTATCCCCATAGACAGCGAGCATTCTGCTATTTTTCAAATACTGCGTCATTTTCAAAATGTAGATATATATAAAATTATAATCACAGCAAGTGGTGGCCCTTTTTTCAATATGCCTATAAATGAATTTGATAATATTACTGTAGAATCTGCCCTCGCACATCCTACATGGAATATGGGAAATAAAATAACAATTGATAGTGCCACTATGATGAACAAAGGCTTTGAAGTTATCGAGGCTTATCATTTATTTAATGTTGATTATGACAAAATAGATACGATAATACATCCGCAAAGCATAATACATTCGATGGTTGAATTTATTGATGGCGAAATATATGCCCAGCTTGGTATAACAAATATGAAGTACCCAATACAAAATGCACTAACATATCCCGATATAAAAGAAACTCCATTTGACAGGCTACGTTTAAGTGATATAAAAGAATTAAATTTTTATCCCACAGATGAAAATAAATTTCCAATGCTCGCCCTTGCATATAAATGTGGCAAACTTGGTGGACTATACCCTACAATATTAAATGCTGCAAATGAAATATGTGTTTCTGCATTTCTAGATTCTAAAATTAAATTTACAGATATATATAAAATAGTAAATGACATGTGCGGCTCAAATGTAGAAAAAGAATTATCTATAGAAACTATAACAAAATTAGATGCAGATATTAGATTAAAGACAGAATCTATTATTAATAATTTAACTACAGCATAGCCAATCCTTATAAGAAATAACTATTATTTCAATTTATTTATTTCTTTTTCAGTTAATCCAGTTGCTTTAATAATAGTTTTTATATCTAAATTAAGTTCTAATAATTTTTTTGCTATTTCAATATTCCTTTTATCAATACCATGCTCTACAGCTTCTTTTTTTTCTTTGTCGAGCTGCGGCTTAATCTTATTATAAGACTTGTATGTTCTAGATTTCAAAATTTTTTCTATATCGCCATTTTTAAGCATGCTAAGATAAGTACTATCTCCAAATATTATATGGTCAAGTATTATAAGTCCAAAATGCAAACATGCATGAAAAAGTTTATCTGTAAGGTCAATGTCTGCTTTGCTTGAACAAATGACTTCTTCTTCTTCAGGACGATTATGAGCCAAAACAACCACTTTTGATTTCTGGGCAATCGCTATACTGAAAATATCAACGGGGTCAATTATTCCTCTGTTGTCAGAACCAATTGCAGCGATATAAACACAAGTAACATAGCCCGCACCATCTATTCCCATAACCCAAAAATGTTCTTGTCCTTTAAGTTCATATTCTTCATAGTCAAGGATACTTTTAAATATCGTATAAGCTTGTAATGTTGAACCACATTTAACAGCGTCTTTAACTTTTTTGGTTGGAGTGATTATTTCCATTTTTCTTTTTTTAGGCATGGTTAAAAATCTCTTTCGCTATTTTTCTTTGTCGAATTAAGCATTTCTTTTGCATGCTCTATTGTGGTGCTTGTTATTTCTTTTCCAGCTATCATTCTAGCAATTTCATTTATACGCTTCTCTGTAGACAATTGTTCTATTGTAGAATTTATGCTATCAACCCTATCCTCTTTTATAACCTTGAAATGCAAATCTCCATATATAGCAATTTGTGCAAGATGCGTTACAGCGAGTATCTGTTTTTTTTGTGAGAGCATAGCAATTTTTTGACCAATGACTTCAGCAATACTACCTCCAACACCAGTGTCTATTTCATCAAAAACCATAGTTTCTGAATAGTCGCCATCGGCAAGCACAGTTTTGAGAGATAGCATTATCCTAGATATTTCACCACCAGAAGCTATTTTTCTAAGTGGCATAAATATAGGATTTTTATTCGGCGCTATTATAAATTCAAGATTATCTATTCCAGTATTACTTGCCTTATATCTTTTGCCATCTATCTCGAGTAAACCCTCTTCATCCTCTTCACTTGTAATTTCAATATCAAAGCGAGTATCTCCCATGCCCAAATCTTTCATTTCTTTTTCAATTTTAGATACAAACTCTATTTTTAATTGATGACGCTTTTCTGATAACTGCTTTGCAAGCCTACTCGCTTCTTTAGATGTAGTATTTATATCTTCTTTAAGATTTACAATATCACCATCTGAAAAATCTAGCACTTCAAGTTTATCTTTTATCTCATTAAAATATGATAGTATCTCTTTTATAGAACCGCCATATTTTTTTTTCAATGTATTAATTGTGAAAAGTCTTTCATTCAAACTATCAAGCTTTGCAGGGTTAAAGTTTGATTTATGTAATATATCTGAAAGTATTGGTTTTATATCATCAAGGTTTAATGATATCGCATCTAACTGATTTGCTATCTCTTCAAGCCTTGTATCATGGGAGGCCAATTCTGAAAGTATCTGTGTCGCTTTTAATATTTTTGAATATGCACCATTTGTACTACCATATAAATCTTTTGAAGCAGTAGATAGGCTTTCATTTATCTTTTCAGCATTACTCATCATATATATTTGATTAGTTAGAGCCTCATCCTCGTTTTCTTCTATCTCTGTTTTTTTTATCTCTTCATACACATAAGTAAGAAATGATTTTTCTTTCATAATGGCATTTTTATTATCCATTATTTCTTTATATTGTTTCTCTAATTTTAATAATTTATTATATGACTGTTTATACTCTTCTCTCAATGCAATAGTATTTAAAAAGCTATCATAATAATGCAAATGATGATTCGGATTAAATAGGCTTTGATGTTCATGCTGTCCATGTATATCAACTAATATATCGCCCAAATCTTTTAAATCTGCCACTCGAACGCTAGAGTTATTTATAAATGACCTACTCTTGCCATCTCGAGTTATCTCTCTTTTTAAGACAAGTTCATTAGTACTTACATCTATAGACTTAGAGATTAAATGCTCTTTTATAAAAGGATGAGCATATGTTATATTAAATGTCCCTACAACAAACAGCTTGTCCCCACTATTACCGACAGCACGTGTAGAACCTTTTTCGCCTGTTATAAGTTCTAATGCACTTATGATAATACTTTTGCCCGCCCCTGTTTCACCTGTGAGTACATTAAAACCAGAGACAAAATTTATTTTTAATTTATCAATAAGTACGAAGTTTCGTATTTCAAGTGATATAAGCATTTAAAAAATTATCCTAATACTTCTCTCATTTTTTTTATATGTGCATATGTAGAACCACAGCATCCGCCAATAAAGCTCACATTACATTCTAGTAGTTGATGAATATTTTCGGCAAAAAAGTTTTCATCTTCAGTATAAACTGTTTTACCATCTCTATATTCGGGAAGCCCTGCATTTGGTTTTGTCCATAATGGAGTATCTTTACTCATTGTTCGATATTCTTTCATTATTTCAACCATATTTAATAAACCATTGCCACAGTTAGAACCGCATGCTATAGCACCAATGCTCATAATCGTATCATATGCTTGGGCAACACTAGTACCCATTATCGTATTATATTTACCTGTAGACGGGTTTTTATCAAATGTCATCGAAGCTATAAATGGCAAATCACTATTTTCTTTAACAGCCTTTGAAGCTGCTATGATTTCACTTATATCTGTAAATGTTTCTAAAACTATCGCATCAGCCTTGGCATCATTGATTGCTTTCACTTGAATAGCAAAGCCTTCAATCATATCAGTCTCTGTAAGTTCACCAATAGGCTCCATAAACTTCCCAGTAGGCCCAACACTCGCTATAACAAATTTATCTTTAAATTTCAAAGCCTCTTCTTTGGCAATAGATACACCATTATAAACAATATCATATGCCTTGTCAGCAAGGTTATAATCTGCAAGTTTAATAGAACTACCACCAAATGTATTTGTAAGCACAGCATCACTACCCGCTTCAAAATAGTTTCTCGCAAGATTTGCTATATTTTCCTTGTTTTCTATATTCCAAATCTCAGGACAACTGCCACTATCTATCCCCATAAGCATGAGAGCCGAGCCTGTGCTTCCATCAAGCAGCATAGTTTTATTTTTTATAAAATCTAATATTGACATATATTAACTCCAAATATTTTTTAAAATATAATGCTAAATCTTAAAAATTCTATTATTATAAAGTGAGTTTATCTATTTTTTATGAAATGTCAAATATATTTACTCAAACCATATAACATAATAATCATCGCATTTAGAATAAAAATTTTTGATGCAACTTAAAAATTTAGCTTTTTTCTTACTGGGGCAAAAGGGCTTGATGTTGAAATATCGATAAACACGGGGCAAGGCACTCCATATGCATTAGAGATAGGTGAGATAGCAAAACTCGGTGCAATAACTTGGACTTGATTATGGATGAATTAAA